>JALGWI010000100.1 GCA_025774245.1 bacterium
CGTCCAGTTCGCCGTAGTACAGGTCGGCCGGCCAGGCGCCCTGGTGGTTGGCGTGGGCGCCGAGGATGTTGCCCGAATAGGGCACGGGCACGTGACCGAGAATGAACAGGCTCCCGATGGTCGGATCGGTCGCACACTCGGTGACGATCATGTCCTTGACGTCGGGGACGCTCGAGCCGTCCGCCACGACGAGGCGACGGACCCGGTAGCCATCGGCGATCATGTCCAACTCCAACCGCTCGATCCCGCTGGCCAGCTCCGCGGCGACGTCCGATGCGACCACGAGCAGAACGGCCCCTCGATCCTCGATCGCGGGGTAACGGATGCCGGCGAAGATGTGGCCGAATCGGGGCGGCTCGTAGGGGCCCCCTTCGGCCAGTGCCGTGCCGGTCACGTCGTTGGTCAGTTCCCAGGTGGTCTCCGCGGCCCAGACATCCAGCGTCAGGGACACGACGAACTCGACGTCGGAGCCCCCGGGAACCCCCACGGTGAAGGACGTGGATTCCGAGGCGCCGAAGTCGCCGCCCGCGGCGTAGGTGGCGCCGTCGCAACGGACCTCGTACGCACCGAGCCCGTGATGGCAGCACATCCCATCGCCCCAGCTGTCGTATATGGTGAAGGTCACCGGAAGCCCGGCCGGCACCTGAAGCGTGTCGGTTGCGACGTCGAGCGTCTTGCGGAACGAGTACTCGTAGGCCTCGCCGACGAAGACGTCCCCATCGACGAACTCCGTCGCCGCTCCGTCCAGGACCGCGATCGGATCGCCCCAGAGGGAATCCGAGCAGGCCTTCTTGAAGACGTAGTAGTGGTCGGCAGTGGCGTCCGCCGGCCAGGAGAGACTGATTCGGGGAGGAGCTTCCTGGATGCTGGCACTGACCTCGACGGCGTAGTCCCTGACGACCGCGCGCGCCGTGGTCCCTTCGAGGAGAAGGAGGAAGACGAGCACTGAGAGACCCAGCATCACGGAAGCGCGCTCGACGGCGCTCCTTCGCTCAGGAGTCTTCATGCGGCAGACCCTCCCTGTACCGAGAGACGCAAGTCGCCGAGGGTGGCTTCATCCACCCTCGATACTCCTTCCCAGATTGTCGGAATTCTCCTGCAGGGAGGCGACGCTTCTATTCTAGCAGCCCTGTCTCCGGCAGTCAAGAATCCTGCGGCAACGACACCCGGTCTCAGCGATCCCGGACTCTCCTGCGCTCCGCCAGGAGCACGAGGTCCCTGAGCGCCTGCTCGGTGGTCGCCGCCATCCAGCGCTCCTCGAAGTCGGCGCTGCTGACGACCTGCGCGATCGCCGACAGGGCCCAGAGATGAAGGCTGCGCTCGTCTCCCGTCCCGACCAGGACAAACGCGATGTGGACGGGGGACTTCCCCTCGGACAGCGCAATCCCCTCTCGCGAACGAGCCAGGAGAATGCCGAAGGCTCCTTCGCCTTCGATGACCACGTGCGGAATGGCCAGGCCGGGCGCCCGCACTGTGCTGCTCTCACGCTCCCTGACGCGGAGAGCCTCGAGAAGAGCCGGCGGGCTCACCCCAACTCGGGGCGCCAGCGCGCTCGCGACGAGGTCGAAGAACTCGTCGGACGTCATGGCGCCGTCGATGTCGAGGACCATGCTGTCCTCGATGAGTCCGTCGAAGCGATCCCGGACGATGCCGTCTCGCTCGCGGACGATGTCCTTGAGCTCCTCCTCCAGCGATCCCGACAGAAGCTCCTTGGGCGTGTTCCTGTGGGACGGGGTCGGAACCGAGATGGCCCTGGGGCCGAAGAGGCACCTGTCGCTCAGCCTGTCCTTCGAGCCGCTCCGCTGAACAAGCGGCGCACACGCAACGGGGCCGCCCCATCGGTGTGGGACGGCCCCGTGCCGGTATGTCAGTCTGCGACCGTGCGGCCGCTAACTACGCTTCGATCTTCGAGACGTTCTCAGCCGCCGGGCCCTTCTCGCCCTGGACGACGTCGAACTGCACGCGGTCACCTTCGCTCAGCGTCTTGAACTCGTCGCCACCCTGGATCGCCGAATGGTGGACGAAGACGTCCTTGGACCCATCTTCCAACTCGATGAAGCCGAAGCCCTTGCTGTCGTTGAACCACTTCACGGTTCCGTTCGTACTCATTTGTACACTACCTCTCTTGTTCTCGCCGGCCAGGGATCACCCGTTGCACCGACAATTGTTCCGCCGGGGGCCGGATCATCCGACCCTCCGACTTTCTTCATTACGGGGCCTGTCCGCCCCTGCAGGTGGCGACCTCACCGATCGTCAGTACCGCTCCACACCCTCGGGCCCCTCACAGTGCCCCTGGGACGCAGAAAGGGCCGGCGTACGCGCCAAGCCCTCTTCAGAGTCTCCGGATATGTCACCATACCGACGTGGTCGCTTCTGCTGGGTAGTAGTATAGCCATAGCACCCATCCATGTCAAGCTCAATCGTCGCAGCCCGGACGGGAACCGGTTTCCAGGCGCACGGTGCCCACTGGAGGGACCCCACCACCATCAGTCAGGCTCTCCCCCACACAGCTCCCACGATGCGCCCGGGGCCCTGGGGACGTCCGCGCTATTCCTGAGTGTGCGCTCAGATTCGGGCTGCTCGCCGCGCCTGTGCGCGCGGTCTCGCGTCTTCCCCCACCGAAAGGAGCCACGTGGTGGGCAAGTGCGTTCTGCTGTGCATACCTCCAGTTACCCTGCTGGTCCCGCCGGCTACCCGCGTTCGGCGTCCCCAAGCGGGATTGCTCGCGCTCCCTGAGGCTGGCGGGTAGCGGACAAAGACCGCCGCCCCTTCCGGAGCGGCGATCCCGGCGCAGAGACCAACTCCAGCGAGCAGCCACCTACCTACTCTTAGGGCATATGTCCGGTGAGTGATCTTGCACCGTTTGTGTGCCTCTGTCAGGAGATTCCTGGGGCCTCACTCCACGGGTCTTTCGGTCGGCTTCTTCGGAGCATCCGGGAGCCGCGCTCTCACCGTGGTGAGTCTCCAGGGTAGCATTCCCTTTGAGGCTTTCCGTCATCGGAACCATCGCCTCAGCCGGCAGGTTCGCTCCAGCCCTGCGCTTGCGGCGGCGTCCCTTCAGCCAGTCTCGGTGCGTCTTCTCCAAAAGCTCGGGATGGAAGTGCTCGACGATCACCAGGTACTGCGCTACCGTCCGCGGCGCCCTGCCTGTCACCTGGCAGATCGTCAACTCCAACAGCACGTCCTTGTATCGGAAGTGGTAGTACTTGGGACCGTGCCGCTCACTCCATGCCTTCCTCGTCAGGGGCATGTTGATGTCGTGGTTGCCCCTCACGTGGAAGAAGGGCATCTCGAGCTTCGCGACGATGGCCTCGAACTCCTCCCACTGCTCATCCATTTCCGCCTGCTCCGTCGTGTACCCCTCGACGTAGTCGCCTACGCTCATCACGAACTCAGGCTGCAGCAAGTTGAGGTGGTCGATGGCCCGTTCGCAGGTGCCCAGCGGGCCGGCCCCGCCGCCCCGGTCACCGAGGATGGCGAGCTGGAAGTTGTCCGGGCTGTTCCTGAAATCCTCAGACGTCCAGGGCTTCGCCTAGGGCCCTGTCTATCTGCAGGGTGAGTACCTCTGCGATTCCCACGCCGGGAACCAGGCATTCGCTGCCATCGTCAGCGACCTTGGGGGTGCCTTCACGACCTTGGGCACCGTCAGCAGTGATCTGCAGCCCATGAACGTGCTGGGCTCCCTCGCCAGTGACCCCAACGCGGTACCGTCCCTGCCGTACTTCTGGTACGGGTGCACCGGGACCGGTGACACCACCATCGAGAGCTTCCTGGAGTACCAGGGAGACGACTTCGGCTGGATCTTCACGCCGCCCAGCGGCGTTGGCAAGCTGCTTCACACGACAGACGAGGATTGGATCAGCCAGGCGATCGGCCAGCCGGACGCTCTGGCCCTGATGGAGAACGTCCTAGCCTACCTCGACGAGCAGGCGAACTCTGCGACCGAGCAGTCCACCTGGGGTTCACTCAAGGCGCTCTACCGGTAGGATCCGCCGCTGCCGGAGACGGACGAGGCTGACCGGAGAAGACCCGCCCGTATGGGCGGGTCTTCTTGCGTGGCGCCCCAATGCTGAGAAGTTGGAGCCAGATCCGCAGGTGGCTCACCGAACTCCGCCACCTACGTGATGAAGCGACCCCCCTCGCCGATGATCGCACTCCTCGCCGAGGAGTGCTCCCGTCGGGACCCACAATATCTGGAAGATGGACGACATGGGGCTTGTTGCCACCCAAAACCGGCCTCGGGAGGAGTAAGCCTCGGTGACCGCTTGACTGAGTCTCAGTGACGTGATATCCTCCCCTATGGTGGACCCTGACGCAGACACGCGTTTGCTTCCACACGGGTGCTCGTCAACCACGAGAGGGGGTGACCTGCGGGGTATTGGTCGAGAAGGGGACTACCCTAACATCCGTCGTGCCGCCTTCCCGGGCTCAGGGGAGCACATGAACTGACTCAGTCGGCCGCTCGCTCGACTCAATCCAAGGGAGCTCATCATGAAGCGTCAGCGCTCCGGTCAAGGTGTTGTGTGGGGTCGCAGACTCGTCGTCGCCGTCCTGATCATTGCGATCGGCGTGCTCATAGCTTCGGTAGCTACGGGCCATGTCAAGAGCGCGCGAACCAGTGGGAAGGCCAAGGTCTACCACGGGGAGAAGGGGGGAAACAACGTAGACGTGAAGAACCTCAACGTCGTGCAGACCATCAAGCACACGAAGCACTACATCTACGTCGAGATAGGGGAAGAAGGGGAAGACCGGGAGGAGGATGAGACGCCCGCGGCTAACCTGGTCAAGGTGACCGTGACGGCGAATCCGGCGGGCGGGTTCACGGGAACGGCGCACACCTTCGCAGTCCCCGCGACCGGCACACTCTCGCATTCAGAGGGGAATGCCTGCACGGAGGGGGCTCCCCCTCCCGCACCCGGGTACGCCTGCGCCAGGGCGCTGACCTGGACGAAAGTGAAGCATTGGAACGTCCCCGGAGGAGGGACCCGCATACGGAAGTTCAGGTGGGACACGAAGCCGAATCTGCGAGTCGCCAGTGGAAACGACAAATACCACCGGGCGTACTACCGGAGCGAGGACCCGGTTCAGTTCGTCGGCGAGAACCCGGGGCTTCCCGACACGCTGGCCAGCGCTTTGGAGCTGGTAGGCATCGAGATGGTCGGGCTCGCCTCCCGGCAGATTAACGCAGGGACGGACCTCCCCGACTACGAGTTCCTCTACAATCTTGGCATCTCCTACATGAACGATTCGACGAGTGTAGATGTCGAGTTCTCGAGCAACCCGCTCTGCGGTCTGGCTGACGGCGCCATCGAGGCCGCGCTCCGGGACGCCTTCGTCATAACGGTGGTCGACTCGGCCGCCGGCACGTTCATGGCTTCCCTGGACTCCATCTACCTGTTCGAGTTACTCGTCCCTGTTCCTGCCGCCATCGATTCGGTCGAGGTCTCCGCGACGGACATAGCGTTCTGCGAGAGTCCCCCGGCCGAACCTGTTCCGACGGAGCCCGCGACGTGGGGCAGGGTAAAAGCGCTCTATCGCTGAGGCGCCGTTGCCACCACGCAGTGCACTGTCGCACCGCGGCTCACTTGGCGAGGTTGACATGACGTCGCCGTCGCTCGCATCCGAAGGAGAGGAGTCCGAAATGCCGCGCAGCCACCAGATGCTGTTCCCGTTCGTGGTGCTCTTCCTGCTGTGGGCTGTCACCGCGTCTCCGATCCCGCCCCACAATCACGGGGAGGGTTGGACATCGTGGGAGAACGATCCCGTTGGGGCGTTCGAGGAGCACAACCACACCTGGGTCGAATCAGAAGCAGGTGACACGTGCCACCAGCATTACATCACCCACGACTTCAACGGGTCGGGTAACCACACAGAGGACTTCTCTGCCTACGGAGCCTGGGACGATGAGACGGGCTATGTTGACCTCACTGATCCTTTCTGCGAACGGTACCCTACGGACCACGTCCCGCACGGGTTCATAGAGGAGGGATACGAGCCCGACTACTACTTCAAGGGTGACTGGTCCGACACCACCGCCGTGAAGGCGCGAGCGCTCATAGGCCAGGCATTCTATCAATGGAGCAGGATACACGCGGATATGAGTCCGGTGACAGGGAAGCCTCTGAGGACGGGCATCGGTTTCGAGCCGACGGACAACGAGAACGTTGCTGAGATAATCGTCGAGTGGAGGCCCTTCCAAACCGACTGCAACGGGGGAGAAGTAACTGTCACGGACGGTACACACACAGCGGCGAATCCCGCCAATCTAAGCTTCGACTCCAGTAAGACGTTCGAGTTCGAGGTCGGTGGCGCCGCTCAGCCGGGCAGGTGGGACTTCTTCTCGGTCGCGTTGCATGAGGTTGGACACCTGGTCTTTCTTGAGCACCACAACGACG
>JALGWI010000043.1 GCA_025774245.1 bacterium
GAGTCCGGCTACGGGATCTCGCCGAGGCACGGGTGCAGTACGGCTACCGGCGGCTGCATGTGCTCTTGCGCCGCGAAGGATGGCACGTCAACGCGAAGCGGGTCTACCGGCTCTATGATCAGGAGGGCCTGGCGTTGCGTACCAAGAAGCCCAAACGCCGCAGGAGCGCCGTAGCCCGTGTCGCCCAGCCTGAGCCGGTCCGTCGCAACCAGGTCTGGAGCATGGACTTCGTGAGCGACGAGCTGGGCTGGGGCCATCGGTTCCGTGTGCTGACGTTAGTGGATCACTTCACCCGTAGTCGGGATGAGCGGGCGGCGTGTCGCGGAGGTGCTGACCCGGCTGGGTGTGACCCACGGCCTGCCCGAAGTGATCCAGGTGGACAATGGCCCGGAGCTCACATCGAAGGCCCTGGACCAGTGGGCCTACGAGAACGGTGTCCGACTCGACTTCATCCGACCTGGTCGGCCTGTGGAGAACGCCTTTATCGAGAGCTTCAATGCCAGCCTCAGGAGGGAGTGTCTGAATGTCCACTGGTTCGAGACGCTCGAGGAGGCTCGACTCAAGATCGAGCAGTGGAGAAGGGAGTACAACGAAGACCGACCGCACAGTTCCCTGGGTAATCTGACGCCCGTTGAGTATGCTCGAGAGCACGAACCAGAAGGGACCTCAGAAACGGAAGTACTAACCCCAGGCGTGGTCTAGAAAAGCGGGGCGGGCCCACAGCAGCTGCACCCTACCTCTAGAAGTGGTACAACTACCGGGGGCAGACGGTCACCCGTTCTGCTACGGGGCAGGGTCTCATAGGAATGGCCGTCGCGTCGATCGCGACCTCGGACTGCAGTGCTGACATACGAACCACAGGGTACCTCGAAGTCGAGCGCGCAAGTGTGATTAGCGTGATTATGAGTGAGTCGGCCCAAGGCTTGCACCCGGGAATCCTCCGAGTGGAGGAGCAGCCTCCCGCGTGGCACGCAGGGATCGACCCGGGCTATCCGATAGTAGCCGTAGACGGCCAGGAGACGTGCATCCCTCATCCTGTGAGCTTGGACCTCGCCCTGAGTGTGGGCGACTAAGAGGCTACGGACAAGTGTGAGAGCGACAACAAACAGCGGTAGGCACTTCCGACACCCTCCCGCGACCTCTGGTGCGGGGCGACGTGGTGCCGTGCACACCCTCCTCGTGGCCGGGCTCATCTCATCAGTGTTCACGATCACGACTGTTCGGCTCGCAAGTCCCCTCACCATCGACGAGCCCCTCACGGCGCTAGCACTCTTCGTCGTTGCGCCGACCGTGTTGATCATCCTACTCGGCCTCGTCCGGCCATTCGTCGGCGGCACCGTGGCCGCAGCGCTCCCTTTCGCGTGGTTGGCCATCATAGTCGGCCCTGGCGATCCGGTAACGCTCTGGCTTCTTCCCGTCGCTTGCGCCGTGGTCCTGGGAGCGATGTTCAGACATAGGCTCCGGCGCGAGGCCGCGCGCGCGGTCGCCGCAGCCTGTGCGGGCGCCCTGGCGATCGCACTCCTGCTCCCGCAGCCCGGAGCGCCACGTGACGGTACCCGCACGGTGCTCATTGGCATCGACGGAGCCTCCTGGCAGTGCGTCGACGCGGGCATCGCAGCCGGCCGCATGCCTAACATCGAGCGCCTTCTCGAGAAAGGACATCGCGCGAGGCTTCGTTCGCTCCCGTCCATGCTCTCCCCTCAGGTGTGGAGCGCCATCGCGACCGGCTGCCCTCCCGAGGTCAGCGGGATCTACGGCTGGGCCCATTCACAGGCCGACTTCCGAGTCGGGCGCGTCTGGGAGCGGATGTGGATCGACGGCCGCACGGCGGGAACCTGCGGCTGGTACTTCACATGGCCGCCACCGGACGGTCTTTCCGCAGGAGACTTCGTGGTTCCGAGCACTCTTGCACCTGACTGCTCGGCTCTCCCGCCGAACTGCGGCTTCTTCTGGGAGATGTGGGCGAGACACAGCGGGCGGGGGACCAGCAGCGCAACGCAGGTCACCGGCCTGCTGAACGCGCTGCGCAGCGGAGTGCGGCTCTCGACGTTGCGGAGAGGCTTCTTCGTGCTCGCCGGCGGATCCGGCGATGATCTGCTGGACATCGATCGCGTCTGGAAGAGGCGGCAGATATCGGCGGCGATACAAGGCGACATGTTCTCCGAGCTTCTCAGGAGTCGCCGACCCGAGCTGGGGGTCGTCCTCTTCAATCAGATCGACAAGGTGAGTCACCTGTACTGGAAGTACAGGGAGCCGAACGCGTTCCCCGACGTGACCCCGGAGGAGGCTCAGCGGCTGGGCTCGACTGTAGAGCTTCTCTACGCGGAGGCTGACCGCTGCGTCGGCAAGATCTTGAGAGCGCTCCCGGACGAGGCCAACGTGGTCATCGTGTCGGACCACGGGTTCCGGCCGGCAGTGCGCAAGGTCATGGGGCGCTTCTGCAGGATCCGGGCCGAGGCGCTCATCCAGGCTCTTGACGCCCACGAGATCATCCTTGGCACGAACCTCGACCGGAAGGTGTATCTCGAGATCGTCTCGGGAACCGAAGTGGAGCGGGAGGAGACGATCCGCAGACTCGAGTCGGTGCTCACGGACGCCCACATCGACGGGGAGGATTCCGGCGTCTTCACTGTCGCGCGTGAGGGCAACGTCCTGGAACTGGAGATCGCTCCGAGAAACGAGGTTCCTGAGGTCGCGAGCATCATCCTCGCCGACCGCGAATACGGGTTCGACTCCCTCATCGCGGCACGCCTGGAGGCACGGTTCTCCGGGGAGCACGCGCTCGACGGGGTCTACTTGCATGCGGGCCCGATGGCCGCGTTCGCGGCGAAGACCGATTCGCTGAACGTCCTCGATGTCGCCCCGACCGTGGCGGCCATCCTGGGGCTGCCCATGTCGACGCTGTGGACCGGCCGCCCGGCATTCGATGAGACGGCGCCCGTGCGACTCGAGTACGGCGAGTACCCGCCACCGACCGCCCTCTCGTCCATGCGGAGGGGCGCGCCGGACGAGACGCTGAAGGAAGAGCTCAGATCGCTCGGATACGTCGAGTAGCCCGGAGGACGCGAGGATTCTCTCGTTCTGTCTAGCCAGCACAGAGGTGACGGTTCACTCATGGGCTCCCGGGCTCTATGTACAGTGTCTGAACACCCACACGCTCCACCGCCCGCCGCCGACGGTAGTACGTCTGCTCCCCGAACCCCAGCACATCACTCGGACGGCAACTCGGCCTGGTGAGCCTTCACGAACCGGAGCCCTTCTTGGGGTCTGAGTCGGTCTCCTTGGCGAACCAGACCGCGGCCTTTTTGGGGATCTCGCGCTCCACGCGCAGAGTCTTGTTCTCGCGGCGAAGACGCCCCAACTCCTCGCGCTCGGCGGTGGCCAGGCCGTCAGCCCGGCGGCCCTCGTCCAGATCGGCTTGCTTGACCCAGGCGCGGATCGTCTGGGCCGAAGGTCCGAACTCCTTGGCAAGGCTCTCGGGGGAGCGACCGGAGCGGGCCAGCTCCACCAGCTCCTTCTTGAACTCAGGTGGGTAGAATGGTCTCGGCATCACGGACCCCCTTCGCTACCATGGTAGCATGGTGTCCGTTACACCGGGTCAACTCCACAGCTTCCTACGTGAAAATGATCTCTGAGCCGGCTGACAGCTGGTAGAACTCGCCAACGGTCAGGACCTTCTCAACCTCGTCGCAGAAGTCTTCCGGCTTGAGGTGGAACATGTCGACCGTGGCCTTGCAGGCGTACAGGCGGCCGCCGGCGTCATGGATCATCTCCAGGAACTCGGGGATGGGCGGGATGTCGAGCTGCTCCATCTCCTTCATCATCATCTTCGTCGCGAATGTCGACATCCCCGGAATCGCACCGATGATGGTCGGGAGCAGTATGCCTTTGGCGTCCGGGACCCGCATGGCGGGATTGCCGACGGTAGCGATCTTGATCTTCTCATTGAACTTCTTGAGGATGGCGTAGAGACCGAAGAACGTGAAGAAGATCGAGGCCTCAATGCCCTCCATTCGCGCCCCGTTGGCCATGATGAGGGCCGGGTAGATGCCCTCCAGCGACCCCTTGGAGCACACGATGGACACGCTCTTGATCTTGCCGTCTGCTTCCGACATGAGGAGATCTCCTGTTCTGCTAGATGCAACTCGCGGGCTTCGGCAGCCCCGCGATCTTGGTCGACTTCTTCAGCGGGCCGTCCGGGAAGAGCGCGTACAGCTCCTTGGTCGGAATGTCCCCCGTCTTCTTGATGCGGCGGATGCTGGGCACCTGACCCTGCTCGGCGGTGTCCTTCCGCAGGAAGTCGATCACCTTCCAGTGCTCGTCGGTCATCGGGCCTATCCCCAGCTCGGCCGCGATGGCCTCGCCGATGGCGCGCGTCCACTGACCGGGGTCGGTCAGGTAACCCTCTTCGTTCACGTCCACGGTGACGCCTGCGATCTCTGCGCTCGGCATGTGTCTCAAGCTCCTCTCTAGTTCCCGATCCTCTTCCCCACCATGGACATCTTCGTGCTGATGCCCGGCATGGGGTGTCCCTTCAGAAGCAGGTTCCAGTAGATCCATCGAAATGCGAGTTTGCCCATGTGGTTGAGCCGCGTCTCCTTCAAGAGCTTGAACGGTCCCACCACCGGCAGCGGGAAGGCTCCCTCCGTCGGTTCGATCTCATAGTTGAAGTCGATAAGGAAGGCCTTGCCGTGTCCCGACTCGATGAAGCAGTTCGCATGCCCGTCGAACCCGGGATCCAGCGGCTGCCCGGCGATGTAGCGCTGGATGTTCTCGGTCAGCACGTCCGCCTGGAAGTGAGCCACGGAACCGGCCTTGGAACTCGGCAGGTTCGTCGCGTCACCGATCACGAACACGTTCTCGTGCGCCTTCGACTGCAAGGTCTGCGGGTCGGTGGGAACGAAATTGAGTTCGTCGCCCAGCCCCGAACGCTCGATGCAGGGATCACCCATGTTCGTGGGAACAGTGACCAGCAGGTCGTACTCGATCTCCCTCTCATCGTAGGAGATGAGCTTCTTGCTCTCGGAGTCGATGCGCTCGCACATGAAGTCCGGAACGAACTCGATCCGCCTGTCGTCCAGCATGTCCCCGAGCACGACCGCGCAGTTGTGCTTGGTGAAGGCCTCGGAGAGGGGCGAGACGTACCGGATCTCCGTCTGTTCGCGGACGCCCTGTCTGGTGAGGAAGGCCTCCGCCAGGAGCGTGAACTCGAGAGGGGCCACCGGGCACTTGATCGGCATCTCGTTCAGGTGCACGACCAGCTTGCCGCCCTTCCAGCCCTTGAGACGCTCGCGCAGCGCCTTGGCGCCCTCAATCGTGTAGAAGTCGAAGATGTCGCGCCGCCATGCATCTCCCAGCATCCCCTCGGTCTCATCGGGCACGATCTTGGCCCCCGTGGCGATGATCAGGATGTCGTACGCGAGCTTGTCGCCGTTCTTGAGGTGGACTTCGTTGTCGTCGGCCGCGATGCGATCGATCCCCTCCTGCATATGCGTGACGCCCTTGGGGATGAAGGCGGTCTTCGGCTTGCAGACGTCCTTCTCGTCGTACGTTCCGAAGGGTATGAACAGGAACCCCGGCTGGTAGTAGTGGGTGGAGTGCTCGTCGACGATCGTCAGCGCCCACTCGTTCCCGTCGAGCTTCCGAACGAGGTGGTTGGCCATCATGGTTCCGGCGGTGCCGGCGCCGAGTATTACGAGCTGCTTCACGGGGCGCATCTCCTATGCGAATCGTTTGTCGATGAACTCGATGAGCTCGGCCAGTCTGCGGTCACGAAGATGGTAGATGATGCGCTGCTTCTCCCGGGTCTTCTCCACCACGCCGGCCAGCGTCAGGATCCGAAGCTGCTGCGAGACGTTGCTGAGCTTCCCTGTCTGAATCGTGTCGACGATCTCGGTAACACAGAAGTCCCCCTCCGCCAGCATGCAGAGGATGCGGAAGCGGGTCTTGTTGGACAGGAGCGAGAAGGTGTCGATCACACGCCGACACGCATCGTCGCCGTCCGCAAAGCGCTTCTTGATCTGTGCGATCGTTCGGCTCATCGAAGTGCTCCTCCAAGACTACAATTACTATTAAACTATCGGATTATCAGTAGGAAGTCAAGCCCGAGTCCTATCCCCAGGACCGGCCCAGGCCTGCCCGTCTTCAGCGCTTTCCGGCGTTCAGTGGGGGGCAGCGGCAGGAAGGAGTACCTGAACCGAACCTGGCCCACCACGTCGTGAATAGCCACGTAGCGGGCCACCGCTACCAACGCGATGCGGACACCCGTCTCCTTGGAGGTGGGTGTTTGCACGGAGGACGGCACGGGCGGACGGCCGAAGAGGTGCATCAGGATGTCGCCGGTGTCTGGCTCGAGTTCTGTCTCCTTCACGAACAGGCGCGTGAATCGCCGCCTCTCGTCTCGGGCCCCGACGGAGAGCACTATTGGCTCCGGTCGCGGGGCGGTCTGTTCTGGCCGAGCCAGGAGTTGAACAGCTGCCCGATCCCCTTGGTCACAGCACCCTCTATGGCTTCCTTCGGGAATCCAACTGACTGAACCCGAATCAAAGTAAGCACAGCCCGAGCCTGCCCGAGGCGATTTCGGGTGGTCACCGGGCAAGCAGTGCGCAGGAGCGCCAGCGTCGGTGAGGGAGAGAACCAGGAGAGGCGATGGCGCTCAGGCTTGACCAGAACTCGACCGTCGGGGAGGCAGTGATGGCGCACCCGAGGACGCGGCCGGTCTTTGAGCGGCTGCGGATCGACTCCCTGCAGACGGACACACGCGCGCTAGCTCGCGCGGCGGAGGACGCCGGTGTGGATCCCGAGACTCTCATGAAGGCTCTGAGTGACGCGATCGTCCCGCCCGCGACGGTGGCAGCTCCCCCGCTCGAGCCAGCGCCCGGTGCCCTCACCGGGCTCGTCGAGCACATCGAGGGCTGGCAGCACACCTATCTCCGAGCCGAGCTCCCTCGACTCGCGGACCTCGCGGGGAGGCTGACGGCCACCGACGGATCGAACGGCGGTGGGGTCCTCGAGGACATCTCGGAGACCATCGCAACACTCAGAGAGAAAATCGCCCCTCACCTCGTGCTGGAGGAGGAGGTCCTCTTCCCTCACCTGCGATATGTCGAGGCGCACGCGCTGGGCGATGAGATGCCTCCCCCGCTCGTCGGGAGATCGGTCTCGGAGGTAGTCAGGCAGATGACGAGCCAGCACGAGGAGGTCCTCGGAGAGCTCGAGCGCATCCGTGACCTGACCTCGGGCTACCAGCTCCCGAACGGGGCAGCTGCAGACATGCGGACGCTCTACGACGGGCTCCGGTCGCTCCACGAAGACCTCCGCGAACATATCCGACTGGAGGACAACCTAGGAGAGTACATCGTGGAGACCCACACCAACACGATCCAACGCGTGAGAATGGAGACCGACCTCCGGACGGCTCGGGAACTGCAGGAGATGTTCCTGCCGGATCGGCTGCCGCAGACCCCTGGGTCGGAGGCCATCTCGTTCCACGTGAAGGCATCGCCGGGACGGGAGATCGGCGGAGATCTCTACGATGCCTTCTTCAAGAACGAGAGAACCCTGGTCCTCGCCCTCGGCGACGTGTCCGGTTCCGGCGCGACCGCCGCTCTTCTGATGACCATGACGTGGACACTTCTGCGGACGTTCACTCAGGACGAGGACTCGCCGTCGGAGGCGCTCCGCCGGATGAATCGCGGGCTCCTCCAGGCCAACGCCGAGCCCATGTTCGCCACGCTCTTCCTCGCGTACTACGACACTCGGGACCGCGCGCTACGCTACGCGAGCGCCGGACACTGCCCGCCCATCCTCGGTGGACCCGACGGATCTATCGACTACCTGGACTCGACGGCGACTGTCCTTGGCATGTTCGAGCAGTTCGAGTCGGAGGATCGGACCATCGTTCTCTCGCCGGGCCAGAGACTTGTATCGTACTCGGATGGGATTACGGAGGCGTGCTGCGCGAAGGGAGAGATGTTCGGCGTCGCACGGCTGGCGGCGCTCGTGTCGGAGGGCGCGGATCGTCCTCCCCAGGAACTCCTCGAGAATGTCGTGAGCGCCGTCCGCACGCACGGCGGTGAGTCGCTGGATCCGGATGACACGACGATCTGGGTTCTGGACGTGTGCTAGGCCGTGACGGACGTGAGACGTGAGCGTCTGCGACCTACGTGATGCTGGTAACAACGTGCCCGCCTGCTCTGCTCAGCCGGACCATCACGCCGTCATCCCGACCCTCACCATCTCCCGCGTCCCCTGCTTGACTCCCGCGTAGAGCCAGCGCGCAGTCACGACAGGTACCATGTCCGAATCGGGTGCGAATCGGGCCCCCGCTACCAACCCGATGCGAACACCCGTCTCTCCGGAGACGGGTGTCTGCATGGCGGTCAGGGGAGGCACGTGGCCGCATGTGGGAAGAGGAGGCGCAGGACCACGGGGCGAGCGCGTTCTCACTCTCTCACTCGGGGTCCCGCCCTGGAAGCTCAGCATCGAGCAGTGAGAGCGGATTCGGAAGAAGTTGTCGAGCAGGAGGTGAATCCGAGCGTGGTCTGACTGCCGTCGGCTGCGACGGTTTTGGGAACGTGGCATCTAAGCCAGAGGCCCGGCAGCGACGGTTCCCTGCGTCGATCGTCGCGCTCACTTCGTTCGCGACACTCCAAGTCCACGTATTATGAGGAGAAACACATGCGATTCTGGACGATCCTGATACTGACCACGCTCCTGGCTGTTCTGATTCCGGCAGGATCCGCCCGCGCGCAGCAGTGCGGTCCGGCATGCCCCGCCTGTTCCGGAAAGGCCATCGGTGACCTGCTGCCGCCGGGAACGGTTCTCGGCTCCGGGCTCCTCATCCCCGATGGCGAGGAGGAGACCGCCGTCCTCAACGCCCGCTACGGACTCTTCTCCTGGATGGATGCGGGAGTCGGGTACGCGGTCGAAGCGGAGGAAGTCATCTGGAGTGTCCGCGTGCAGCCGATTGCTCAGAATCTGGATGGGTGGCGTCCTGCGCTCATTCTGGGCACCGGCAGCGTGCAGACGGGCGGGAGTGACCAGTCCGCCTACTTGCAGCTCGCCAAGACGGTCGAGATCGTCGAAGGCCGTCTCGCGACGAGCGTGGCAGGTGGCTATGCCACGGACCTCCCGGACATGCAGGAGGACTGGGTTCTGGGGTTACTCTCGCTGACACTCTACGATAGGGTGAGCCCTTTCTACACCTTCGACGGAATCAACTCGCATGTCGGTCTGTCCTACTTCGCGACGGAGTGGTTGACCCTGACCGCCTACGCTCTTGAGATGAGCGACTTCGCGCTGTCGGTGGTCATCCAGTGGGGTCCCGGTGAGGACGAGGAGGAGTAGGGAGAAGGCCGAGCATCACGTGGTGTTCGGTGCTTCGTGCGTTGGAAGAGACTCCGAATCCCGTGCGATCCCCCCCAGACGCGATGGCATCCAGGATCCACCCCACGGTGTAGTCGACCTCCATGGTGATGTCCCCGTAGATGCCGACGCGCGACGCGTTGTCGAAGTCCGGATGATGCCCGAGTGGAGGATGGATCTGGGTCAGCGCTGTGTACCGCCTGCTCATCAATCACCACAGCGGTGTCGCGAGTAGCTCCGTAGCAGGCCCCCGCCACCAAGGAAGAACCGCCCGGGCCGCAGAGCTCAGGCAGCTCCAGGCCGCTTCCCCCGCACCAGAGACTTCGTCACGGCACAGGGCGAGCGCGTGCCCGCACCGCCCGAGAAGCTCTGTTCTTCTCAGCCATCACTCCCCGCCCCTGGCCGTTCCACGACTATGACTTGAGCCCCAGCCCCCCGTGTGTGAGTATGGGACGGCATCGTGGCGCATGCGGTGTGGCACACGGATTGCCGGCCTGTCAGGGCGAGCGACGGGCGGAACCCGTCTGCGGCAAAGAAACACCTACTTCACAAGGGCGTACCATGAGAGTTGTCATCATAGGAGCGGGGGTCGCCGGACAGAGGCTCGCGTCCAGGTTGTGCGAGGAGAAGCACGATGTCGTTGTGATCGACCACCGCGCGCAGCCCCTGGAAGACATCGCCTCCGAACTGGACGTTCAGACCGTCCTCGGCAACGGCATCAGCCCACGGACCCTGGAAGAAGCGGGCGTGGCGCAAGCCGGGCTTGTCGCGGCCGTAACGGCTCGGGATGAGGTCAACATACTGGCCGGCGTGTTCGCGCACGCGGCCGGAGCATCGCACATAGCGGCCCGCGTATCGAGTGACGAACTGACCGCCAAGCAACACGTGGATCATCTCTCCTCTCTCGGGATCGACCTGATCGTCAACGAACACGACGAGTGCGCCCGCGAGGTCCTGTCCGTCATCGATCTGGGCGGCGCCAAGGAGATTGTCCGCATGGCGGAGGGCCGCATCCAGACCGTGGGCGCGGATGTGCCTCCCGGCAGCCCTCTGCTCGCAGGGCCGCTCAAGGACTTCCCGCGCCTGGACATTCTCAGCGCCGTGCGCCTGATTGCGGTGATGCGCAAGGAGCGGTTGCTGATGCCGCATGGGGACATGAGTTTCGAGGTCAAGGACACGATCTACTGCGTCGGGCGGCCGGTCGACGTGCGGGCGTTCCTCGACGTCGTCCGGCCGGATCGGATAGCGATTCACAAGGTCGTTATCGCCGGCGGCGGTGGCGTGGGATGGCGGCTTGCCCGTCACCTGGAACGGACGGACAAGCAGGTCATTGTGATCGAAGAGAACAGCGAGCGCGCCCTCGAGTGTTCCGCTTCGCTGAAGAAGAGCGTGGTAGTCTCCGGCAACGCGCTGCACCGCACGGTTCTGGATGAAATCGGCATCACGGACCACACCGCCATCGTGGCCTCCACCGGCAACGACGAGAACAACATGATTGCCTGCCTCCTTGCCAAGAAACTGGGAGCTGTCTTCGGGGTTGCGCTCATTTCCGAGCCGGAGTATGTCTCGATCATCAACGAGGCCGGCCTGCTCGACAGGGCCGTCAGTCCCTATCTTGCGACCATGAACGCGATTCTCCGTTTCGTCAGAGGCACCAGCATACGTGCGATAACCCTGCTGCAGAACGTGCCGGGGGAACTGCTGGAAGTCCACGTGTCCGGAGGCAGCAGGTGGGTTGGTAAGGCGCTGAAGGACGCGCGCCTCCCGCGGCGGGCGGTCGTGGCCGCCGTCGTGCGCGGAGAAGTCGCCAGTATCGGAACAGGCGACACTGTGCTGCGGGAGGGCGATCGGCTGGTTGTGTTCGCGCCACTGGGCGCCGCCTCGAAGCTCGAATCGGTGTTCCGCAAATGAGACCCCGTCCCGTTCTGCATCTCATCTCCTACGTGCTTTCGTTCATTGCCCTTGGCGAAGGCATATGCTGGCTGATCTCCTTGCACGCCGGAGATCCCGCGCAGGCTCGGTGGGCCCTCGCTCTGAGCAGCGGGATCGTCCTGTCGATTGCCTTCTCGCTGTGGGCGTTGACGCGCGGCCCGGTCAGTCTGTCCAGACGCGACGGGTTCGGCATTGTCACGTTCGGATGGGCCGCAGCAGCCGTCGCCGGGTCCCTCCCGTATCTCCTGTCGGGTGTCATCTCGCATCCCGCGTCGGCCCTTTTCGAGTCGATGTCCGGGTTCACCACGACCGGGGCCTCCGTGCTGACCAATCTCGAGCACATCCCGCACGGGATCCTGTTCTGGCGTGGCATGACACAGTGGCTGGGCGGCATGGGAGTGCTGATCCTCTGTGTCGCCATTCTGCCCTTTCTGGGGGTGGGCGGCATGCGGATCTATCGCGCCGAGATGCCGGGTCCTTCCAAGGACCGTTTGACGCCGCGTATCGCATCCACCGCCAAGCTCCTGTGGGGGCTCTACGTCCTGCTCAGTCTCGCCGAAGTCGCCTTGCTCATGATCGGTGGCATGGACTGGTTCGACGCCTGCTCCCACACGTTCACCACGATGTCTACGGGCGGCTTCTCCACTCGAACCGCGAGCATCGCCGCCTTCAACAGTCTGTACATCGAGATCGTGATGATCGTCTTCATGTTCCTGGCGGGCGCCAACTTCGCACTCCACTATCGCGCCCTGCGGGGGAAGCCTCAGTCCTTCGTGCGCGATCCGGAGTTCCGGTTCTACACCGCATTGTGGCTCGGCGGCTGCCTGGTTCTCAGCATCAATGTCTGGGGAGAAGTCTATCAAGGGGCCGGCGCAGCCCTGCGGGCGGGTTTCTTCCAGGGCACGTCGATCATGACCACCACCGGCTACGTCACGCAGGACTTCAATGCGTGGCCGAACGCGTCGCGGTTGCTGCTGGTTCTGCTGATGTTCATTGGAGGGTGTGGCGGCTCAACAGGCGGCGGCATCAAGGTCGTCCGCGTCTTTGTGGTCCTGAAGAAGATCCTGCGGGAGCTGGGGCGTGTCATGCACCCGCGTGCCGTCACGAGAGTCAAGCTCGGACGCGTCTCCCTGGAAGAGAGCACGGTTTCAAACATCGCCGGTTTCTTCATCATCTACGTGGCGGTCTTCGCTGTCGCCTCCCTCGCCATGACATTCTACACGCCCGACATGGTGACGGCCGCGTCGTCGGTTGCGGCTACGCTTGGCAACATCGGTCCGGGGCTGGGAGCGGTCGGCGCTACTGAGACATACGCGTCCATTCCCGCTGCCGGCAAGCTCATTCTGGTCGCGTGCATGCTGCTCGGTCGCCTGGAGCTGTACACGGTGTTGGTCCTGCTGCTCCCCGCTTTCTGGAAGAGGTAGGACGTGCCCGGCTGCGCCGACTGCCTTCCCGACGATCGCCGGCTCATGAACGACGCGGCTGCATCAGCCGAGATACTCCTCCATCCTGTCGAACGCCTTCTCGATCTCCTCCTCGGGCACGCAGAACGAGAGCCGGAGATGACCCTGGCCCGTCGGGCCGAAGGCGATACCGGGTGTCGTCGACACGCGGGCCTCACGCAGAAGTCGCTTGCAGAACACGGTCGAGTCGCGCCCTTCGTCCGGGACGATGCGAGGGAACATGAGATAGGATCCGCTCGGCTTCGAGTACTCGAACACGGAGTCGAGCCGGTCGAGCCGTGCGCACATGAGGTCCCGGGCAGATTGGTAGTGCGCCCTGAAATCCGCGACACAGTCCTGGGAGCCCTGCAGCGCAGCGAGAGCAGCGTACTGCGAGACCACCGGCGCGCAGATGGCAAGCGGGATGTGCGCTTTCTTGATCTGTGGAATGAGCTCCGCGCCGGCGTGCAGATAGCCGATTCGCCATCCGGTCATGGCGTACGTCTTGGTGAACGTGAAGCAGCTGACGACTCGGCCCCGCATCTCGGGGATCGCTCCGATGCTGAAGTGCTCGCTCCCGTCGTACGTGAAGTACTCGTACGCCTCGTCCGTGACGACCGTGAGATCGTGCTCCAGGGCGACGTCCGCGAGTCGGCGCAGATCGTACCCGTCGGAGCGCACGAAGGCCGCGAACTGCTCGTTCGTGAGCTCGTATCTGTCGACGAAGAACGGAGGGCCGCTCTCGGACTCGACGTAGATCATCTCACCCCCGAGTCCCTGACCGTCGTAGGCGAGAAGCCTCGGGATGAAGTCCTCGAGTTCGCCCTCGGCCAGAGCCGAGCGGCCGAGGATGATCCTGCGGTTCTCCCCCGAGGCCCGCGGCGTCTGCGCCGATTCCCGCATCGCTGCCGGCGATCTTCAGAAGAATGGTCATCTCGTCACCGTCGGGGTCGAGCACGTCGTAGAGGATCGCGAGGGAGTCGCCCTCGACCGAGGTTCGGACGTTCGTGATGATGGGAAGGACGCCCGCGTGGCCGCTCCCGGCTGCGAGCGTCGCGGCCGCCACAAGGACGACGGCGGCGGCTCCTCGCGCGAATGTGATGCCGGACCGGTTCATCGTGCTTCTCCTAGAACGGCGCGGGCCCCAGCCTCGGCGCGAAGGGAAGCAGGTTCACGAGAATCCCGACGACGAGAGGCACGACAAGGTAGACGGCGACGAGCACGACCGTCGCCCTGCGCCCGAGGGCACCCAGGAGAAGCGGAATCGCGCTCAGGCAGATCCCGGTGCTCGCAAGCGAGAAGGCGAGCGCGTGCCCCATCGTGAATCCCATGCCCGCGAGCGGCCCGATGAGCAGAATCTCCTCCCCCGCGCACATGTTGACCGGAACACCCACCAGCACGGCGGCAGCCATCGAGACGAACCCCGAGGGTATGATGGTCCCGACGTAGTCCACGGGCAGCGACGCGATGAAGATCGAACCCAGCACGATGCCGTAGAACACGAACCGTACGAGCGACGTGAGCACTCGCCATCCGGCCAGAAGAACGGAGCTTCCCGGGCCGACACATTCGGAGGAACACGAGGCGGATCCCGACTCGGACCCGGCCAGCAGGAACGGGCGCACGAGGAACGCCACGGCGAGCGCGACGACGAGGCTCGCCGCCACACGCAGAAGCACGTAGCCGACGCCCAGTACCTCGAGGCCGAGGAGAATGACGACGGGACTCAAGAGCGGCGCTGTCGCCAAGAAGATGAGGCCGTCGCGGCGGCCGGTGCCTCCGCTGGCCATCATGGAGCGCGCGAGCGGGACCACGCCGCACGAACAGACGGGAAGGACCGCTGCAAGCCCAAACGACCTCAGAACTCCCCGAATGCGGAATCGGTGAGCC
This sequence comes from bacterium, assembly GCA_025774245.1. GTDB lineage: Bacteria > Joyebacterota > Joyebacteria > Joyebacterales > Joyebacteraceae > JALGVN01. The sequence continues at coordinate 14,631 of JALGWI010000043.1, forward strand.
TTGGCGGTCAGCACGCCCGAGAGAAGGCAGGCGAGCACGAAGACGGGAACGACGGTCGCCGCGTAGTACCAGCACGCCAGCAGGAAGACGCCCACGAACTCGGACGGAGAGCCGACACCGTCCGTCGCGATGCTCCCGATCGGACAGACCGAGCAGAACGCGAAGTACCCGACTCTGAGCGCCGGCACGAGGCTGGGCAGAACGACCACGGCCGCGAAGATCGACGCGACGAGCATCGCGCCGCGCCTGGTCGCGTCCGTGGCTGAGACACCACGAAGGAGCGGGGCCCCCCGGCGGGAGCGAACGCTGTTGACGAAGAGGAGAACGGCCAGTGTGAGCACGGCCGCGCCGAGGACGTGTTCCATCGCGAGCAGGCCCCCAGGATCATGCGAGATGCGGAAGGGCCGTCGGGTCGTGCCGACCGCCCCACGCACCGTAGTCTATCGCATGACGCCACTCGCTGCATCCTGATTCCGCTCGGCACCCCGCTCTCTCAGTTGCTCTCATCGCGGAGACAACGTGTGCCGCCGGGACAGACGGAGACGCAGCTCCCGACGCTCGGGCCCTGTTGCCCAGGAGGTCGCAGGTTCGAATCCCGCCCCCGTTACCAACTCGATGCAAACACCCGTCTCCTTGGAGGCGGGTGTTTGCATAGGGGCCAGCATGGTCGGGCAGTCGAAGAGGTGCATCAGGATGTCGCCTGCGTCCGGGTCCACCTCGATCCGCTTCATGAACAGACTTACCCACTGCCGCTTCTCCTCCCTGGTCCCGGTGGAGAACACCTCCCCGAAGGCTTCGCGGCATCTCTCTACCAGGGATGCATCCACTCGCATGACCTTGGGCTTTGGGGCGGCCTCCTCTTGCCGAGCCAGGAGGTCCGCTCGTTCAGCCTTCAGGTAATCTAGCTCAGCACTTGCCCAGTCGATGTCGTCGAGCCCAGCCTTGACCGCGTTGCGCAGGTTCTCCGTTTCGTTCTCCACCCGCGCCAGTTCGCGGGTGAGCTCGGCAGACTCAGCGGACTCCTGCTTCTGCTGAACCTGCAGCTCGTCGTTCATGAGTTGCGCCAGACGCTCGGTGTCTGCCCAAGAGGCGAACAGGTGACCAATCTCCTCGACCACAGCGGTCTCCAGAGCCTCCTTCCGGACCTGGATAGAGCAACGTTCTTTCTGTAAATCGGGCTCTGGGTCACACGCTCTTCATGTTGAGGTAGACCTTTCCTGCTTCCCACTCCTCGCTGATCTCACTGACAATCGCGGTTACGAGTCTCAAGACCGACGCTTCGTTCGGGAACAGCGTCGCAACTCTCGTTCTGCGCTTGATCTCCTTGTTCAGCCTCTCGAGTCCGTTCGTCGTCCGCAAACGCGTGCGGTGATACGGCGGAAGCTGGAACACGGTCAGACCGTCCGAGACGTTTTCTTCGATCCACTGCGCCAGCCTCGGCGCCTTCTCGCGGTAGAGCTTGACCGCGAGTCCCAGCTGCCGCTCGGCCTCCGTCCGGTCCGGAGCATTTAACACGTTCCGGATAGCCTGTGCCACCTCGCGCCGCATCCCGATATGCGGGACGTATGCCTGCGCGTTCCTCTGCAGGTGGAACTGGCAACGCTGCCACGGAGCACCCGCCATCCGCGCTGCCCGCAGACCAGAGTGGCTGTCACTGGTCACCAGCTTCACGCCGTGGAGCCCGCGCTCCTGCAGACCGGCCAGGAACTCCCGCCAGTGGACCTCGGCCTCCGAGAGCGACACGCTCACACCCAGGATCGACCGTCCCCCGTCAGCCCGGACCCCGATCGCGAGAAGGACCGCGCGGTCCCCCGCTACCAACGAAGAACCGCCCGGGCCTACTGGCTCGGGCGGTTCGCGTGCTCTCTGTCTTGTTAGACCATTGTGCGCCTGCTCAGATCGCCTGGTCTTCAGCACCCACCTCATCTTCACTAGGCCCCGCATCTCCCAGGTCTGGTCGATGAGCGTGGGACCCGGCCCATACGTTCGGAAGAGCAGAATGAACTCCCCCTTCGACGCCGGGTCTCTTCACCGCACGGCATTTGCGTTGTTGCTCAGCCGCCGTTCGAAGAGAACGAAGAGCAGCGGCAGCACGAATAGGGTAAGCAACGTCGACGTCACGACTCCACCGATCACCACCGTCGCCAGGGGACGCTGCACCTCGGCTCCCACGCCGACCGACACCGCCATGGGAAGGAAGCCAGCGATGTCGGTGATGGAGGTGGCGATGACCGGACGGAGACGGAGCCGCCCGGCGGCCTGCACAGTCGCCAGCATTCCGTTCCCCTCGGATAGCAGCCTGCGAATCGTGCTGACCAGCACCTGTCCATCGAGTACCACAATCCCGCTCAGGGCGATGAAGCCAACGGTTGCACTGACACTGAATGGCAATCCCCGGAGCCACAGCGCGAACACTCCGCCCACTGCGGCCATAGGAATCCCGGTGAAGACGATCAGTGCGTCCCCGATGCGGCGCATGCTGAGATAGAGGAGAAAGAGCACGAGAAAGAGCGTGAGCGGCACCACAACACGGAACCGCGCCTGGGCCCGCTCGAGCTGCTCGAATTGACCGCCGAATTCAACGGTGTAGCCGGGCGGCATGGTGATCTCGTTCTGCATTCGTTCACGCACTTCGCGGACGAACGAACCCATGTCGCGACCGCGGATGTTGCATTGGATGAGTGTTCGGCGCCGAGCCCACTCGCGCGTGATCGTTGCGGGACCTTCGGTTTCTTCCACTGAGGCCAAGGTGCCCAAAGGTAACACCGAACCTGCGGCGGTCGGGATGAGTACTGCAGAGAGAGCGTCGGGGTCTCGGCGCAACCGGTCCGGCAAACGAACGACGAGTGGAAAGCGTCGCTCACCCTCTTGAATCTCACCGACCTCGATTCCACCGACGGCATCCACCATCTCCAGAACTCGGTCGGCCGGGATTCCCACTCGCCCGATGGCGTTCTGATCCACGCGTACGCTCAGTATGGGCTGGCCCGTCAGCTGCTCGCCGGAAATATCCTCGGCCCCCCTCACCGCAGTGAGAAGACGCTGGATGTCATTGGAGATGCGAAGTAGTGTGTCAAAGTCGTCGCCGTACACTTTGATGCCGAGGTCGGTCCGGATACCGGCGACCATCTCGTTCACGCGCATCTCGATGGGTTGGGTGTATGCCACCGTCTGTCCGGGAAGATCGGATACCACGAGTTCCATTTCGCGAACGAGTTCCGATTGTGAGCTCGCCACTTTCCAGTGCTTCCGCCGGTTCAGAGTGATGAACACGTCGGTCAACTCGGTGCCCATCGGGTCGGTTGCAACCTCCGCGGAGCCCGTCCTGCTCCATATGTTCGCGATCTCGTCGGGGAAGGCGTCGAGAAGCACTTCCTCCATGACCGTATTGTAGGCCACGGATTGTTCGATAGAGATGCCGGCAAGGCGTACCACATTCAGCACGATCGATCCTTCGCTGAGTCGTGGCACAAACTCGGACCCAAGACGGCCGGCAAGCAACCCGGTGCCGGCGAGAAGGACGATGACGGACACGACAGCCAGGCGGCGGAAGCGCAGCACGCGCTCCAGTGACCGCTCATAGATCGCGAGCATCCAGCGCATCACCGCGCTCTCGCGAAGAGATGGCTTGCGGGGCAGGATCCAGAGGGAGAGCGACGGGGTCAAGAAGAGCGCAATGAGGAGCGCGCCGAATAGCGCGAATATCAACGTCAGCGCCATTGGGTGGAACATCTTGCCCTCGATCCGCTCCAGTGTGAGGATCGGCACGAATACTAGCGTGATGATCGCGACCCCGAAGAACACCGGGCGGGCAACTTCCTTGCTCGACTCCAGGACGACCGCGGCGCGCTCGGGGCGAGTGAGGGCGCGCCCGAGTGTGTGAGCGCGCTCCGCGAGACGTCGCATATTGTTGTCTGTCATGACGACCGAGCCGTCGACGATGATCCCGAAGTCGATCGCACCCATGCTCAGCAGACTGGCCGCGATCGCGAATCCCCTCATTCCGAGGGCGGCAAGGACCATCGACAGGGGAATCGTGAGGGCGATGATGAGACCGGCACGCAGGTTGCCAAAGAGAAGAAACAGGACAACGATCACGAGGATCGCACCCAAGAACAGGTTGTGCTTCACCGTGTCGATGACATGGTCGACGAGTTCCGTTCGATTGTAGACCACCTCGATCTCGACACCTTCGGGAAGCGCTCCGCGAACCTCGTCGAGCCGCTGTTGGAGGTGCTGTGTTACCTCCTTGCTGTTCTCTCCCATCAGCATGAAGGCCAATCCCAAGACCGCCTCTCCTTTCCCCCCGGCCGTGACGGCGCCCAGCCGAATCTCGTGTCCTGTGCGCACCTCGGCGACGTCGCGGATCCGGACCGGAACGCCGTCGTGGCTTGTGATCACCACGCTCGCGATCTCCTCGGGGGTGGCAAGGCGCCCAATACCATGAAGAAGAAGCGCATCGCCGGAAGCCACGATCCGGCCACCGCCCACGTTGCGATTGTTTGCCTCGAGCGCGCTGACGACGTCCTGCAGAGTGAGGCGGTAGGCAATAAGGGCCTGGGGCTCGACGATCACCTCGTGCTGCTTTTTATGGCCTCCCCACGAGTTGACCTCGGCGACACCGGGGACGCGAGTGAGCTCTGGCTTGACGATCCAGTCATGGATGGTGCGCAACTCGGACAGGGTTCGCGATGAATCCGGCGACCGGACGATGTAGTGGAACACCTCGCCCAATCCCGTGGCGATGGGTCCCAGCGACGGAGGTTCAATTCCTCCGGGTAGCCTGACCGTCCCGAGTCGTTCCAGAATGAGCTGCCGGGCGTCGTAGATCGAGGTTCGGTCGTCGAAGGTGGCAACTACCTGGGAGAAGCCGAACTTGCTGATGGACCGAACGTTCTCGAGTCCGGGAAGACCTGAGATACTAGTCTCTACCGGAAACGTGATCTGACGCTCGATCTCTTCGGGATTGAGGGCGGGTGCGACCGTGTTGATCTGGACCTGGACCGGTGTCGTGTCCGGAAACGCGTCCACGGGAAGGGTGAGAAGCGCCCTGACGCCGACCAGCATGGCGAGGAGGAAAACGACCGATACCACCAGACGGTTTCGAAACGAGGCCTCGACGAGTCGCTCGAGCATGCGCTGATCCCACCTTCCTAGTCGACGCAACCGGCGCCAAGGCGCGATTTCTGAAACTCAGATTTCAGCAGGTAGCTCTGTTCCACCGCCACCAGATCGGATTCCGCAAGACCGGCCGAGACGGCCGTCATGTTCTCGGACGCAGCGCTGGTCTCCACTCGACGCAGCTCGTAGAGATCACCCTCAAGCCGGACGAAGACGAAGGGCTTACCTCCGAAGCGGTATACCGAGTCACGCGGCACAAGCAACGACGCAGAGCTTCCTCCGACTACGATGCTCGCGTCCACGAACATCCCTGCACGTAGCGACTCGTCGGGATTCGCAACCTCCGCGCGTACCTCCGCCATTCGCGTCATTTCATTGAGGCGGCTGGGAATCCAGGTGATGTGCCCTGTGATCTCGCGATCGACCGCCTGGGAACGAACCTCGACGACTTGGCCGACTCGAAGATCCATGACGTCTCTTTCAGAGACAGCCAGGGTGAGCCACAGCGTGCTCAGGTCCGCAACCGAGAACACTCGCTCGCCGACTGTGACCGCGGCACCGACGACTGCATCCCGCTCGATAACGGTCCCTGCGAACGGAGCCACCAGAGGAAGATCGGACACCGTCTCCTGTTCCGACACGATCCGTTCGAGCACCTGTCGATCGAAACCGAGACCGAGCAGCATTTGTTCGGATGCTCGGAGGCTCGCGCGGGCCGTCGTGTACCGGGCCTCCGCGTCGTGGAGATCCTGCGCGGAAGACACCCTCTTCTCAAAGAGTCCACGTTCGCGAGATTGCGCCTCGAATGAGACCGTCTCTTCGGCCACCGCCTTGAGCAGCTCCGCTTTTGCCTCGGAGATTCCCGGGGAGTTGAGTTCGGCAAGAACTTCTCCTCGTTTGACCTTCTGCCCGAGTTCGACGTGAATGCGGCTGACGACGCCATCGGTAAGAGGCGTGATGTGCACGAGGTGATCTAGGTTGTACCCTAGTTGGCCTGCGGCATTCACGCTCGACCTCACCGAACCGCGTTGGGCGTGCCGCGCGACAATGTGTGACTTGGTCTCGGACGCCATGGACGGCAGGCGGATCTTGAGACCCTGTCCGGGCTCCAGATTGTCCGCGAGCGCCGGCTGGCATATACCGCATTCCGCCTCGGGAACGTTGTGTTCCCCGCAGAAGAGGGCATCGGGCCCGTCCGCGGAAGAACCGTGTCCGGTCTCCTGCGGACTGGAGGCCGACTCCTCCATCTGCAGTTCGGGGTGACAGAGGAAACACTCGTCCTCAAAGAGACCGTGCTCGTCGCAATAGAGCCGGTTCTCGTCTCGCAGCTCCGGGTGACAGTCAAAGCAGCGGTCCTCGTAGCGCTCGTGCCCTCTGCACCACAAACGACCCGGTTCACGCAGCGCCGCATCGCAGATGAAACACCGGCTTGCGGCTACACCGTGCGCAAGACACAACGCGCCCTCCGACTGAGGTGCCGACGCATCCGAATGTGACTCCGCCTGGGAGGTCGCGGCTGGGATCTCAGCCTCGCTCTTATCTTCCGCGTCGCCGCCGCATCCCGCCAAGAACAGCGCCAGCAAAGAGAGCAAGGCTCCTGTAAGACAGTTCCTGATCATCGTTGTTCCTTCTTGTGGGTGTCCAGTTCTGGACATCGTAGAGAATCATCACTCCACTTTCCGTCCGAGCAGTGACTCGAGTCGCACGAGGGCTCGATCGAACGCGACGAGGGCATCGGTGCGAGCGCTTTCTACGTCGATCAGCGTCGTTTGCGCGTCCAACAGAATGAGAAAGCCGAACTTGCCTCCCTCGTACCCCATGCGGGCCAGATCGAGCGCCTCGCGGGCCCGCGGCAGGGCTTCGGTCGTATAGGTTTCCAGGCGACGATGTGCATCTCTGAGTTCCTCGAGGATGAGGTCAAGTGTCGTCGTCAGCCGGAGGTGCGTGTCCTCGGCATTCTTAGAGGCCGCTTCGCGCTCGAGCTGCGCGGCGCGCACGCTCCCGCCCTTTCGATCGAGTACAGGAAGAGTGATATCGATCCCGGCCACAAAGTCTCGGGTATCGCCCCCCTCGATCCAGCGAATGCCCGCGTTCGGAATCACGTCCGGCCATCGCTCACGGCGCACGAGACGTTCCTTCTGACGCTCGCGCTCCACGAGCCACAACTGCTCCTGTAGTAGCGGATGTTGAGAGCGTAGCTCTGCAACAAGCGAGTCCACGCTGCTACGCGGCATTTCGATCCTGAGAGTCCCGTGAACCTGATCCGTGTCATGTAGCGTTCCGCCCCAAAGCGAAGCGAGTTCACGCTGTGCAACCCGCAGGTCAGATCGAGCGCTCCGCGCTTCTGAGCGCGCCGTTTCATCGGCGATCTCGGCGCGCAGCTTCTCGATCAGGGGTGCCTTGCCGACATCGACCTGACGGCCCAATGCCTCGGCCGTCGCCTCCGTCACCCGCAGGCGCGCCTCGGCGATTAGAAGTTGCTCCTGGCTCGCGAGCACGCTGTGGAAGGCGAACCGGGTACGCGACACGATTCCCTGCCGCTCACGGTTGTATCTGGCTCGCGCCACGTTGACGTTGGCGTGCGCGACATCCACCCGAATACCCCGCTTCGCAAAGAAGTCCACGGGCATTCCCACCGACAGCGTGATTTCAGCTGGGTCGGATCCCGCGCGACCCAGTCCTTCGACTTCTCCGCCAAGCGAGGGGTTATCCCACGCACGGGACTGAACCCGCAACGCGTCGGCGGCGCCCAAACGGCTCCTTGCGGCGTCGAGTTCCGGGTTGCTCAACAGTACGCGACCGATCGCCGCTTCGAGCGTAATCGCCGGTAGAGAATCCGACCAGGACGGCGCTGAAGCTAAGCTCTCAGATGACTGCTTCGGCGGCGCCGGAGGCATGTCGACCAGGTCCTCCGTCCGGACATAGCGAGCCGTGCATCCGCTCAGTGCGGCGACCGTCAACGCAGCGGCGAGAAACGCCATGATGTGTGCATAGGCTTTTCGCAAATCTGTAATCTCCTGTCGACCATCCAAGATGGAGAACGGGATCATGAGGACAATAGGCTCGAGACGGAAGACCAAGCGAGGTGGAGAGGAAGTCTAGATGAGCAGTGGTGGGTTGATCGAAGGGTGGAAAACCGAAGTGGAGGGCGGTGTTGACACGATGCGGACGTTCGGCCGGGAAGAGTCAGAGCCCGCGGGCGTGTCCGCGAGCGCTTCGGCCGGCCGATTCTTGCTCTCGGGCAAGAGCACCAGGTTGTTCTTCGGCGCAATCTGAACATCAGCGTCGCAACACGGAACTTCACTTCGAATCTGGACGTCCGGCGTATTCGATCCGCCCTCGCAGCAGGAATCGACGTAGCAAGCTCTCGTGGACGAGGGAAGATAGGAGACGACGCCTGCGTCGCCACTCTCGGCGCAACTGTACGCGACGACTGGCACCCCGACCATTCCGAAGAGGCTAAACAGCACTGTTATCAGAGCGACGCAGCGTCTCATTAAGTCACCACCAGTAATAAGGCCTAAGGACAATGGTAATCCCGTTCTGCGGTGCGGTTCAAGGCAATTATCGGACCAGGGGGCGTGGGCTGCCCCATCAGGAGCCCGGGCGCACCTACCGGTGACCTGACCCCCTGGAACTGGTCCAGATTGAGACGTAGACTCTCGTCTCGTCAGAGAGGGGCAGGTCAGTTCGTCTGGTTTGCCACAGTTCATCGCAGGACAGAGCGGCAGTCACAGAGCACCAGTCAATGTGTGGCATGTGGCCAAGGGGGAAGGACTCCTGTGACTCCAGGTCGCCACGCGAGACATCTCGATTCGTCGGGCCTGGACTCGCGCGCCGTTGAGGAAGACGCTCATGACGCTTGTGACGGCACTTGCGGACCTTGCGGACCAATCCACTAGGCTCTGGCTGCCACCCGCACAATTTCCCGTTCGGCGTGCTTGGCTCCCTGGTAGCGCCAATGCGCAGTGATGGTGGATAACTGCTCCGAATCGGGTGCGAATCGGGCCCCCGCAGCGTGCCTGCGACCTCTTCGAGCCCCTGCTGATTAGACCGGGGGGTATCGTCTGGCGGGGCGCGATCAAGGCGATGTTCAGGTAGCGCGATGGTAGCTCAGGCTGCGGAGCATGGACCCTCAGGCAGAGCACGTTCCTGTGAGCCCGCGTCCGTAGGTGGCCAGAAGCAAGAGAGCCCGACCTTGACAGTCGGGCTCTTCTACGAGGCTGGCGTCCCGAGTGCTGAGAAGTTGGAACCGGGCAGCTGAGTGGTTCACCGAAGTGACCCGCCTCCCTCGAAGTTGGCGTCCCGGCGCACTCAACTCGAGTCCAGGACATCCCAGGGATCTCGAGCCGTCACGTGATTCGTGACTGCGCTGCAGGGCTGTATCGTACGAACGGGAACTCAGGGTCTCAAGTGCCCCTCGATGGGCAACCTAAGGGAGGGAACACCATCTAAACCCATTAGGGACGTTGGTGGCCAATTCGACCTCTATTGCGAGGGCGCCGTCATCAGTGCGCGGGGCGATCCGAGCTCCGAGCGATCTCCCGTGAACCTCCTGCAAAGGAAGGTCAGGCAATGAGAACGATCTGTGCAGCTCTGGTCACTGCGGCTCTGGTGTTCGCCGCCGTCTCGGCAACGGCCGCGACGCACGATGTCACCGTCGGTCCCGGTGGCTTGTTCGTGTTCTCGCCCGCAGACATCACCATCGCTGTGGGTGACACCGTACACTGGGTATGGGACAGCGGCGGACACAACGTCGCCTCGGGTGTTCCGGGGACGCCAACACCCTACTTCCTTTCTGGTCCCCCAGATCTCGCGGGAACCACATTCGACGTAGTGTTTGACGCGGCTTTTCTAATCGCGAACCCGGTTCCCGGAGACGTCTACGACTACTACTGCCAGCCCCACGGCGAGCTGTTTGGCATGGTAGGTTCGGTTACCGTGACAGCCTTTACCGCGGTGCCGGACGAGGCTGTGTCCTGGGGGCGCATCAAGGAGCTCTACCGCTAGTTGGGCACGAACCCGACGGGTTCCGAACATCTTTCTGGGTACAACGAGAAAGGCCCGCTCCCGGGGGCCTTCTCAAGTTGGCGTCCCTTGGTGGACGCGATTCGAACTGCGAGAGTGCGGTCATGAGGACGGGCCGGAGTCTCAAGAGCGCCCCCGCTACCAGCTCGAAGTGAACACGCGTCTCCTCGGAGCCGGGTGTTTGCTGTGGGGTCGAGGAGTCCGGATCGACAACTCCAGGGAGCCTCCTACAATGCGTGTAACCGGAACTCGCTCTGCAGCAGCAGGGGACAGTCCGGTGGCGAGCGGGGGCGTGAATCCATGAAGAACCGCCGGGGCGGCCGCAGGCGTCAGGGGGAATGGAAATGAGAACTCTTGGAATCGGGTTGATCGTCGCGCTGTCGTGTATCCTGGCGTCTGTGCTTCTGGCGCCGACGTCGCTTGCGACGTCCACGCGGGAGCTCTACGAGCTCAAGTGCTCGCGATGCCACGAGGCCTACGAGCCCGCGAAGTACTCGGCGGCCGAATGGCCGGGGCTCGTGCGATCCATGAGGGGCCAGGCGGCTCTCACTGAGCAGCAGACGATCGCGCTCGGCAGGTTCCTGGCATTGGAGAGCGCCGCGGCCGACACGACCGGCGCCGGGTCGAGTGTCTCCCAGGCTCCTCGGGTCGGAGGATACCTGTACACGGAGTACTTCCGTACGCAGGAGGAGACCAAGAACTTCGACATCCACTACCTCGCGATCAACGTCTCCGGTTGGGCGAACGAGTCGATCTACTACTACGGCGAGTTCGAACTCGAGCACGGTGGAGTAGGTGGCACCAACACGTTCGTCGAGCAGGCGTACATCGACTACTGGCTCCGGCAAGAGCTCGCCCTCAAGATCGGGGCGATGCTGACGCCGTTCAACCGGTTCGACGAGTTCCACGATCCTCTCAGCAACTACACGGTCACCCGGCCACAGGTCGCGCGGGAGATCAGCGTGAGCGCGTGGAAAGAGGTCGGAGTCGATCTCCACGGATACGTAGGGCTGGGCGGACGATCGGCGGTCGGCTACGACCTGTACGTGATCAACGGGCTCGGGTCGGGGACCGATCTCAGACACAGCCGTCAGTACAGGGACAACAACGAGGACAAGGCGTTCGGCGGGCGGCTCTTTTGGCTCTTCGGGGACTCCCTCGAACTCGGCGGTTCGGCCTACCGCGGCGCGTGGGACGACGGCGGCGAGTACTCCGTCGGCATATACGGTGCACACTTCCTCCTCGACACTGCATTCGCGGGCTTCTACGGGGAGTATCTGTCGGCCACGTCAGAGAACCCTGAGCCGACGGAGAACGGAGAGATGTCGGGCTACTTCATCCAGGCTTCGAGGCTCCTCGCTTCCCGATTCCGGCCGACCGTGCGGTACGGGAGACTCGACTACCTCGACCTCGGCGACGAGCTCGGGCGGGACCCGGACAAGGGCAACAAGGACGTGAGCGAACTGGTCCTGGCCTTCGGCTGGTATCCGACTCCGGATGTCGTGTTCAAGATCGAGTTCGCGTTCATCATGGAGGGCCCAAGACTGGAGGAGAAGGACAACGACCAGCTCGGGCTTCAGGCCGCGGTGAGGTTCTAGGCGTCGCCCCGACCTCGCGCGCTCTGGATTCGTGTCGCGCGGCAGCTGGCGCGTGGTTGGCTCGCAGGTCGGCGAGCAGTGACCTCGCAGCGGAACATAGCAGCCCGTGTCGCCGCGCCAAGCCAAGGCCGTTCACTCAGCTCGGACTCCCGGTCCGGGACGACGGCCGTTTCTCGGAAGCGGCCAAACTACTCTCAGCCGCTCCCCCATTACGTCGTGGATAGCCTTGTAGCGGCCCCCGCTACCAAATCAGAACCGCCCGGACCAGAAGGTCCGGGCGGTTTGCCACTCCAGCGTGCGGGCTCCCCAGGCTCGGGCGTACACGACAAGGCCGTCGCTAGCCGGACAGACGAAACCCGAGTTACTCAGTCAAGACCTCGTGAAGAACTGAGCCCGTGGCCCCCGAGGGTGGTTTGGTTCCCAGGCAGGCCGCCAGTGTCCTGGCAACGTCGACCGTATCGATGCGCCTGTGAATCCGCTGCGGTCGGATACCGGACCCCGCGAAGACCACCGGAACGAACGTGTCGTAGCGCCAGGGGGATCCGTGCGTTGACGCGACAGTCAGACCGTCGAAGTCGTTGATGAACCAGTTGGGTTCGAAGACGACGTAGATGTCGCCTGACCGCTTGGGATTGAAGTTCCTGAGCACGGCACGGATCAGCTCAGTGTCCGGGTGGTTCCCGTACTCCAGCGCGCGGCTCGATATCGCGAGCGACACCCCGGGGAACCGCGCCAGCTCTGCCGCCACCGCCCGCTCGATGGCCTCGCGTTCGGCGTCACCGAGGGACGCGACCTGCGGACTCATGTAGAGATAAGGGTGCTGGTATCGCTCGATAAGCTCTCCGTCGACTCCGAACTCCCGCTTGAGCCTCGTAATCGCCGACTCCCGATCCCAGCTGTCGGGATCGACATAGCCGCCGGGAATGCTCAGTGAATTCGAATAGCCTGGCGTGTCCGGCCCGCCGTGGTCTGCAGAAAGCACGATCAGCGTGTGCTCGAGGCCGATCTTCTCATCCACATAGGCCAGGAGCTCCGCAAGAACCCGATCGAGCCGCAGGAGGTTGTCCTCTTCCTCGAGACTTGAGGGACCGAACATGTGGCCGACGTAGTCAGTGGAGGAGAAGCTGACGCTGAGGTAGTCCGGCACAGTGTCGTCGCCGAGTCCTTCGTTCTCGAGCAGAGCCTTGGCGAAATCCAGGGTCAGCTCATCGCCCGCCGGGCTGAGGGTCAGCAGGGTCGTGAAGTACTTGCCGTCCGCGCTGCCCCAGGGGTGCGGAAATGTGCGGCCGAAGCCGGCCAGATCGGTCTCCCAAGAACGGTCGTCCGAATCTCCGAAGAGGTACGTCTCCTGCGGGTGAAGCAACTGCCACTCGCCATCGCCATAGCCGGAGGCAAGATCCCGCTCGTTCCATTCGTTCACCCAATCGGGGTAGCGACCCAGGTAGTAGGTACTCGTCACGAACTCACCGCTCGCTTTCGAGAACCAGAACGCCGTTCCGGCGTGCCCGGCCATCGAGACCGCCCCGCGGTCCTTGACCGAGACACCGAAGATCTTCGCCTGACCGTTCGTATGGGCGGCCAGCTCGTCACTGAACGTGGACACCAGGATGGCGGATGGCGAGCGGCCTTCGCTCCTAGCGGCTCGCTGTGTCGGGTCTATCTCCGTCCGCGCGTCAACACCTGCACCCGGCGTGAGAAACCGGTACCTGGCGTCCTCGATGTTGTAGACGGTCTCTCCAGTCTCGCGATCGACCCAGTTGTTGCCGACCATTCCATGCGCTGCCGGTGTCGCCCCGGTTGCCAGGGTCGTGTGGCCGACAACGGTCTCGGTGTTGGCGTGATTGTGGTGCGCATCCGTGTAGACTGCGCCGTGCTCCCAAAGGTACCGGAACCCGCCTTCGCCAAACCGCTCGTAGTAGCGGCTCGGTTGGTCTCCACGCAGCTGATCTACAGTGATCTGCAGGATCAGGCGCGGTGGGTTGTCGGCGCTGACGTGCAGGGGAGTCACCAGCGTCAGCAGCACTGCAAGAGTCGCAAGACGAACCAGGCAGGCGTTCCTTCTCCGCGACATGGCCGTTGCTCCTTCCACACCGGAGAGGCCGGCGTCTCCTGGACCGTATCGTGGCACCGCTGTCGAGCGCCCCGAGGCGTTCGGAAGCCCTAGCGGACCACGATCCGTCCAGGTCCAAACTGCGTCCTTGCGGGAGCGCCCATTGTAGCACGAAGCACGTGTCACAGCATGATGGCAACACCCGCGGATCCAGTCCTCGTGTGAATCGCCTTCGCCATCCAGCATGGCGGGATTCCGTCGCGGCGTCAGTCGTCCGTACTGCGCGCCTCGTCCCTGACTGCTTCGACGCTCGTGACGCCAGTGACGGTATTCCCCGATCTCCTGGTCGGGGGGTCAGTCAGGGCATCAGTCCGATCCGCGCCATCTCCCGCGTTGAGTGTTTGGTCCCTTCGTAGCGCCAGTGCGCCGTCACCACGGGCGGCCTGTCCGAATCGGCTACGAATCGGGCCCCCGCTACCAGAGAAGGAGAGCCCGGGCCACAAGGCCCGGGCTCTCTCATGTTGGCAGCCACTCGGCAGCACGCTCGCTTCGGCCCGTGCTCTCAGGAATCCAGCAGTGCAGGATGGTGCTCTCGCAGCCACCCGCTCTCAGCCCAGTCGTGCAAGCTCATCCTGATCCCCTACGACGAGGAGCTTCGGCGACTCCAACAGCCGCAGAACGAAGTGATCCCCTGAGTCGCGGCGCTGCTTGAACTCGGACGGCAGCATCACGTGCGGATTGACCTCACGGCCGATCCTCTCCGATGTGCCGGCGAGCCATGCCGATACATCCTTGAGGCCGGCATCCCCCAGTACCATGAGGTCCACGTCTCCCTCCGCACCCTCGTTACCGCGGGCGACTGATCCGAAGACGAAGGCCACGGCGACGCCGTCCCGCGCGAGAGCCTCCCTGAGCACCTCGACGAGGCCCGACGTCTTCATGACCAGGTTGCGGATGTCCTCGTACAGCGGGTGGGTCGTGTTCGCGCTGTAGTAGAGCCGGTTCCCGTCCTTGCGGGCCTTCACAAGATCCATCGCCTCAAGCTTCTTGAGCTCCTGGTCGACAGTGCGGACTGCCAGACCGGAGCGCCGCTCCAGCTCGCGCAGGTGAAGCTCCTGCGCCGATACGCCGAAGAGCAGCCGGAAGATCTCGGCTCGTCCACGCGATGAGAGTATGTCTGGTAGGAGTGTCATATTTGTATGTTCAGACCATACAATTGTATGGTCTGGGCAGTCAAGAGAGAATCGACACCTCACTCGTCGCCGGGCGGAACGGGCTACGGCACATCTCGTCGGGGCCCCCGGCGGCGGGAGGTCGCAGGTTCGAATCCTGCCGCTGCTGCGAACCTGGGCCACCCGCCCAGGCTCTCTATCTGGTATGCGAGGGGATCCCTGTGATTCCCTCTTGACACCGTCCAGTGGAAGGTGAAGTATCTGCGTAGATGCTTAATTCGGAGGCAGAGTGACTGAGGCGGAACATCAGGCGCGGATCTTCAAGGTCCTGTCAGTGGACACTCGGGTGCAGATGATCGAGCTCCTCAAGCGGAAGTCGCTCTGCGTCAACGCGCTCGCCCGGGTCCTCGGCATCACGCCGGCTGCCGTCTCGCAGCACCTTCGCGTTCTGCGAGACGCGGACCTCGTAACAGCGGACAGGCAGGGGAACTTCGTCCACTACACGATCAACGAAGGGACGCTGGCGGAATGGAGTGAGGTAGCGAGGAGTCTGTTGGAGAAGAAGACGTAAGGCATGCTTCTCCTGTTATCAGGTCGATGAACTGGAAGAGGGAGGCGAACGATGTGTGAGAGTAAGCCCCGTTGTCAGAAGCCGGAAGAGCTTAAGGGCACGCCGGGCGAGTGCTCGCCCGAGCAGATCGAGAAGTGTCACGGCAGCGACAACGAGCACCCGTGCACGAGGGAGAAGCCCGAGAAGTGACGGACGCTGTCGTCGTCCGAAATCTGAGCAAGGCCTTCGAGGACGTCCAGGCCGTCGCCGGCATCTCGTTCACGGTCCACCGGGGCGAGCTCTTTGGATTCCTGGGACCGAACGGCGCGGGCAAGACGACAACCATCAACCTGCTCACCGGACTGGCCCGGCCAGACACCGGGTCGATCCGCATGGGTGGCATCGACTGCACAGACAGGCCGCGCGCGGCCCAGCACCTCGTCGGCGTCGTCCCGGACGAGAGCAACCTCTACCCCGAGCTCACGGGGTTCGAGAACCTGTGCTTCTGCGCCGCGCTCTACGGCCTCCCGAAGGCGGAGCGACGGAAACGGGCCAGAGAGCTCCTCGAGACCTTCGCCCTGGCCGCAGCCTCGGACCGCAAGTTCGCCAGCTACTCGAAGGGCATGAAGCGCAAGCTCACCATCGCCGCAGGCATCATCCACCGGCCCGACATTCTGTTCCTCGACGAGCCGACCACGGGCATCGACGTGGCCAGCGCGCGCCAGCTCCGGCAGCTCGTCGCCGAGCTGCACGACCGCGGGACCACCATCTTCCTGACCACCCACTACATCGAGGAGGCGGAGCGGCTCTGCGACCGCGTCGCCTTCATCGTGTCCGGCCGCATCGTCCGGATCGACACGGTCGAGCACCTCGTGCAGCCGGTTCAGGAGAAGCACGCGGTGCGGATCAGCTTCGCGACGACCCCGGGCGATCTGCAGGACGGGCTGTCCGAGTCCTTCCCCACGCTGGGGTTCACGTTCGCCGCGAACGACGTCCTGCGCGTGGAGTCCGACAGACCCGTCCGAGTCGGACCGCTGATCCGATTCCTGGAGGAGCACGGAGCGGAGGTCTCCGAGGCCAGGAGAATGCGTCCGTCGCTCGAGGACATCTTCGTAGAGATCACCGGCATCGAGGCGGACGCCATGCGCGGGGAGAAAGAGAAGAAGGGGGGCGGTCGATGAAGCTCTGGACCGCCTTCTGGAACATCCTCAGGAAAGACATGCGGACCTACTACCTGAAGCCGCCGAACATAAGCTGGGGGCTCATCTTCCCTCTGGCGTGGACGGGCATGTTCTTCGTCAGATCCGGAAGCGGCCTCGAGAGCATCCCTGTGCTCCTTCCGGGCGTCGTGGCCGTCTCGGTCCTCTTCGGCACCACGTCGATGCTGGCCGTGGCAATCACGTTCGAGAAGAAGAACCGGTCGTTCGAGCGACTGCTGCTGGCGCCCGTTCCGCTCGAGCTCCTGATGCTGGCCAAGACGACCGGGGCGATCCTCTTCGGCGTCGCCAACGCGTTCGTGCCGGTCATCATGGCGTTGTTCCTCGCCGATCTGTCGGAACTCGCCTGGGGCGCGTTCGTCCCGGCCGTCTTCCTGATCGCCGTGGCGTCGACGTTCCTCGGGCTCTTCATCGCCGTCGCGGTGAGCGAGGTCTTCGAGGCGCAGACCTTCTCCAACTTTCTCCGCTTCCCGATGATCTTCCTCTGCGGGCTCTTCTTCCCCATCGCAAGGCTGCCGGTCTTCCTTCGGCCTCTCTCGTACGCGCTGCCATTGACCTACGGCGCCGACGTCCTGCACGGAGCGGTGCACGGCGGGCACTCCATGCCGTTCGCCCTCGACTTCGCCGTCCTCGGTGTCTTCTGCGTCGGCCTCTTCGCGGCGAGCCTTGCGAACATCAAGCGGAAGTGGATTGCCTGATTCCCTCAGGCCGAAGCGAGCTCTCCCGCGCCCCAAACCTCACCCTCACCACCTCAGGCTCCCGCCCCGGATTCCTCTCTTGGACTTCGCAGCGCGTCCCCGCTACCAGATGTAGCAGCCCGGGCCGAGAGGCCCGGGCTGCTACTGTGTGCGCCGAGTGGCGGGAAGATCCGACGGATGATCCGGCCACGACCCGTCACGCCTGCGGCGGACCACTGCAACCGTCCGAAGTCAGAACGTGTCCGTCCGCTGGAGCGGTCGGCATCTTGAAACCTGCCATTTGTGCCGATGCCGACGTTGCCGGGCAGCATGGTCATCGTCTGGACTTCCTCAGGCCGGAATACGAGGTTCCCTTTGCCTACTCTTGTCTCCAGGTAGAGATGCAATCCGACCTGGTGGGACCCCAGACTGGCCACGTCCGGCCCGGCCACATTGAAGGCCAGCGTCGGGTAGCCGTTGTGCGTCGCTGTCTGCCGGATGGTCAAGCCGCCGCTGACACCATTCGGGACTCTCACCTCAAGAACGTCCGAGGGGCTCGTCGTCCCTACGCCGACCTCTCCATCGTTGTCCACATAGACCATGTCCGTCGGGCTGCCGTCGGCCGCGTCAAGGGAGCGCCCGTCACCCGGGTCGGCGTCGTCCACGCCGTCAGCGAAGTCCGCCGGGACATCGGTCAGATTCTCCCAACTCACTCGATTCGAGCTCTGATTCGGGGGATCCCCATCTGACGTGTTCAGCTCGCTCTCTGCATAGATGGCCGGCTGCTACGGAGGCGCCCACTCTGCAGGATCCTGGCGGTAGAAGACTCTGAGCTGTGTGTAGAGATCAGGATGCCTCGCCCGCAGCGCGCGCGGCCTCTCAAAGAAGAACTCCGTCGCGACCGCGAAGAACTCCGCCGGATCCTCGGCCGCGTACTCGTCCAGCAAGACCCGCCGGTTCCTCTCGACCTTCCTGACGAACTCCTCGAACTCGCGACTCATGACGCGAGCCCACTCCGCGTACGTCTCGGGAGAGGGAAGCAGAGGCACACCGTTGGACTCACCCGTCTCCTCGTC
>JALGWI010000011.1 GCA_025774245.1 bacterium
AAGGCGACGCCTACGCCTCTCGGTGGTCGCCGTAGCATTAAAAAAAAAAGTGACCAGATCCCGATCGCGGGCACGAAGAGGAGCACGTTCTGGCGCAGGAGCGCCGCAAGCCCGAGGACGACGCCGGCCGCGAGGCCGCCCGCAAACCTCGGCCTCTCGATCCACCGGCTCACGATGATCAGAAGGAGAAAAAGAAGCGGTATCAGCACGGGAGGAGCGTGGAGCTCCCCCTCGAAGTAGATGAAGATCCAGTAGAACGACATGAGCCCCGCGAGGACGAGCCCCGTCGCCGTGCCGTACCATCGTCTCGCGAAGAGGAACGCGAGCACGACGCTCACGAGGCCGAGGCACATCTGAATCACGCGCGACGCGTGGTGGCCGGGTCCTGTCACGCGGTAGACAAAGCCGAGGAAGTAGGGATAGCCCGGGGCTCGGAAGTAGGGGGTCGTCGGGACCCGGGGGTCGTTCAGGTCGGTGTCGAACGTCCAGTCGTCGAAGGCGAGACCGCGGGCCCAGTAGTCGTTGAACCTCGCGTCCGCGAGCATGTTCGAGAAGTCCGGCCTCTCGGCGATCTCGTCGAGATAGAGACCCCGGAGGACGCCGCCCGCGACGAGGATCACGGCGAGGGCGACCCAGACCCAGACGTTCGGATCCACGGCCCTGCGTCTCGTCCTGCGGTACGGCCTGCTCCTCGTGCGCTGCGTTCCGCGCGTCGTGCGGCTCGCCCGTCGCTTCCTGCGCCTGGCCATTCCTTCCTCCGTCCTGTTCGGTCGGGGCAGAGGATACCACCGGGAAGGGGGGAGTGCATCCTCAAGATGCGCGTCGACGGAGGATCGTGTTCCGCAGGGCGGACGCGTGGGCCCGGACGAACGACGGGGCCCCGCCCGGGGCCCCGCCTCATGTCCTTTGGTCTTCGTTCGTTCCGCCGGCCCGTTCGGTCGGCCCGAAGCTAGTGCTGCCGCACGATCTCCTTCACCTTCATGAGCCTCGTCGCGGTCTCCCGCTCGAGCTCCGAGAGACGATCGGAGATGAACCGGATCGTCTCCTCGAGGCTCGGCACGAGGATGTGCTCGAGCGCGTTCACGCGGCGCCGGGTCTTCTCGAGCTCGGCCGCGATGAGCTGGATCGCCTTCTCCGTCTCGGCGACCCGAAGGAGCTTCGGGAGGACGGCCGCGTACAGCTCGAGCGCCCGGTCCAGCTCGGCCGTCGTCTCAAGGTAGCCGTACCCGAACTCCGCATCCTCGGGGAGCTCGACGGTGAACTTCGGGACCTTGAGGTTCATCACCTGCTCGCGGTCGGCGTGGAGCTCGACCAGCCGCTGAGAGAAGGCGAGTGCGGCCTCCATGGCGCTCCCGTCCATGTCGAACCTCGCCGAGATGAACGCGCGGTACGCGTGCGCGAGCTCCGCCTCGACCTCCTCGCGGAGGGCGCGCGCCTGATGCACCATCCCCAGGAAGCGACGCATGAGCTCCTCCTGCTTGTCCTTGAGGAGCTTGTGCCCGCGCTTCGCGAGGACCAGGCGTCGCTTGAGCCTCAGAAGCTGCATTCTGTTCGGGTTCGCGCGAATCCGCATGCTCTCTCCGTCGACGGGGCGCCCCAGCTCTGGCGGCCCCGCGTCAAACCGAGGCTACGCCGCCTCCGCTTTCTTCGGCTGGTTCTTCAGGTACTTCTCGATCTGCGCCGGCTTCACCCTCTTCAGCTCGGACAGCGGAAGGATCTCGAGAAGCTCCCACCCGAGCGTCAGCGTCTCCTCGATCGTGCGGTTCTCATCGATCGTCTGCCGCAGGTAGCGATCCTCGAACGCGTCGGCGAACTTGAAGAACGCCTTGTCCTCCGGAGAGAGCGCGGCCTCGCCGAGGATGACGGCAAGCTCCTGCGCCTCCTTCCCGCGCGCGTACGCGGCGAAGAGCTGGTTCGCGAGGTTCGCGTGGTCCTCGCGCGTTTTGCCTTCGCCGATGCCCTTGTCGCGGAGACGCGAGAGCGACGGCAGCACGTTGATCGGCGGGTAGATGCCCTTCCGGTGGAGCACCCGGTCGAGGATGATCTGCCCCTCCGTGATGTAGCCGGTGAGGTCCGGGATCGGGTGCGTCTTGTCGTCCTCGGGCATCGAGACCACCGGGATCTGCGTGATCGAGCCGTTCTTCCCGATGATCCGCCCCGCTCGCTCGTAGAGGGTCGACAGGTCGGTGTAGAGGTAGCCGGGGTAGCCGCGCCGCCCGGGAACCTCCTTCCGCGCCGCGGAGATCTCGCGCAGCGCCTCGCAGTAGTTCGTCATGTCGGTGAGGATCACGAGGACGTGCATCTCCATGTCGTACGCGAGGTACTCGGCCGCCGTGAGGGCCATCCGGGGAGTCGCGATGCGCTCGATCGCCGGGTCGCTCGCGAGGTTCACGAAGAGCACCGCTCGGTCGATCGCACCGGTCCGGCGGAAGTCGGAGATGAAGTACTCGGCCTCCTCGAACGTGATGCCCATCGCGCAGAAGACGACCGCGAACTCGCCCTCCGCTCCGCGCACGGCCGCCTGCCGCGCGATCTGCGCCGCGAGCTCGGCGTGCGGCAGTCCGAACCCGCTGAAGATCGGGAGCTTCTGTCCGCGGACGAGCGTGTTCAGCCCATCGATCGCGGAGATGCCGGTCTGGATGAACTCGTTCGGGTAGTCACGCGCCGTGGGGTTCATCGGCGCGCCCGCGACGTCGCGCTTCATCTCCGGGATGATCTGCGGACCGCCGTCCTTCGGATGACCGAGCCCGTCGAAGACGCGGCCGAGCATGTCGCGCGAGAGTCCGAGCTCGAGACCGCGGCCGAGGAACCTGATCCGCGCGCTCTCGACGGAGACGCCCGTCGCTCCCTCGAAAAGCTGAACGAGCGCCGTGTCCTCGTTGACCTCGAGCACCTTCCCCCTCCGCACCTCACCGTCCGGCAGCTCGACCTCGACCAGCTCCTCGTACTTGACGCCCGACACCTCGCCGACCAGGATGAGCGGACCCGCGATCTCCTGGGCGGTCATGTACTCCTTGACCATCGTCTGCTCCCTCGCTCTTCCGACCGAATGTGATACGCGGACCTGCCGGCATCGGGCTTTCTGGAGCGCCGTGCGTCGACTACACCGGCTCCTCCGCCCCGACCCTCTTCTCGATGAGTCCCTTGATCTCGCTCCCGATCTTGCCCTCGATCTCGTCGAGCTCGTCGAGCTCGGACTCCGGGACGTACCTCGAGCGGGAGATCTCCCCGTTCACGGGAAGCGCGAACAGCTCCTCCGCCTGCACTCCCTGCTCCACGGCTTCGCGCGCCTGCCTGTTGAAGGTCATGATGTTCCGGAGCATCTTGTACTGCTTCGGGAACGAGGTGTACGTGTCGATCTCGTCGAACGCGTTCTGATGGAGGAAGTCCTCCCGGACCGCCTTCGCCGTTCCCAAGATCAGGCGATCACGGTTCGAGAGCGCGTCGACACCGACGAGCCGCGCGATCTCCTTGAGCTCCGCCTCCTGCTGGAGGATCCTCATCGTCGTGGCCCGCATCTCCCCCCACTCCTCGGAGACCTCCGTGCGGAAGTACGCCTCGAGGCTATCGTGGTAGAGCGAGTAGCTCGTGAGCCAGTTGATCGCCGGGAAGTGACGCTCGTACGCGAGCCAGTCCTCGAGCGACCAGAAGACCTTCACGACCTTGAGCGTCGCCTGGACGACCGGGTCCGACAGGTCGCCACCGGGCGGCGAGACGGCCCCTACGGCGGAAAGGGCGCCGATGCGGCCGTCCTTCCCCAGGCAGATGACGCGACCCGCGCGCTCGTAGAACTGCGCGGCGCGCGCCGGGAGGTACGCCGGGTACCCTTCCTCACCCGGCATCTCCTCGAGACGCCCGGACATCTCACGGAGCGCTTCGGCCCATCGCGACGTCGAGTCGGCCATGAGCGCCACCGAGTAGCCCATGTCGCGGAAGTACTCGGCGATCGTGATGCCCGTGTAGATCGACGCCTCTCGCGCGGCGACGGGCATGTTCGACGTGTTCGCAACGAGGACCGTCCGCTTCATGAGCGGCTCGCCCGATCGCGGATCGGTGAGCTCCGGGAACTCCATCAGGACGTCGGTCATTTCGTTGCCGCGCTCGCCGCAGCCGATGAAGATGACGATCTCCGCGTCGGCCCACTTCGCGAGCTGGTGCTGGATGATGGTCTTCCCGGCGCCGAAGGGCCCGGGGACGCACGCGGTCCCGCCCTTCGCGATCGGGAAGAACGCGTCGATGACGCGCTGACCGGTGACGAGCGGCTCCTCCGGCGTGAGCCTCTCCCGATAGGGCCGAGCCACGCGGACCGGCCACTTGTGCATGAGCTTGAGTTCGTGCTTCGTGCCGTCGCCGTCGCCGTCGAGCTCGCTGATGATGTCGTCGACGGTGAACGACCCGCTCGAGAGCTTCGTGATCGTGCCTGCGACGCCCGGTGGCACGAGGATGCGGTGCTCGACGAGCGTCGTCTCCGGCACGGTCCCCAGGATGTCGCCGCCCCCCACCTCGTCCCCCACCTTCGCCGTCGCGGTGAACTCCCACTTCTTCTCGCGCGAGAGGCCCGGCACGCGGATGCCGCGCGTGATGCGGTCGCCGACCTGCTTCCTGATGACGTCGAGCGGCCGCTGGATGCCGTCGTAGATCGACTCAACGAGACCCGGCCCCAGCTCCACCGAGAGCGGCTCGCCCGTAGACTCCACCGGCTCGCCTGGTCCCAGTCCGCCCGTCTCCTCGTAGACCTGGATCGACGCGAGGTCACCCTTGACCTCGATGATCTCGCCGATGAGCTTCTTGTCGCTCACGAGGACGACGTCGAACATCCTCGCCTTGCGCATCCCGTCGGCGACGACGAGAGGCCCCGACACTTTCCTGATGAGGCCCGTGACCTTTCCTTCAGTCATTCTCGATCTCCTGTCGGTGGCGCCGTCCGTCCGCCGTGCCCGGAGGATCCGGCTGGCGCGTGCCGCCGGCCGTCGAGGCAACTATCACTTCTCGCTGTCGGCCAGGATATCCGCGCCGATGGCGGCGGACACGGCCTGGTGGATCTCGGCGGCGGCGAGACCCCTCGATCCTCTGATGTTCGGAAGAACCGTCACCGTCGGAATCGGCAGGTCGCGGTACTCGCCGATCTGCTCCGAGCACGCTTCGTACACGTCCTCGGTGACGAAGATGATCACGTAGCCCGTCTTCACCGCGGCCACGAGGGTCTCGCGCGCTTCCTCGGCGTCTGCCACGGGGAGCGCGGCGACGCCGAAGGCCTTGAAGCCCCACACCGAGTCCCTGTCGCCTATGAACGCGATCTTAGACATGCGTTGTCCTGAGACGCGCCTCGACCTCGCTCCGCTCGATCCCGTTGAGCTTCGCGATGACGGCGGTCCTGATGAGCTTAATCTCGGTCTGCCTGTGGAGGATGAAGGCCACGAGCGGTTCGATGCCGTAGGCGATCGTCTTGGCCTTCTCGACTTCCCTCAGGAGGACGTTGTCGCACGCGAGTTCCAGCGCGTAAGCGCGCTCGCGCGACCACTCGCGGAAGACGGGAGCGAGTGCGCCGTACCGGCCGTACTCCAGCGCGCGGGCGAACGCGTCGATCGGTTCGCCGAGAAGCCTCTCGAAGAAGGAGAGCTCGAGCGTGCCGCCGGGAACGAACACCGTCGCGAGGTCGGCCCTGTCCTTTCCAACTTCCTTCATGCGCACGAACGTTCTGATGTTCAGAAGGTCGATCTCGACGTGGAAGAAGTCCACGAGGAACGCGTTCCTGTGGGACGATGCGACCGCGAGCGAATGTTCCCAAAGCGCGCGATCGATGATCCCGTCGACGGAAGCGAGCTCGCCGCGGTCGCGATAGGCGTCCTGCGCCGCGCGCGCCGCCTCGGCCAGGAAGCCCGGGAGCATCGTGTAGTCCTTCTCCCGCACCGCCCTCTCGAGGACAGCGACGTCGATCGTCCCGACGCCGGCCGCAGCACCAGCGTCGCCTTCGAGCTTCACGAGCGACGCCTTCAGGAGCGCCTTCAGGTTGCGCACGTCCCAGCGGAGCCGGAAGAGGTCGACGAGCTCGGGCTCGGGCGACACCCCGGAGATGACCAAAAGCGTCTCCCCGAGAGCGCTCACGAGCCCTCGCTCGATCTCGTGCGGTCGCGCGACGTCGGCCATCGAGTCCTCGTACGCCGAATCGGTGAGCGCCTTCATGGCGCCTTCCGCCGACTCAGAGAGGAGTCGCTCGAGCCACTGCCGATCGAGGAGGCCGGTCTCCATCCCCCTCACGCGCCCTACCGCGTATGCGTATCTCGTATCGTCTGCCATCGCCTCTTCCGCCGATGCCGCCGAAACCCGGTCCGGCCACCCTGTGCCGCGTCGGGGATCCGGTGTCGACCATCGGTTCCGACCGGGGCGCCAGCCTCAAGTCCGCCGCCCGTGCCTATCCCTCTCCGCCGCCGAACAGGATGCCGGCGACGTCGGCCTCGAACGTCGCGCGCGCGTCGCGCAGGATCGTGTCGAGCGCGCAGTTCGTTTCTATCTTGCCGCTTCGGAGGACGAATCCGCCCCCGATCTTCCGCCGCTCGCTCGAGAGGCGGAGCGGGCGGGACAGGCCGAGGCTCTTCGAGATCTCGTCGAGGAACGCCTGATCGATGCGGGTCTCTCCCTCGCCGATGATGACCTCCTCGTCGCCCGTCTCCACGGCGTCCTTGAGAAAGGCCCCGATGAACCTCCGGTACTCGTCCCGACCCATGCCGAGGATCTTCTTCCTTGTCTGGTCGTAGACCCGATCGATCAGCGTCTGCTTCTCGTTCAGGAGATCGCGTCGGGCGGAGAGCCTCGCGAGGGTGATGATGCGGTTGCGCTCCTCGTCGGCGCGCTGCCGCGCCTTCGCCTGCATCTTCTCCCTCTCCGACTCCACCCGCGCGCGTGCGGCGCCGAGAACCTCGTCGGCGTCCTTCCGACCCGCCGCGACGATCTCGCGGGCGGACTCCTCGGCATCGGCTTTGATCTTCTTCAGGATGTCGTCGACTGCCATTGCTTCCTCGCTTCGTCGCCCGCCGACGCGGCGGCGCTTCCGCGCGCTGCCCTCGGCGGACGCGTACCGGGCAAACCTGCTACGAGATGTTCTGGAGCAGGAGGATCGTGCCGAGAAGACCGAGAACGGCGTACGTCTCGACGACGATCGCGAAGATCATGCCCTTGCCCATCTCGTCGGGACGCTTGGCGACGAGACCGCAGGCGGCGCCGGAGACCTTGCCCTGCGCGATGCCCGACGTGAGGCCCGTGATCGCGAGCGGCACGCACGCGAAGAGGATCTGCCAACCCTGCCCGACCGTGATGGCCTGCATTCCGAGCTCGCCCATCTTGCCGATCGCGAGGAAGAGCCCGACGATGCCGTAGATGCCCTGCGTTCCGGGGAGCGCCTGCAGAAGGAGGAGCCGTCCGAACTTCTCCGGGTCCTCCGCGACCACGCCCGTGGCAGCCTGTCCGGCGATTCCGGTGCCGAGCGCCGAGCCGGTGCCGGCGAGCCCCGCCGCGAGAGCCGCGCCCGCCATCGCCAGCATCAGTCCTTCCATGCTTTCGCTCCTTCCGTGGGTGACCCTACTTGCTTGTCCCTGTCGATCTCATCGTGAGCCCGGCGCGCCTACCTCTGCACGACGGAGTACTTCTTCTCCACCTTGAACGGCGTGAACGCCCGGCCCCCGCCCTCGAAGAACTTCGAGAAGAACTCGAGGTACTGAAGCCTGCCCGAATGGACGAACGCGCCCAAGGTGTTGACCGCGATGTTGAACACGTGCCCGCCCAGGATCACGAAGACCGCGGCGACCGGTCCCGCGAGCGGGATTCCCATCGCCATCTCAGCGACGCCGTTGATCGCCATTGCGATCGCGGCCGTCGCGAGCCCGAGCGCGAGGAGCCGCGCGTACGACAGGACGTCGCCGAAGTAGCCGACGATGTCGTAGAGCTTGAGGACTCCGCCGAGGACCTTCATGATCGGCTTCGGGTTCTTCCGTGCGCCCGTCGCGACGACCGTGATGCCCATGATCATGGCGCCCTTCGTCGCGATGCCCATCACGGACGGCGGCACGCCGCCGCCGAGAATGAAGCTGTAGCCGAGCGGCACGAGGAAGAGCAGGAAGACGATCCACACCATCTGGTCGAGGATCCCGTCGAGCCACCGACCGTCCTTGAAATCCGCGACCATCCGGATCGCGAGGCCCGTCACGATTTGCGCGATGCCGAGGATGAAGACGATGTTCAGCATCGTCATCGGCTCTTCGAGCGGGTTGATCACGACGACGCTCCGGAGCCACCCGGGAAGCGCATCGACCGGAATGCCGAACCACCCTCCACCGAGCGCGCCGACGATCGCCGTCGCGATGCCGCCGAGGAGCAGCAGCTGCATCAGCTTCCCGCCCTCGCTCCCCCTCTCCATCTTCCTTCCGAGGACGAACGCGAGGATCGCGAGCGTGATGCCGTAGCCCGCGTCGCTCAGGCAGAGGCCGAAGAAGAGGATGAAGAACGGTGAGAGGAGCGGCGTCGGGTCGAACTCCCAGTAGACCGGACGACCGTAGAGCGTCGTGACGAATTCGAACGGTTTGACGAGCGCTCGGTTCGTGAGGTCGATCGGGATCTGCTCGCCCTTCTCGGGGTCGCGTGCCTGGATCTCGATCTCGGGAGAGGTGGCGGCGAGGTGTTGCCTCAACGCTTCCTCGTCGCGGCCGCGGATCCATCCCTCGACGAGGAATGTGTGACTCGTTGCCCCGAAGTTCTCCTCGACCGATTTCTTCGCGAGCCTCTCTGCGACCTCGTCGAGGACGACGAGCACCGTGTCGTACTCGCCCGCGAGTTCGGTAGCCTCCTCCTTGTACTCCTCGATCTTCTTCCGGAGTTCGTCGGCCTCGGAGAGCTGGCTGCTCGCCGCCGCCTCCGGCCTTCCCGACGCTCCGATCAGATCGACGGGGCGCGCGTTGTGGCGCTTCAGTATCGGCATCACCGCCGCTTCTTCGTCCTTCAGGAAGAAGGCCACGGCATAGACTGAGGAGCCGGACTTCGAGATCTCGACGAGATCCGTCTCGGTGGTCGCTTCCGCGATCTCCACCGTGAGTCCCGCGAGGTCGCTCCCTTCGACGTTGAGGAGGGTCGCCCTCACCAAGCGCGTGTCGCCCACGTCCTCGACGGCCATGCGCAGCCCGGTCCAGTGTCCGAGCTCCTGAGCCAGCGCTTCCCTGCGGCCGATGTCCGCCTCGGCGCTCCTCATCCGTCCCTCGAGGTCGATGCAGCGCTGATACCAGGACTCGACGTCGAATCCGTCGACCGTCGCGCGGAGTTCCTCCACAGACAGAAGGAGCTTCGGCTTGAACATGTTCTCGAGCGGCTTCCCCTTCGGCACGTACGGTTTCAGGAAGTTGCGGAGGTACTCGAGCTTGCCGAGCTCCGCCGCAAGTTCCCGCTCACGTTCGCGCCGCGCCTCGTCGTCCGCGCCCTTCGTCAGCTCGACCGACGGCTCGGTAATGTGCAACGCGCCCCCCTCACGGAGGGCCGCCACGATCTCCTCTTTCGCACCGCAGTGCGCGAGGATCTGTATCTTCCTCATCCGGCTCACAGCCATGAGCCACTACCCCCGAGAGCTTCAGGCCGCAGCCGTGATCGCATCGAGAATCTTCTTCACCCCTGTCTCGACCTTGCCTCCCGCACCCGACCGCACCTGTTCCACGCCCGTCCTGCTCTCGCCGAGGATCCCCTTCGCGTCTCCCTCCGCCCCCGCCCTCGCCTTCTCGATGAGAGTCTTCTCCTCGGCCCGCGCCTCCTTGCGCATCACGTCGAGCATGCGCTCGGATTCCTCGTGGGCCGCCGCCACGAGCCTCTTCGCCTCGGCGCGACCGTCCCGAAGGGACTCCTCCGCCTCCTGCTCGGCCCGCCTGATCTTCTCGATCGCGTCAGAGACCAACGCGCCCTCCTCGGCTGCGTCATCCACGCCGCGCGTCCGCTCCACCACCTCAACCCCGCCGCTCGCTCGCACTTGCACGCCCGCCCCCGCCGCCCTGAGCGTGGAAGCCGGTGGATAACCCGCCTTCCACTGGTCGGCCGGTACTGTCTAAGTGCTTACGGTGTCGGGAGTTATCTTAGTGGGGGGCCGCTATGCACACTTGTCCACACGTGCTGCTCGAGAGAGCCCCGCCCCTTGCCCCCAAGTGTCGGCCGGACCTCCTCTTAAGCTACACCGCGGCCTCGCTCTCCTCCAGCTCCTCTTCCAGCTCCTCGTCGTCGTACGCGACGTCGCTCCCGGATGAGCGGCGCTCCGGAACGTCTCCCACGTCACCCATCTGGCAGTTGCCCTGGAACACGACGCCGTCCTCGATCACGAGACCCCGCGTCTTGATGTCGCCCAAGAGCTGAGACCCGCGCTGGAGCTCGATCTTGCCGGAGGCGAAAACGTTCCCGTACATCCTTCCGCCGATGACTGCGTTCGAGACGGTCGCGTCCCCCTCCACCTTCCCCGTCTCACCCACGACCAGCGTGTCGGACGCCTCGATCGTCCCGTCGAACTCGCCGTCGACCTGGATGCTCCCCTCAACTCTGACGTTGCCCTTGAGGGTTGTCCCCTCGCCGATGATCGTGTTCACGCTGTCGAGAGTCCTTTCCTCATCCCTGGTGAACATCTCGTTCCCCCTGCCGTTTAAGGTCCGAGGCTCAGCGCGCCGAACCCGTCTCCGCGCCCCACGCCGGGGCCGCGCGAACGGTTGACGTTAGCAAAGGACCCTAGTCAAGTCAACATCTATCGGCCCGCGATGCTGCCGTCAGACAGCCGTTCCGCTCTCCAGCGCCGCCAGCGTCACGAGGATCCGCTCCAGGTCCTCCTCCGAGTAGTACTCGATCCGGATCGTGCCCTCTTTCCCCATCCGGTCGATCCTCACCTGCGTCCCGAGGATGCGCTGAAGCCTCTCTTCCCACTCCCGCACGATCGGATCGTCGGTGCGTCGAGCCCTCGTGGCCTTCTTCCGCCGCTTCGCGCCCCGCGCCAGGGCCTCGACCTCACGGACCGAGAGGCCCTTCTTCGCGGCCTTGAGCGCGAGCTCCCGCTGGGCGTCCGCGTTCGACACCGCCAGCAGCGCCCGTCCGTGGCCCGCCGAGAGCCGCGCGTCCGAGAGCATCTCGAGGACGTCCGGCGGGAGCGCCAGCAGCCGAAGCGCGTTCGCGACCGTGCTCCGGTCCTTTCCCACGCGCTCGCCCACCTCAGCCTGTGTCAGCCCCCCCACCTCCATGAGCGCCTCGTAGCCGTGCGCCTCGTCGACGGGATTGAGGTCCTCCCGCTGGAGGTTCTCCACCAGCGCAAGCTCGAGAGCCTCCCCCTCGTCGGCCTCTCGAACGACCGCCGGAATCGTCGTGAGCCCCGCGACCTTCGCCGCGCGGAACCTCCGCTCGCCGACGATCAGCTGGAAACGTCCCTCCGGAAGCGGCCGCAGCACCACCGGCTGCAGCACCCCGTGCATCTGCATCGACCGGGCGAGCTCTGCGATCGTCGCGTCGTCGAAGCGGGTGCGCGGCTGATCGATGTTGCGCTCGATCGTGTCGATCGCCACCTCCCGCAACGCCGCCGCGTCCGCCTCATTGGCCTCGGGGATGAGCGCACCGAGACCCTTCCCGAGTGCCTTCCGGTTCATCGCCTCACTCCTCGTCGAGGTTCCGGTTGCGTCCGCCATGCGCGCACCGCCTTCTTATGCAGCGGCGCCTGCGGTCGGGACCGCGTCGGCCGTCTCGCCCTGGAACATGAGTTCCTTCGCGAGCTGGATGTAGCTCTCAGCGCCTGCTGAGAGGATGTCGTAGATGATGATGGGCTGGCCGAAGCTGGGAGCCTCGCCCAGCCTGACGTTCCGCGGGATCATCGTGCGGTAGACGCGGTCGCCGAAGTACCGCCGGGCCTCATCGGCCACCTGCTTGGCGAGATTGAGCCTGCCATCGTACATCGTGAGCAGGATGCCCTCGATCCGAAGCTCGGGGTTCAGGTTGCGCTGGACGAGCCGGATGCTGTTCAGGAGCTGCCCCAGGCCCTCGAGGGCGTAGTACTCGCACTGGATCGGGACGAGCACGGAGTGGGCGGCGGTGAGGGTGTTGATCGTCAGAAGACCCAGAGAGGGCGGACAGTCTATGAGGATGTAGTGGTAGTCGTTGGAGATCTCCGCCAGGGCTCGTTTGAGCCGGGTCTCCCTGGCCATGATGTTGACCAGCTCGATCTCGGCTCCGATCAGGCGCTGATGTGACGGGAGGACGTGCAGGAACGGAAGATCCGGGGCCGTGACGATGGCGTCCCGGATGGGAGCCTCTCCGATGAGCACCTCGTAGACACTCGAACGGAGTTCCTCTTTGGCGAGGCCGATCCCGCTCGTCGCGTTCGCCTGGGGATCGATGTCGATGAGGAGGGTGGGTCTCTCAGCCACGGCTGTACAGGCTGCGAGGTTGACGGCTGTCGTGGTCTTCCCGACGCCGCCCTTCTGATTGGCGATGGCGATAATCCGGCTCACGGGCAACCACCTGTGGATGGGTTGGGGTTATCAACGACCCGAACGGTGCTGAGGAAGGGAAGTTGGTAGAAGAATACCGACAGAGAGAATGGTGTCAAGAGAAAAGCTGGGTACGGTGGGAGTTATCCACAGCTTTTTTCGAGGGGCGTCGCTCGGGAGGTCTGTTTGGAGTGTTGCACGTGAAACGGCGGGGGCATGATCGGTCGGGGCAGGCTACCCGGACGAGATCGAGCGTTCCACGTGAAACTCCGCGAAGGTCGTAGTTCGGTCGAGCCCGGGAAGCTCGACATCGGTCTCGCGGACGAGCTCGCCGCCGCACCTCCGCCCGATCGCCACGGCTCGATCCCGCTCGTCTCTCCACCGCGGTCCCTTGAAGAGCACGAGTCGTCCTCCCTCCGCGATGACGCCGAGCGCCGGCTCGAGCACCTTCTCCACGTTCCCCAGAGCCCGTGCCGTCGCCAGCTCGAAGCTCACCTCGCCAGCCAGCGCCTCGAGCCGCGCGTGCAGCACGGAGACGCTGGTGAGCTCCAGCGACCGCACGACCCTCTTCAGGAACACAGCCTTCCTCTGACGCGCCTCGACAAGCGTCACCTCCACCTCCGGTCTCAGAATCGCCGCCACCACTCCCGGGAACCCGCCTCCGCTCCCCAGATCCGCCAGGCTCGCGCCGAGGGGCACCACCGCCGCCAGGAGTGCCGCCGAGTCGATGAAGTGCTCGCCGAGCCGTTCCAGGTCTCTTCTCGAGACCAGGTTCGCCCGGCGGCTCCCGTCGATGACGGCCCGTCCGTACGTCCCGAGGAGCTCCGCCTGGCCGTCCGACATGGCTCCGCAGACCTCCTCGATCGCCCTCCTCGGAAGCTCGAACGACGTCGCCGTTTCGCTCATCGGCGATCCGCTCCTCGCCCGCTCCGGTCCACGTGCCCTCCCTGCCACGCTACGCGTGTCCCCGCGCCTTGAGGTGGATCAGCAGCACCCCAAGGTCCGCAGGGCTGATCCCCGGAATCCGTCCGGCCTGACCGACCGTCCCAGGCCGCATCCGCTCGAGCTTCTCGCGGGCCTCCATGGAGAGCCCGTGCATCTCCTCGTATTCGAGTTCCGCCGGAAGCACGGTCTCCTCGAGGGTCCGCATGCGGTCGATCTGCCCCCGCGCCCGGTCGATATATCCCCGGTACTTGACCTCGATCTGCAGGTGCTCACGCACCTCCCCCGGGATCGCGTCAAGGCCGGCACACACACCCGCGAGATCGTCGATCGAGATCTCGGGCCGCGTCAGCAGCCGCTCCGCCGTCGTCGCCTCCGACACCCGGCTGCTCCCGAGCCGCTCCAGGAGCGGGTTCACCTCGGCCGGCGCAACGACGATCTCCCGCAGCCGCTCCGCAGCCCGCTCCGCCATCTCCCGCTTCCGCTCGGCCCGCGCCAGCGCCTCCGCGGTAGCGAGCCCGAGCTCGTGGCCGATCGGCGTCAGGCGGAGGTCCGCATTGTCGTGCCGCAGGACGAGGCGGTGTTCCGCCCTGCTCGTGAACATCCGGTAGGGCTCGTCCGCCCCCTTCGTGACAAGATCGTCGATGAGCACGCCGATGTACGCCTCGGAGCGCCGGAGCACGAGCGGCGGCAGGTCCTCTAGGGAGCGCGCCGCATTGACCCCCGCCACGATTCCCTGGGCAGCGGCCTCCTCGTACCCGGACGTCCCGTTGATCTGCCCCGCCAGGTAGAGCCCCCGGATGTGCCTCGTCTCGAGCGACGCATCCAGCTCGCGGGGATCGACGGAGTCATACTCCACCGCATACCCCGGGCGCAGGACCCGCGCACGCCGCAGCCCCGGCAAGCTTCTGATCATGGCCACCTGAACGTCGTACGCGAGGCTCGTGGATAGCCCGTTCAGGTAGACCGTCTCGCCGCCGCGCGTCTCAGGTTCGAGGATGATCCGGTGCGACGACCGCTCCGGGAACCTCACGACCTTGTCCTCGATCGACGGGCAGTACCGCGGTCCGACCCCCGAGATCCGTCCGCTGAAGAGCGGCGACCGCCCGAGACCCTTCTCTATTATAGCGTGGGTCTCGGCTGTCGTCGTCGTGACGTGGCATTCGATCTGGTCAACGTCTATCGTTTGATTGGAGAAGGAGAATGGCGTCGGCACCCGATCTCCTGCCTGGACCTCCGTCTCGCCCCAGTCCACGCTCTCGGCGGCGACCCGAGCTGGCGTCCCAGTCTTGAGCCTCCCGAGTCCCAGACCCAGCCGCCTGAGGCACGAGGAGAGCCGCCTCGCTGCCGGCTCACCCGTTCGTCCGCCGCGCCACTCGGCGAGGCCGACGAAGAGTCGGCCACACAGGAATGTACCTGCTGTCAAGATCACAGCTCTGGACCTCACAATCCGCCCATTTGTCAATCCCACACCCTTCACTCGCCCCCCGGACTCGATCAGCTCCTCTGCCCGCCCCTCGATCACCGTGATGCGGGGCTCGCTCATGAGCGCATATATCATCCGTGCTTTATATGCAAGCTTGTCTGCCTGAGCCCGCGGCGACCGGACGGCCGGGCCCTTGCCGGTGTTGAGCATCCGGAACTGGATCCCGGTTTCGTCGATGGCGCGAGCCATCTCACCACCCAGGGCGTCGATCTCGCGTACCAGCTGGCCCTTGGCGAGTCCCCCGATGGCCGGGTTGCACGGCATTTCGGCCACGTGTCTCCTTGAGATCGTGACGACGAGCACGCTGCGCCCGAGGCGTCCGGCCGCCAGGGCCGCCTCGCAGGCGGCGTGTCCCGCACCAACCACCACCACGTCGAAGTCGTGCTCGCGTTGGGGGGACGGCGGGGACGGCGCACGGCCGCGACGACCGGTGGGATCGTTGTGCTGAGGTGTCAACGTCACGGTCTTCTCACTTCCCGACACAGAAACGCTCGAAGATACGTTCCAGGACGTCCTCGGGCGTTGTCTCACCCGTGATTTCGCCGAGCGCGAGCGTCGCCTCGCGCGCTTCGATGGCAACAAGCTCCGGGGGCGAGCCGCGTTCAACGAGGCGTGCCGCCCGCACGAGCGCTTCGTCGACCCTTCTCAAGGCATCGATGTGCCGAACGTTCGTAAGAAGGACGGGCTCCCCCTCCGGGATCTCGCCGAGGGCCACCGACGCGATCAGCCGGCGGAGATCGTCGAGCCCCTCCCCCGTCAGCGCCGAGACGGAAGCTGCGCCCGCCCACCCGCGGTCGTCGAGGCCGAACGCGCCGCCGCCTGGGGCTTTCCCGAGGTCGAGCTTGTTCCCGATCACGATCGTCCGTGCGGGATCGACCGCTCCAGCGATCGCCGCATCCTCGTTGTCGACGCCCGCTGCGGCGTCGACAACGAGCGCGACCAGTGAGGCCCCCGCCGCGGCGGCGCGGGCCCGCTCAACCCCGGCCTCCTCGGCCGCGTCGGTCGCCTCTCGCCAGCCGGCCGTGTCGATGAGCCGCACCGGAACGCCCGACACGTGCAGGAACTCCTCGATCGCGTCTCGCGTGGTTCCCGGAAGCGCTGTCACGATTGAGCGGTCGCGCCTCAGGAGCGCGTTCATGAGGCTTGACTTCCCGACGTTCGGCTTCCCCACGATCGCGACAGCGATGCCCTCGCGCACCGCCACGCCGAGATCGCAACGCGAGAGGAGCTCCTCGACCCGCGCCCGCGCATCGTCCGCCCGTGCGACGATCGCAGCCGGGCCCGGCGGCTCGATCTCGTCCTCCGGGACGTCGACGGCCGCTTCGATCTCCGCGCGGAGATCGAGGAGCGTCTCCCTGAGCCGCGACAGCCTGCCCGAGAGCTCACCCTCCAGCTGGCCGAGGGCGCTCTCGAGGCCGAGGCGCGTCCTGGCAGTGATGATATCGAGCACCGCCTCGGCCTGAACGAGGTCGAGCCGGCCCGCGAGGAACGCGCGCTCCGTGAACTCGCCCCGCCGCGCGAGCCTCGCCCCCGCCGCGAGAAGCGTCTCGAGCACACGCCGGGCCGGGAGCGCGCCGCCGTGGCAACCGAACTCCACTATATCATCGCCGGTGTATGTGTTGGGAGAAAGGAGCACGGTCGCAAGGACCTCATCGACCTCGCGGCCGTCAGCGTCTGCGACGCGGCCGTGGTGAACGGTGTGGGTCGGGCAGTCGCGGAGGACGCGACTGCCCCGAAATACGGCGTCGGCGATCTCGATCGCGCGGTCGCCTGCGAGGCGGACGATAGCGATCGCACCCGGCCCGACGGCGGTGGATATGGCGGCGATCGTGTCCCCGGGCGAGGCTCTCATCGTACGATCCCCTCGGGAGCGCACTCGTCGGCGAGCGTCCGGGCTACTTCCTCGGGGCCCTGCTTCTGCCCCTGGATCTGGACCTGGACCTCGACCTCGGCCTGGATCCACCCTTGCTCTTGCTCGAGGGATTGGCTGGGGCCACGACGATGCTCTTTACTCGGCCCTGCCCGACGCTCGTCGTCTCGATGGTCGGATCCTCTTTGAGAACAGCGTGGACGATCCGTCGGTCGGCCGCGTCAAGCGGCTCCATGGTGACTTGCTTCTTCGCAGACTTCGCCTGCTTCGCCAGCGAGAGGGCCTTCGACGTCAGGAAGTCCTCCCGCCTGCGCTTGTAACCGCTGACGTCGAGCACGACCTTCGCGGTCTTCCGGCTCTCCCTCTGCAGCATCCGGTTCGTGACGTACTCGATCGCGGACAGCGTGTTGCCGCCCTTCCCGATCAGGAGGCCGTCGGAGCCGGCGGTCTCGATGTCGATGATGAGGGTGTTCTTCTCCTCGGTGATGTGCAGCTGGCTGGAGAAACGCATGAGCTTGAGCATCGACGAGACGATCTCCTCGGCGCGCGCGCGTGTCGACACGCGATGGGTCGCGCGGACGCGGGCGGGTGAACCCTTGAAGATGCCAAGGAAACCCCGACTCCCCTTGGTGATGACCGTGATCTCCGCGTCGTCCCGCGAGACGCCGAGCTCCCTCAACGCGTTCCTCGTCGCCTCCGCGACGCTCTTCCCCGTTATTTCGAGCGAGCGAGTCATTCCTTGTCCTCCCCCTTACCCACCCCGCTGGTCGATGTGAACTACCTCTTCTTGCGGCGCTTCCCTCTCCGCTTCTTCTTCGAGCTCGACGAGCGCGTGGTCTCGACGACCACTGCTTCCTCGAACTCGGGCGCCACTGTCGTTGAGGCAGTTGTCTGGCCGGCCTGAACTCCCGGGGTGGTGGCGTCGACGGACGACTCCCCCGCAGTGCTCGGTCCGCGGTGGATGTAGTACTGTTGCGCGACGCTCAGTACGGTGTTCACCAGCCAGTAGAGGACGAGGCCCGACGCGAAGTTGTAGAAGAGTGCCGTGAACACGATCGGCATCATGTTGCCGATCATGGCCTGGCTCGGGTCCTTCGTCGAGAAGCGCTGCTGCACGAGCATCCCCACCCCCATCAGGAGCGGCAGGATGTGGATCGGGAAGCCGGCGATCGTGGCGATCGTGTCGGGTTGCGACAGGTCGGTGATCCAGAGGACGAACGGCGCGCCCCTGAGCTCGATCGTCGTTCGCAGCACCTGGAAGAGAGCGATGAAGACCGGCATCTGGAAGAGCATCGGCAGACACCCCCCGAGCGGGCTCACCTTCTCTCTTTTGTACAGATCCATCTGCGCCTTGGCGAGCGCTTCCTTGTTGTCCTTGTGCTTCTCCTTGAGCTCCGCCTGCTGCGGCTGGAGGTCCTGCATCCGCTTCATCTCGGTGAAGCTCTTGTGCGTCAACCGATAGAAGAGGAGCTTCGTGAGGATCGAAAAGAGGATGATGACGACGCCGTAGTTGGGGATGATCGTGTGCGCCCAGACGACCGCCCGCAGCATGATGACCGAGAGCGGCCTCGTGATCGACCAGCCCAGGTCGACGGCCCTCTCCAGTCCGACCTCCATCTCCGAAACCAGGCGGTAGTCCTGTGGCCCGACGAAGACGGTGAAGCGCGTGGTCGACGCGCCGCCCTGAATCGGGAGGCGGGCCTCGAACCCGACCGTCCGTCGGTCCACGTCGGCGAAGACGTCGACCTGATCGAACGGCTTCTCCTCGGGCACGACGGCGGCGATGAAGTACCGCGACTGCGAGGTCGCCCAGCCGATCTCCCCCAAGAAGCGTTCGCTGGGGTCCTTCCTCAGACTGCCGAAATCCTTCCTACTCGGTTTGCCGTCCTTGAGCATCACCGAGGCAAACGCCTTGTTGTCCTCCTTCTTCTCAGTCTGGACCACGCCGGGCCAGCCGAGCGCCAACGCTCCTTCGCCGCCCGGTGCCCCCAGCCCCTCGACCGTGATCACGAGATCGAACGCGTACCCGTCCGGGTAGAACGTGTACTCCCGCACGACCCGGATTCCCTGCCGCTCCGCCGCGTAGCGCACCACGGCCGGACGCGACCCCTCTGAAAGAACGATCTCCGAGGTCTCCCCGCCCTCGAAGAGCCAGTCTCCCGTTCCGACGGAGGACGTCCCGTAGTGAATGACCACATCGAGCGCGTTCTCACCCTCGGGCACGAGATCGACCAGATGTCCTTCGAGGTCCTCGTGTTCCGGGAGCTGCCACGAGAGGATCGACCCGCCCCGGTTCGAGAGGACCGCACTCCAGAGCGGCGTCTCGACCGTGACCAGCCTCTCGCTGAGCCCGCGGCTCTCCGCCTCGAGCGCACCCTCGGCGTCTTCCGTGCCGGCTGCCGCCTGCTCGAGCGACACCCCGCCGGCGGGCTCATCCCCTGCGGACTCTCCCGCTGCCGCCTCCCCGGCTGGCTCCGAGACGACCTCCGTGGCCGCATCGAACTCCGGCTCAGGCGCGGGCGGAGCGGTCTGCTTCACATACATGTTGTACGCGAAGAGCAGCCCGAAGATGAGAACGACCGCCAGAAGGACGCGCTTCTCGTCCATTCCTGCCTCCCAGACTCTGAACATCGGGACGTCGTGGAACGCTCGGAGACGCACCCGCGCGCTAGCGCGGAACCGGGTCCTCGCCTCCTTCTGTCCACGGATTGCATCGCACGATTCGGACGGCGGCCAACCAGAGACCGCGCACGAGACCGTGTTGGGTGAGGGCTCGGAGGGCGTACTCCGAACACGAGGGGGTATAGCGACAGCTCTGGGGAGTAAACGGCGAGACGAAGCGCCGGTAGACCTTCACCAGAAGGACCACCACGTTCGTCACTGCCAGGGGTCTCTTCGAAGACTCCTTGGGATCGACCATCGGTCCAGCTATCTCTGCCACTCTCGCAGCAATCCCATTCCCATTTCAGCCGGCGCAGTCGGAGGTTCGGTGCAGCGCGGCCGTCAGCGCCTCTTCGATATCGGCGAATCGCGCCGTGGCCGCTTTGTCGGTTGCGATGAAGACGAGGGTCTCAAGTCCTGCCAGGTCCATATCGCTGGTCCGGAAAGCCTCGCGAAGGACCCTCTTTGCGCGGTTTCTCTTGACCGCTCCTCCGACTCGTAGTCACGCCAGGAACGCCACGCCCGGCGGCCCCTCTCCTGCCTGGTAGCACAGCCTGAAGTACGGCGTCCGCACTACCTTCCCAGCCCTCAGCGTCAGCTCCAGGGCCCCACGGTTCTTCAGCTTGAGGCCCCTACCAAGTTTGCGCGACGACAACTCCCCCTACCGCGTCGTGAGGCGCTTTCTCCCCTTCGCGCGGCGGCGCGCCAACACCTTCCTGCCGCCCACAGTGGAGCTGCGCTTCAGAAAGCCGTGCTTGCGCTTGCCCTTTCGCTTCTTCGGCTGGTACGTCCGCTTCATGACTTCCTCGGTGTCCCATGGGTGTCAGTGCACATTCAAACCTGATACACTACAACCCGCCCCCCGCGCTGTCAAGCCCATTCTACCCCACCCCCATCCGCCCCCCACCGCTTCGACCGCCGCCGATCGTCGCCCGCAACCTCCGCTCGCGCCCGCACTTCCCCCTGGTCTGGAAAAAAAACCCTCTCCACCGAAGAAAGTGCTTGCACGATTTTCGGCGGGCGTGCTAATATGCCCCGCCATCACAGGCACCGTTGATAAACTGTCTGCGCCGATCGGAAGGTAGGACCGGAATCAGCGGCTGAGAAGAGCCCCAAGGACACACATTTGGCTAGACTCCTTGGTTGCCCCGGGGTTCACTCGTCTAATCAGAGCTCTCCCAAGAACTTACGCAGTTATCCACATTGGGGAGTGCGAATGGTGATAAGTGCCGCCCGTTCTTGCTCGCGCTTTCTCTCGATAGCGGCCGATTACTTTGAATTGCTCCGACTTTCGCACCCGGTGGACAACTAGTTAACCGTTTGTTGAAAACCAGCGGATTGCCATGACCCCGTCTGACCTCTGGGCCAGGTGCCTTGAGACGATCCGCGAAGAAACGGAGCATCAGAGCTACCAAACGTGGTTCGAGCCCACGAGAGCGGTCGAGTTGACGGACGACGTCATCAAGATCGAGGTGCCGAACCGATTCTTCGCGGACTGGCTTGAAGAGCACTACAGCGGACTCGTACGGCGTGCCATCAAGGATGGCTTGGGGCGTGAGGTTACGCCGGTCTTCCAGGTCTCGCAGCGGCGACCCGACCAGTACGAGCCCGTTTCTACCAGGCGGATTGCACCTCCGCCATTGACCATAGCAGCGGCTGATGATTGCCAGCTCAACCCACGCTATACGTTTTCAACGTTCGTCGTGGGTAACAGCAATCGTTTTGCCCAGGCTGCCACTATGGCGGTGGCGGAGGCGCCCGCCGAAGCGTATAACCCGCTCTTTATGTATGGAGGCGTCGGGCTGGGGAAGACCCACCTGATGCAGGCGGTCGGTCACTATATCAGGGAACACCGCCCGGAGCTCTCGATCTACTACGTCTCGTCCGAGACGTTCATGAACGAGCTCATCACGGCGATCCAGCGCGGGACGACGCTCGAGTTCCGGGACAAGTACCGCTGCCGGGACGTTCTGCTGATCGACGACGTGCAGTTCCTGGCGGGGAAGGAGAGCACGCAGGAGGAGTTCTTCCACACCTTCAACGCTCTCTACCTTGCGCACAAGCAGATCATACTGACGAGTGACAGACCACCGAAGCAGATCGCGACACTCGAGGAGCGGCTCGTGTCGCGGTTCGAGTCCGGGCTCGTCACGGACATCCAACCCCCGGATCTCGAAACGAGAATCGCCATTCTGCACGAGAAGGCGGAGCTGGACGGGATTTCGATTCCCAACGACGTAATACATTTGATTGCTAATAGCGTTACGTCGAATATCCGCGAGCTGGAGGGATCGCTCGTCCGGCTCTTAGCCTTCTCTAGTTTGACGGGGAGCGAGATCACCGTCGACCTCGCCAAGGAGGTCCTGGGCGAGTTCCTCGGGAAGCCGCGCGGTCCCATCTCGGTCGCTCGCATCCAGCAGGCCGTCGCCGAGACGTACGGCGTCCCCGTCGAGAAAATGAAGGCGCGTGGCCGGGCCAGCCAGATCGCCCACGCGCGCCAGATCGCCATGTTCCTCTCGCGCGAGCTCACGCACCTCTCGCTCGCCCAGATCGGCGAGCACTTCGGTGGGAGAGACCACACCACCGTGCTCCACGCGCAGAGGAAGATCGCCGGAGAGGTCTCGAACACCGGCCAGATCCAGCGGGACGTCGACAACCTCAGGAGGATGCTCCGCGCCTCCTAGGCAGACGCGCGTCCGTCCCCCGACCGACACGGTCGACCCCGTCTCCGGCGGGGTCGACCTGTGTTCGACCACCGGCGCCGTCATCAACAACGACACCTGAGCAACCCGTGGAGCGATCGGGGAGGAGCGTGGAAAACAGGGGGGCCGTAACGCTTCCCGTGGAGAGTTCTGAACGAGGAAGGCTGTTGTCCAGCGCTTCTCCACCGTCGGCCTCGGAGCCCGTCGGAAGCCGAATCGCCTGCGCGCCGGGCCTCTCCTCGGCACCAACGGCTCCCGTGAGGGCGCATTCGAACATTTCCACAGCCCCTACTACTTCTGCTATATTCTTCTATGGTAATAAGTAGTAGAACCCAGATGCAACAAGACGTCACGGAATAGTTGTTTGCCAACCCCTCCGCTCACCCGAAAAGCACCAGAGTAGAAGAGGGTTCTCTTGACCAAACCGAAGCTCGCTACCGAACGTGTCACCCTGACGAGGACCAGGTACGGTGCGGATGGTAGCCCTCCCGAGCCGGTCCTCTGCGACGTGAGCCTCGAGGTCGCGGCGGGGGAGGTCTTCGGGATCATCGGACCGTCCGGGGCGGGAAAGACCAGCCTCCTGAGACTCCTGAATGGCCTCGAGACGCCCGACCGCGGGCGGATCCTGCTCGACGGAGAGGACATCTCGGGCCTCGACACGATCGATGTCAGGCGGCGCGTCGGCATGGTCTTCCAGACGCCGGCGCTCTTTCCGGGCACGGTGGGGGAGAACGTCGGCTACGCCCTCGAGATCGCCGACGTCCCGGGAGCGACGCGGGAGGCGAAGGGGCTCGTGTGCCTCGACCGGGCGGGCCTCTCGGACGATTTCTGGTCGAGGGACGCGCTCGAGCTCTCGCAGGGGGAACAGCAGAGGGTGGCGATCGCCCGGGCGCTCGCGGCTGAGCCAGAGGTCCTCCTGTTGGACGAGCCGACCTCAGCTCTGGACCCCTCGGCGGCGGCCCGCATCGTCGATCTCGTCGGATCGCTCCGCCGGGACCTGGGGATGACGATCGTCTTCGTGACCCACCTGATGGAACAGGCTCGCCGGATCTGCGACCGGGCGCTGGTTCTGGTCGAGGGCCGGGGCGTCGAGGAGGGCGAGGTGGCGGCCCTCTTCGACGCGCCATCGAGCGAGTTCACGCGACTCTTCATCCAGGGGCGGCTCGACGGAGGTCGGCGATGACCGGGTACTTCGAGCTCTCGTGGCTGGACGTCGTCATCTCGCTCGTGCTTGTGGGCGTGCTCCTCATCGTGTCGCTCGTGCAGAGGCTCGGGATCGGCAGGGGAGTGTTCGCAGGCGCGATCCGGACCTTCGTGCAGCTCATGCTCATCGGTTACGTCCTCAAGTTCGTCTTCGACCTCTCGAAGTGGTACTGGGTGCTCCTGATGCTCGCGGTCATGCTGGTCGTGGCGGCCAGGACGGCGGCCACGCGCGACGAGTGCCGACAGCCGGGCCGGATGAGGATTGCAGGAACGGCCATCGTGGCGGGCGTCGTGGTCACGATGGTCACCGTCGTGGCCTTGGTTATCAGAATCAGGCCCTGGTACCTGCCGCAGATCCTGATCCCGATCTCCGGCATGGTGATCGGAAACACCATGAACGCCGTCTCGCTCACGACCTCGAGGTTCCGGAGCGAGATGGGACATCAGCGCGGCCAGGTCGAGGCGGCGCTGGCGCTCGGGGCCACGTCGACCCAGGCGTCGGCGAGGGCCTTCAGGCAGGGGATGAAGGCGGGGCTCGTTCCGACGATGAACGCGCTCATGGTGGTAGGCCTCGTGCAGCTTCCCGGGATGATGAGCGGGCAGATCATCGCCGGCGTCCTGTCGGTGCAGGCGGTGAGATACCAGATCGTCGTGATGTACATGATCGCGTGCGGCGCGGCCGTCGGATCGCTCGTCGCGGCCGTGCTCGTGCGACGCCAGCTCTTCACCCAGCGCCATCAGCTGAGATCGGAGTACCTGTAGCCCGGAGCGGGTTTCGGGCGCGCGGCGCCGGGGGTTTTGGCTTGCAGGTGGCCACGCCCGACCATATAATGACCGCGGAAGGCGAGGCCTTTCGTCGGCTCGGTGTGTCTCGCGACGGTGGGCCACGCTTCGACGTCAGCTACCTGGAGGTTGCCAATGAAGTTCTCGATTGCGCGGCAGGATCTGGACAAGGCGATCCAGAGGGTCCTGACCGTCGTCTCGCCGAAGACGACGCTTCCGGTCCTCGCCAACTTCTTGGTGGAGGCGGACGGCAAGAAGAACGCGATCTCGATCACGGCGACCGACCTCGACATGACGGTGACGACGCGCGCGGAAGCTCAGGTGGAGGAGGGGGGAGCGGCGACGCTTCCGGCGAAGCGGT
The DNA here is from genome assembly GCA_025774245.1 of bacterium. Classification (GTDB taxonomy): domain Bacteria; phylum Joyebacterota; class Joyebacteria; order Joyebacterales; family Joyebacteraceae; genus JALGVN01. The sequence continues at coordinate 24,485 of JALGWI010000011.1, forward strand.
TCGCCGAGATCGTGCGGGAGTTGAGGGAAGCGGACGTCAAGCTCGCGGCCGAGGCGGAGGAGATCTCGATCCGCTCGCGCAAGAGCAAGTTCAGGATCGTCGGGATTCCGACCGAGGAGTTTCCGACTCTGCCCAAGAGCGACCCGGCGAGCGCCTTCTCGGTCGACGCCGAGGGGCTCGTGCGGATGATCGACAAGGTCGCCTTCTGCACATCGAAGGACGAGACGAGGCCCTCGCTGAACGGCGCGTTCTGGGAGTTCACCGCCGACAGCATGGGCATGACGGCGACCGACGGCCATCGGCTCGCCAGCTTCCGGACGAAGGGGAAGTTCAAGAGCCTGGCCGGGAAGAACATGATCGTGCCACCGAAGGCCCTCTCTCACGCCGTCAGGATCATCGGGGCCGAGGCCGACGGGGCGGTCAAGGTCTCCGTGCACGAGAACCACGTCGCCTTCTTCATCGGATCGACGACGATCAACTCCCGACTTCTCGAGGGCCCGTTCCCGAACTACCAGCAGGTCATCCCGAAGGACAACGACAAGGAGTTCCTCGTCGATCGAGCCGAACTCGCGAGCGCCGTGCGGAGGGTGGCGGTCCTCTCGGACGCGCTGACGCACCAGGTGCGGATGACGCTCTCGAAGAAGAAAGTCGAACTCGTCGTGTCGACGCCGGACGTCGGCGAGGCGAGGGAAGAGATACCGGGCAAGTTCAGCGCCGCCTCGATGGAGGTCGGCTACAACGCCAACTACCTTCTCGACGTCCTGAAGCACATCGATGGGGAGAAGGCGAAGTTCCTTCTCGGCACCGCCGTCGGCGCCGCCGTCGTGAGCGCAGTCGACGGGGACGAGAACGAAGACTACGTTTGCCTCCTCATGCCCCTCCGGCTGACTTCCTGACGACCGGGAGGCGACACCGGTGTGGCTGAGGACGCTGAGGCTCGAGAACTTCCGGAACTACGAGACGCTCGAGCTTTCGCTTGAGCGAGGCTTCAACTTCTTCGTCGGCCCGAACGGTTCGGGCAAGACGAGCATCCTCGAGGCCGTGTCGTACCTCGCGGTCGCTCGCTCGCTTCGCGGCGCCAGCGACGGGGAGGTCGTGAAGTGGGGCGCGTCGGGATTCGGCGTGGGTGGGGAAGTGGTGGTGGGGGAGTCGTCCCGCAACGTCGTGCTCCGGTACTCGAAGCCAGGAGGCAAGGATGTCGGCGTCGACGGAGAGGCGCTCGCGAAGCTCTCCGACCTGGTCGGCGTCCTGAGAGTCGCCTGGTTCTGTCCCGAAGACACGTGGATCACCAAGGGCGGGCCGGGGGCGAGACGGAAGCTCGTCGACCTCACGCTCTGCCAGATCGATGCGAGGTACCTCGCGGCTCTCACGAACTACAAGAGAGCACTGAAGCAGCGGAACGAGGCGCTCCTCTCGTGGTCGCCCGATGAGGAGTCCGACCGGATCGTCGAGGTTTGGACCGAGCGCTTGGTGAAGTACGGAAGCACGGTCGTCGCGGGGAGGCTCGCTCTCATTCCCCGGTTCAGCGAGGCCGTGTCGCGATACCAGTCGGCCGTCGCGGGCGAGGACGAGCTGACGCTTGAGTACCGAAGCTCGGTCGCGCTGGGAGACGGCGACGGGACGGGGGGCGACCCCGCGCACGACGAACGAGCCGTCGCCGAGTTCTTCCGCAGGGCACTCGAGCGGAAGGGCGAGGACGAACGGCGGCGCGGGTTCACGCTGGTCGGCCCGCACCGCGACGATCTCGACGTGAAACTGAACGGACGGACCCTCCGTGCGTTCGGTTCGCAGGGGCAGCACCGGACCGCAGCGATCGCGCTCAAGCTCGGCGAGGCCGCGGTCCTCGACGTCGACGGACAGGGGGTGGTCGTCCTCCTTGACGACATCCTCTCGGAACTCGACGAGAGACGGGCGGGCTCGCTGGTGGAGCTCGTCGGGACCCACGGTCAGGCTCTCATGACCTCGACCAGGTCCATGCCGGGAGATGCGGAGCGGGGCGGAGAGAACACGATGTTCCGCGTGGAGGCGGGGGAGGTGAGGAGGAAGTGAGCCGTGTGCAGCCGATCGGCAGGATTCTGGCGGACGTCATCAAGAACCTGGGCCTCGCGAAGAAGCTCAACGAGCAACGGGCCGTCGTCGACTGGCCGGAGATCGTCGGGCGGAGGATCGCCGAGCACTCGCGCGCCACGCGCGTGGACGGCCGACGGCTGTTCGTCGAGGTAGACAGCTCGGTGTGGGCGCAGGAGCTGACGCTCATGAAGCGGAACATCCTGCGCGAGATCAACGACAGGGTCGGCAACGGAACGATCGAGAACGTGCACTTCGTGATTGGAGGAGCGAGCAGGTATGGCGCCTCCCGTGCTGGTTGCAGAGAAGACTGAGAATATGCCGAAGGACCGCAAGAAGGCGAAGAAGGTGAAGAAGCCGGGCACCTCGAAGGCGAAGTCTGCCGCGAAGAAGCCGGCGAAGAAGCCCGTGAAGAAGCAGGCGAAGAAGCAGGCGAAGAAACCGATGAAGAAGACGGCGGCGAAGAAGCCGATGAAGAAGCTCGTGAAGAAGACGGCGGCGAAGAAGCCGATGAAGAAGCCCGTGAAGAAGGCGGCGGCGAAGAAGCCGATGAAGAAGCCCGTGAAGAAGACGGCGGCGAAGAAGCCCATCAAGAAGGCGAGCGCGAAGAAGGCTCCCTCGAAGCCGAAGAAGGTCGTCGCGAAGGCCAGGGCGAAGCCGGCGAAGGTGAAGGCCACGGTGACGAAGACGTCGACGAAGTCTACGCCTCCGCCGGCGGAGGCACCCGCGGCGGTCGAGTCGATCGAGAAGAGGGTCATCGACGCGTTCCCGATCGAGCCGACCGGCGAGCCTCGAAACGCCGACTACGACGCCAAGCACATCCAGGTCCTGAAGGGCCTCGAGGCGGTGCGGCGTCGCCCGGCGATGTACATCGGCGACACGGGGCGACGCGGTCTCCACCACCTCATCTACGAGGTCGTCGACAACTCGATCGACGAAGCGATGGCGGGGCACTGCGACAGGATCACCGTGACGCTCAACGGGGACGGGAGCTGCACGGTCGAGGACAACGGGCGCGGGATCCCCGTCGACAAGCACCCCACGCAGAAGAAGTCGGCGCTCGAGGTCGTCATGACGATGCTCCACGCCGGCGGCAAGTTCGACAAGCGATCGTACAAGGTCTCCGGCGGGCTCCACGGTGTCGGCGTGTCGGTCGTGAACGCGCTCTCGGAGTGGTGCAAGGTCGAGGTCTCCCGCGACGGCATCGTCTACACGCAGACCTACGCGCGGGGCAAGCCCGAGGGCGCGGTCAAGCCAACGGGGAAGCGGAAGAAGAGCGGCAACAAGACGACGTTCTATCCCGACGCCGAGGTCTTCGAGGACATCGACTTCGATTTCGAGATCGTCACGTCGCGGTGTCGCGAACTCGCGTTTCTGAACGCGGGGCTCTCGATCGTGATCAAGGACGCCCGGAGCGGAGAGGAAGTCGAGTTCAAGTACAAGGACGGCCTCAAGCAGTTCGTGAAGTTCATCAACGAGAACACGAAGCCGCTCCACACGAAGATCGTTCACTTCGAGAGGACCAGGGACGAGACGGCCGTAGAGATCGCCCTCCAGTACAACGACACGTACCGCTCGAACATCTACTCGTATGCGAACAACATCAACACCATCGAGGGCGGGACGCACCTGACGGGCTTCAAGCAGGCGCTCACCAGAACGATCAACACCTACGGCGAGAAGAACAACCTGTTCGGGAAGAACGCGACCACCGTGCAGGGGGACGACTGCCTCGAAGGCCTAGCGGCGGTAGTGAGCGTGAAGGTCAGGGAGCCCCAGTTCGAGGGCCAGACGAAAACGAAGCTCGGAAACAGCGACGTCAAGGGCATCGTCGCCTCGATCGTGGGGGAGGGCCTGCAGGAGTTCTTCGAGGAGACGCCTTCGGTCGCGAAGAAGATCGTCACCAAGGCGCTCTCGTCGTCGCAGGCGAGGATGGCGGCGCGGAAGGCGCGCGATCTCGCCCGACGGAAGTCGGTGCTCGAGAGCGGCTCGCTCCCCGGAAAGCTTGCGGACTGCTCGATCACCGACCCCGACCTCTGCGAGCTCTACCTCGTCGAGGGCGACTCGGCGGGCGGCTCCGCGAAGCTCGGGCGCGACCGCCGATTCCAGGCGATCCTTCCGCTCCGGGGCAAGATATTGAACGTGTTCAAGGCGCGCCTCGACAAGGTCTTCCACAACGCCGAGATCGGGACGATCATCAGCGCGCTCGGCACCGGGGTCGGCGGCACGGGGGACGAGGAGGAGGAGGGGTTCCAGCTCTCGAAGCTCAGGTACGGGCGGACGATCATCATGACCGACGCCGACATCGACGGCGCGCACATCCGGACGCTCCTCCTGACGTTCTTCTATCGCTTCATGCGGGAGCTCATCGAGACCGGCCACCTCTACATCGCGCAGCCACCCCTCTACCGGGTGAAGAAGGGCAAGGAGGAGTTCTACGCGTACGACGAGAAGGAGATGGCGAAGGTCCTGAAGCGCGTCGGACGCGAGGGGGCCGGGATCCAGCGGTTCAAGGGTCTCGGTGAGATGAACCCCGACCAGCTCTGGACAACCACGATGGATCCCGAGCGGCGGGTGATGCTCCAGGTGACGATAGAGAGCGCCGCCGAGGCCGATCACATTTTCAGCATCCTCATGGGCGACGCCGTGGAGCCCAGAAGGAAGTTCATCGAGACGCACGCGAAGCAGGTGCGCAACCTGGACGTCTAGACCGGAAGCGGAGCGGCCACGCGTGGACCGCACCGCGCGCCGCTGACCGGACCGCACGGCGGTAGCGAGCGAGGGGACGATGCCACAGACCGAGAAGATCATCCCGGTAGTCATCGAAGACGAGATGAAGAAGTCGTACATCGATTACGCGATGAGCGTGATCGTGTCGCGGGCGCTCCCGGACGTGCGGGACGGCCTCAAACCCGTGCAGCGTCGCATCCTCGTCGCGATGGACGAACTGGGACTCGCGCACAACAAGGGCTACCGGAAGTCGGCGAAGATATCCGGCGACGTCAACGGCAACTACCATCCGCACGGAACGAGCGCGATCTACGACGCGATGGTCCGCATGGCGCAGGAGTTCTCGCTCCGATATCCGCTCGTCGACGGCCAGGGCAACTTCGGCTCGATCGACGGTGACAGCGCAGCGGCCGAGCGGTACACCGAGGCGCGGATGACGAGCGTGGCCGGGGACCTCATGTCGGACCTCAAGAGGGACACCGTCGACTTCGTTCCCAACTACGACGAGACGCGGCAGGAGCCGGTGGTTCTTCCGGGGAAGCTCCCGAACCTCCTGATGAACGGCGCGTCCGGCATCGCCGTCGGCATGGCGACGAACATCCCGCCGCAGAACCTCCGTGAGCTCATCGAGGGCATCGTCCGGGTGATCGACGATCCCAAGGTCCCGGACGAGGAGCTTCTCAAGATCGTCAAGGGCCCCGACTTCCCGACCGCCGGGATCATCTTCGGACGGGCGGGGATCAGGGACGCGTACCTGACGGGGCGGGGCAGGATCATCGTTCGCGCCCGCGCGAACGCCGAGACGCACCAGAACGGCGCCGAGTGCATCGTCATCACCGAGATCCCGTTCATGGTCAACAAGTCGAACCTGATCGAGGCGATCGCCGATCTCGTCAGGGCCGGCAAGATCGTGGGCATTCGGGACATCCGCGACGAGTCCGACCGCGACGGGATCCGGGTCGTCATCGATCTCAAGCGCGATGCGCAGGCGGCCGTCATTCTGAACCAGCTCTATAAGAGCACGCAGATGCAAACGACGTTCGGGACGATCCTGCTGGCGCTCGTCGAGGGCGTCCCGAAGGTGCTCACCCTCAAGCAGATGATGGCGCACTTCGTCGCGCACCGCGAGGAAGTCATCGTCAGGCGGACCAAGTTCGATCTCGCGAAGGCCGAGGCACGCGCCCACATCCTCGAGGGTCTCAAGAAGGCGCTCGACCACATCGACGAGATCATCCAGCTCATCAAGAGGTCGAAGGACGTCGACCACGCCCGGACGCAGCTCATGAAGAAGTTCAAGCTGTCGGAGATCCAGGCGCAGGCGATCCTCGACATGCGGCTGCAGCGGCTCACCGGCCTCCAGAGGAAGAAGATCGAGGAGGAGTACAAGGAGGTCATCAAGCTCATCGCCAGCCTGAAGGGGATCCTCGAGAGCAGGTCGAAGGTGCTTGCGATCATCAAGGAGGATCTTGCGGCGGCGGCAAAGGCCTACGGCGACGACCGCCGGACCGAGATCGTCGAGGCGACGACCGACTTCACGATCGAGGACCTGATCGCCGAAGAGGACATGGCGATCACGATGTCCCATTCCGGCTACATCAAGAGGCTCCCGGTCGGGACCTACCGGCGCCAGCAGCGCGGCGGCAAGGGCGTCACCGGCATGGGGACGAAGGAGGACGACTTCGTCGAGCACATGATGATCGCCTCGACCCACGACTACATCCTGTTCTTCACGCAGAGCGGCCAGTGTCACTGGCTCAGGGTCCACGAGATCCCGCAAGCCGGACGAGCCGCGAAGGGGAAGGCGATCATCAACATCCTCCAGCTCAACCCCGGCGAGTCTCTGAAGGCGTTCGTCTCCGTTCGCGAGTTCGACGACGATCACTTCATCGTGATGGCGTCGAGGCAGGGGATCGTGAAGAAGACGCGCCTCTCGCAGTTCTCGCACCCGAGGCGAGGGGGCATCCGCGCCATGTCGATCGACAAGGGCGACGAGCTCATCGACGCGGCGATTACGGACGGGAACCACGACGTCTTCCTCACGAAGAAGCTCGGCAAGGCGATTCGCTTCCGCGAGAACGACGTGCGCGAGATGGGAAGAACCGCGCGCGGCGTCCGCGGGACGCTCCTCGAGAAGGGAGACGAGGTCGTCGGCATGGCCGCAGTCGTCGGCGAGGAGGGGACCGTCCTCTCGATCACGTCGAACGGGTACGGGAAGCGCACGAAGATCTCCGACTACCGCGTCATCAAGCGCGGCGGAAAGGGCGTCATCTCGATCAAGGCCAGCAAGAGGAACGGCCCCGTCGTCGCGGTTCGGGTGGTGAACGACGCGGACGAGGTGATGATCATGACCGCGGGCGGCGTGATGATTCGCCTGCCGGTCAAGGGGATCTCTCTCATCGGGCGCAACACGCAGGGCGTCCGGGTGATCAAGGTATCGAGCGGGGACCGGGTGGTCGACGTCGCCTGCGTGGTCAGCGAGCAGTAGCATCGGGCGGCCCTCAAGGGTCCGGCGATCCAGGCCAGAGACGAAGGCGGCGCGGCGGAGCGAACGGGAAGCCGCGCGCCGGCGAGCATCGCCTGGAACGGCGAGCAACCAGTCAGGGAGGGGGCAAGCTTGGATCGGGTCGAGCGCACCGCGCTGATCTCGATTCTGATCAACGTGGGGCTCGTTCTTCTCAAGGTCGCTCTCGCGACCCTCTCCGGCAGCCTCGCGCTCATTGCGGACGCGTGGCACTCCGGATCCGACGTGGCCGCGTCCGCCCTCGTCTGGGCGGGAGCGCGGGTTTCGCGAGGCGAGCGACGGGTCAACCTCGCTGTCGTCGAGAACGTGGTCGGCCTCGCGATCGGCGGGCTCATCCTCTGGGCCGCCGTCGGTATCTTCCGCAGGGTCTCCCTCGCGGCGGGCGCACCCATCACGAACCTCCCGATCGCCATCGGCGGCGCTCTCGTTGCCGCACTCGTCTCGTACTACGCCGCCCAGTACAAGCTCCATGTCGGCCGCGAGACCGGGAGCCTCTCCCTGATCGCTGACGGCCATCACTCGCGGATGGACACCCTCACAACCTGGGCGGTCGTCGTCGGCCTCCTCGGCCACGCCATCGGGATCGAGCTCGACCGGATCGCGGCCGTGGTGGTCGCGATCTTCGTCGTCGAGTCCGCCCTCGTCATCCTGGCGGCCGCGATCGGCGGACTGCGGGAGGGGACCGCGGCGTCGGCCGCGCCCCTGGCGAAGCTCACCGAGAGTCCGCTGGCCCGCGGGGCTCTCGGGTTCCTCGAGAGGATCGGGGTCTCGCCGTGGGGGAGGAGCGTCGGTCGGGCGCTCACGACCCGCGAGGGTCGGCGGCGCGTGATCACCCTCGCGGTCATCGCGGCCCTCGCCGTCTGGGGGCTCACGGCCGTCTACATCGTCGGCCCGGGCCGGGTCGGCGTCGTCGCGCGGTGGGGAAGAGCGGACACGACACCGGTGATGCCCGGAATCCACCTCAAGGCGCCGTGGCCGGTCGATCGCGTGACGCGCCTGGCGACCTCGCAGGTCAGGAGGGTCGAGCTCGGGTTCAGGACGAGGACGCCGACCGGCATGGCGTCGATGGTCGCGGCGGAGTTCTACGCCGCGCTCTGGGAGAGCCGTCACGAGGTGGGGACCTACGAGAAGCGCCCGGACGAGGCGCTCCGGCTCACCGGCGACGAGAACATCATCGACATGAACCTCGTCGTGTTCTACCGCGTCTCCGATCCCATCGCGTACCTCTTCAACGTCGCCGGGACGGAGGACCTCGTCCGGTTCGCCGCCGGGTCGGTGGCGACCGCGACGACCGGCTCGCTCACGATCGAGGAGATGCTCACGCTCCGGCGCTACGAGCTCGAGGGGATGATGGCGGCGGCCGTGCAGGAGCTCCTCGACACGGCGGGAGCCGGGATCGAGATCATCGACGTCCTGCTCCAGGACATGCACCCGCCGCTCGAGGTCGTGCCTTCGTTCCGCGACGTCTCGAGCGCGCGGGAGGACAAGAACAGGATCATCAACGAGGCGCTCGGCTATAAGAACGTAACCGTCCCGACGGCGAGGGGGGACGCGGAGCGCCTCCTCCGTGAGGCCGAGGGCTACAGGAGCGAACGCGTGGGCCGTGCGGAGGGCGACTCCGACCGGATCCTCGCGATGGCGATCGAGTACAGGAGGGCGAAGAACGTCACCGAGACGAGGCTCTACATCGAGGCGATGGAAGACCTCCTCAAGAACGTCGAGAAATTCATCGTGAGTTCCGACATCGAGGTTAGGGGGTACGACCTGAGGGTGTTCGACAAGGGGATCGTGTCCGACGGGGTGATCGAGTAGAGGACCGATCGGGGTGGCGCCCCGATCGACCGGCACTCCGCCGGCGCCGCACTCCACGGAGGGAACGGTGATCAAACGAAGGTACTACCTGGTGGCTGCGCTGATCGTCGTGGTGCTCATCGCGAGGACCGGAGCCTTCGTTGTCGATGAGACCAAGACGGCGATCGTGACGCAGTTCGGGAACCCGGTTCGCCAGATCGAGACGGCGGGGCTCCACTGGAAGATCCCGCAGCCCGTGCAGGCTGTGCGGTTCTTCGACAAGAGGCTCCTCGTGTTCGATCCGAAGCCGACGGAGTTTCTGACGAGCGACAAGAAGAACATCGTCGCCGACGCCTTCGTCGCGTGGCGCATCGACGATCCGAAGCGCTTCCTCGAGACGGTGAACGACAGGGCGGGGGCGGAGGTGAGGATGGCCGACATCGTGGCGTCGCAGCTGGGGGCGGCGCTCGGCAGGTACCCGCTGCACGCGCTGATTTCGACGGAGCCGGAGTCGATGCGGGTCGCCGAGATCATGACGGCCGTGACGGAGGGGTGTCGGTCGACCGCCGGGCGGAGCTTCGGGATTGATGTGGCCGACGTGCGGCTGAACCGCCTCGCACTCCCCGAGCAGAACAAGCAGAGCGTCTTCGATCGCATGAGGGCCGAGCGAGACAGGATCGCGCGCAAGTACCGCTCGGAGGGGGAGGAGGAGGCGATCAAGATCCGCGCCGAGGCCGACAAGGAGCGGCAGGAGGTCATGGCTGCGGCGTACAGGGAGGCGGAGGGAATCCGTGGCGAGGGGGACGCGGCGGCGATGAGGATCTACGGTGAGGCGTTCAACGCCGATCCGGAGTTCTACACGTTCCTGCGGACGCTCGAGTCGTACAAGGCGTTCCTCGATGAGAACACGACCGTCGTGCTCTCGTCCGACTCGGAGCTTCTGAGGCTCTTCAACAAGAAGCGCTAGCGGCGCGAGAAGGAGAACGCGGGGCGTGGAAGGAAACACGACGATCAGGTCCGACATGCAGGCAGGGCTTCCGAAGGTCCGGAGGCTCGCGCGGATCGTCGTCCTCGCGGCGGTCGCGATGTACGCGCTCTCCGGCGTCTACGTCGTCCAGCCGGACGAGCGGGGCGTCGTGAAGCGTTTCGGTCGCGTGATCGTCGGCAACGTGCAGCCGGGCATCCACTATCGCATCCCGTGGCCGGTCGACTCCGTGGCGACGCCGCAGGTCACGTCGATCAAGAGGATGAGCGTGGGCTACAGGATCATCGACGAGCTGCGCGGCATCGCGGCCACATCGCGCGAGGCCCAGTTCGTCACGGGCGATGCGAACATCATCGAGATCCAGCTCCTGATCCAGTACGTCGTCAAGGATCCGTCCGCCTTCCTCTACGCCGTCGAGGAGCCGCACTGGATCGTGCGGAGAGCCGGCGAGACGGCCCTGACCGAGAAGGTCGGCACGCTCGGCGTCGACGCCCTCCTGACGACGGCGAAGATCGAAGTCGCGCAGTCGGTGAAGGAGGGAGCCCAGGTGCTCCTCGACTCCTACGGGGCCGGCGTGGAGATCGTCGCGGTCCACCTCCAGGACATCAGTCCGCCGCGCGAGGTCGCGGACGCGTTTCGTGATGTCGCGAGCGCGCGGGAGGACAGGAGCCGGATCATCCAGGAGGCGAACGGGTACGCCAACCGCGTCGTCCCGACCGCCCGCGGCGAGGCGCAGCAGCTCGTGACCGCGGCAGAGGGGTACCGCACCGAGAAGGTCAGTTCCGCCGAAGGCGAGGCGGAGCGTTTCCTCTTGATGCTCGGGGAGTACAGGAAAGGAAGGACCGCGGCGCGCGAGCGGATCTACCTCGAGGTCATGGAGGAGGTCCTCGGGCGCGTCAGGAAGTACGTGGTCGACAAGAAGGCGGGGGACGGGAAGCTCGACCTGAGGTTCCTTTCGCCGAGGAAGTAGGAGCCGCCTGCGCGCTTCCTTCGTGCGGGACGGCCGTGGCACGTGGTACGCTTGCCTCGCGCGGCGAGCGTGCCGCGCGGGGCACTTCCGGCGCGACCCCGTCGACGGGAGCGACGCATGTACGGATTCCTCGCCACGGCTCTCCTTCTTCTGTCTATAGGCCTTCTCGAAACCGCCCTCGGTCCACGGGGGGCACACCTCACCTCACTCCTGGCACTCGCTCTCCTGGCACCCGTCCTCGTCCACCTGGCCGCCGGCATCGATCGGCGGAGCGGGCTCCGCGCCTTCGCTCTGGCGGCCGGCGCGGCCTGCGCCGTCCTGTGGTTCGCGGGGCTCAGGCACGGGGCGGCGGGAGCGGCATCGTACCTGGTCCTCGCCTCGTCGTTCGCCTTCCTCGCGCTCGCGCAGGATCCATTTGAGGCGACGAGGAGAGGGCTCGCGTCGGCCCTCGCGCTCACCGTGCTCGGGTACGGCGCCTTCATCGCCGTCCGGGACCACGCGACACTCTGGCCGCTTCTCTATCCGCTCTCGACGCGCGTCACCGCGGCCGTCGCCTCGTTCTTCGGGACGTCGGCGCGCCTCGGTCCGACCTACTCGGGGTTCTGGCTCGTCATCGCGTTCGGGGTCGCGTTCGCCGCGCGGGCGGTCGTGCGACAGCCCGGGTCGGCCGGGCGCCGCGGGCGGGCGGGTTCCCCCGGAGTCGCTGCGAGGAGCCTCCTCGCCGTGGCGTTCCTCGTCGTTCTCCCCGCGGTCGCGATCGGCCTCCGGAGGCTCGTGCCGGTCGGCGTCGCCGTGGGCGCTCCGGTCCACCTTCTCGTCTGGCGCGTGATCGCGTACGTCCTCCTTCTCGTTCCGCTGGCAGTCTTCCTCCGGGCACACCCGCTTCCCGAGGGCAGGGGCAAGGGCAGGGGCGGACGCGTCGGCCGCGGGCCCGCTCCGCTTGCCCTGTCGCGGCGGCGTTCGCGCAGACGGTCGGGGTCGGCGGGCGGATCGCCCGGGCCCGCCATCGCGGCGGCGGTCGTGCTCCTCGTCGGACTCGGCCTGCTCGTGTTCAGGCCGGGCGTTCCTCCGAAGACGGGACGCGTCCTCCTCGACGCGCGTGGCGAGTTCGATCTGGAGCCGCTCCGGTGGGGCCAGTACGGGCTCGACGTCCCGCAGGGCGCCTCGATCGCGAACCTGCCTCCCTTCCTCGAAGCGCGTGGCTTCCCGGTCACGGTGCACGAGAAGATGTTGAGCGACTCGCTCCTCGCCGGTCACGACGTTCTTCTCGTGATGAACCCCGGCTGCGCCTTCGAGGAGTCCGAGCTCGAGGCGGTCTGGTCGTTCGTGGAACGAGGTGGCGGCCTCCTCGTCCTGGGTGACCACACCAACATCGGCGGGACGATGGAGCCCCTGAACACGCTCCTCGCTCCCTCGGGCGTTCGAATCGAGTTCGATTCGGCGATCCCCCTGGCGTCCCGGTGGACGTGGTACGACTGCATGCGATTCCATCCGCATCCGGTGACGCGGGGGATCCGCGACGAGAACGACGTCAAGATCAGCGTCGGCGCGAGCCTCGCTCTCCCATCGCGGGCGGTGCCGCTCCTCTCGGGACGCGACGCCTTCTCGGACGCCGGAAACTGGGAGAACGAGGACGGCGCGTATCTCGGCAACATGAGTCACGACGCCCGCGAGGCGCTCGGCGACCTTCCGCTCGCGGCGGTCGTCCGGCACGGGCGGGGGAAGGTCGTCGTCTTCGGCGACACGTCGACGTTCCAGCGGACCGCGATCTACAACTCGCACGAGTTCGTGGTGCGGCTCTTCACATACCTCGCGTCCCCGGACGTGGACGGGCTCCCTTCGGGCGCGAGGATCGTCGGCGCCGTCCTGGTCGTCCTCGGCGCCGCGGGCCTCTTCCTCGCCGGCGCGGCGGCGCTTCCCGTGCTCGCGGTCGCGTGCGCCGCGGGAGCAGTCCTCGTCTCTGTCGCGGGACGTGTTGCGCGCGTCGAGACGGAGCGGTTCGTGCCGGGAACGCCGCTCGCCTGGATCGACCTCGCGCACGGGAACCGGGTCGACCTCCACATCGGGCAGGACGACGGGATCAACGGCTTCGTCGACCACCTCTGGCGTGGGGGTTACGTCCCGCTCGGCGCGAAGCGCTTCGACGCGGAAGCGCTCGACGGAGCGGCGCTCGTGGCGACTATCGCGCCGGCGCTGCCGTTCGCTCCGGCGGAGCGACGGGCGCTCGTGAGCTACGTCGACGGGGGAGGGCTCCTCGTCGTCGCGACCGGCTACGAGGAACGGTCGGGCGCGGAACAGCTCCTCGACGACTTCGGCTACGCCATCGACGCGACCCCGATCGGGGGTGCGCACGTGGCCGAGACCGCGTTCGAGGGTCACGACGTCATGATGCACGAGTCGTGGCCCGTGCTCGGAGGGGGAGAGGGCCGCGAGGTCTGGGTCTCGTCGTGGGGCTACCCGCTCGTCACGTTTGAGCGGATCGGTCGCGGCGGCCTCATCGTGATCGGCGACTCGCGTTTCCTCTGCGACGTCAAGCTCGAGAGCCGCGACCGGTTCATCGAGCCGAACATCGATTTCCTGCGGACCGCGCTGGAGACGGCCCGCGACAGGATCGCTTCGGCGGAGGAACCGTGAGGTCCGTGAGGGAACAACATTGACGGCCGTCAGGAAGGAACCATGAGGACTGCGAGGTTCGAGACGGCGTGGCTCGCGCTCTGGTGCGCGGTGCTCGGCTGGGACGCGCTCTCGCCGCACGTCCTCGATCCGTGGTCCCGGCTCGCCGTCGTGACGCTCGTTCTGGCCGCGATCCTCCTCGCGACGTCGCGGGAGCGCGACGTCGACCGGTTCTCTCCCGGGCTGGCCGTCGGCATGGCGGTCGGGTGCGGCGTGGTGGGGGTGGCGCTTCCATGGCCCGAGGGGTTCGGGTTCGTTCTGGCCGGGGCGGGACTCCTCGTCTCGGCGATTCCCGTCGCGCCGGATGCAGTTCGGGGCGCCGCCCGTCGCGCACTCGTCGGGCTCGGGGCGCTCCTCGTGCTTCTCGCGGCGGCGGGGCAGCTCTATCGCCTGACGGAGGCCGCGACTCAGGGGGTCGATCTGCTGTCGGGCCCGCTCGCGTTCCTCTACCGCGTCGTCGGCGTGCGCGCCGCCGCGGACGCGCCGTTCGTTTACTTCCAGGGTGTCGGCGGGCTCTTCACCGTAACGGCGACCTTCGAACGGGTCGTCGGCCACCCGCTCGCGCTCTTCGTGGTCGGTGGACTCGCGCTGCTCCTGACGGCACACGGGCGGAGGATCGGGTGGCGGCGACCGGCCGTGCTGCTGGCGTCGGCCTCCGCGTTCGCGATCCTGAGGGCGCTCGCCCTCGGCCTCGTTCTGGGGGAAGCCGCGGGGCCGTCGATCTACTGGCTCAGGGGATGGACGTTCGGCGGCCTGCTCGTTCTCGCGGTCTTCCTGGCGGCGGCGATGCCGCGGGTAAGAGCGGGGCCGGCGTCGTCGCGCGCTTCCAGGAGCGGGCCGGCGACCTGGCGGGCGTTCGCGGGCGGAAGGGGCGTCGCCCTCCTCGCGTCGGCGATCGCGTTCGGAGCGCTCGCGGCCGCGAGCCTGGGCGTCTTCGACCCAGGAACGCCGAAGGCCGGGCGCGTCCTCATCGACGAGCGACATTCGAACTGGGCGTGGAGCACCATCGAGCTGAACACTGAGAGCTACGGGACGCAGACCGTCTACAACTACTCCGAGCTCCTCCGGTACCTCGGCCACTTCTACGAGACCGAACCGAGCTTCGCCGCGCTCACCGACAGCCTCCTCGCGACGACCGACGTCGTCATCCTCAAGACGCCGACGCAACCGTACGAGGACGACGAGGTCGACGCGCTCGTACGGTTCGTGGAGCGCGGCGGCGGACTCTGGCTGGTCGGCGACCACACGAACGTCTTCGGAACGAGCACGCACCTGAACAAGGTCGCCCGTCGCTTCGGACTGCGCTACCGGTACGACGCCGTGACCGATCTCGTGACCAGCGGCCGACAGCTCTACGAACGGCCGCGGCTCTTCCCGCATCCCTCGATCGCGCACCTTCCGCCGATGCTCCTGGCGACGTCGTGCAGCGTCGCCGGTCCTCCGCTCGGACGTCGCGTCATGCTCGGGCGCTCGCTTCTCGTCGACGAGCTCGACTACTCCGTGAACGCGTTCTTCGGGAACTTCGCGCAGGACGCGCACGAGCCGTTCGGGAACGTCCTGCAAACGGTGGCCGTGACGCGGGGCCGCGGCCGGGTGCTCGCCTTCTCGGACAGCACGATCCTATCGAACTTTTTCCTGTTCATCCGTGGGAAGCGGGAGCTGGCGCTCGGGAGCGTCGCGTGGCTCATGCGGGAGAACCAGAGGGCGTGGCTCCGGCCGGTCCTGCTGGCGGGCGCGCTGGCGGCGCTCATGCTCTGGATGTGGCTTGTGTCCGGGACGTCGCGGTGGGTCGCCCTCGCGTCACTGGCGGTCGGCGCCGCGCCCGCGTTCTCTGTCGCTGCGGTCGCGCTCTCCGCGTGGGTCGCGGGATGGTCGGCGCTGCCCGAGCCCGCGGAACCGATGAGGGAGGCGGCGTTCATGAGGGAGCGGTGCGCCTTCCACGTCCCCGAGCGGCGGCACCTCGCCGACAACTCGCCGCACAGCTACTACACGTTCTACATCTGGACGCAGCGGGTCGACTACGTCCCGCGCACCGATCCGCTGGCGCGCTGCATCGAGGACGCCGACGCCACGGTCATTCTGAACCCCCGCGGCGAGTTCACCCCGGAGATGCTCTCCGACCTCGAGGCGTACGTGCGCGGCGGCGGCGGGCTCCTGGTGCTCGACCGTTCGTACGTTGCGGAGTCGACGGCCAACGCGGTGCTGGCGCCGTTCGGTCTCGCGTTCGAGCCGACGCAGTTCGACAGCGTGCTCGTCTTCGACGTCGTCTCGGGGGACTCGTTCCTGATCGATCGCGCGGGTGTCGTCGTGGGCGGCGAGCCCGTCCTCGAGTTCCTGGACGGGAGGAGCGCGCTCGCCCTCGCGCGCGTCGGCGAGGGGGTGGTCGTCGCGATGCCCGCCGCCGACAGCTTCTCCGACGAGGCGCTGGGGACGACCTCGCGCGTCCCGGACGAGCGGCAGCTCGGGCTCTACCGTCTCGAGTTCAGGATCTTCGACGAGCTGCTGCGCGGCGAGGAAGATCTGCGGGGCGACGAACACCCGCCGGGCGACGAGTCTCAGCAGAGCACCGAGATCTCGTTTGGGGACGATCTCCCGCAGGGCCCGGCGCCCTAGACGGATCGGACGCCCGCAGACACGGAGAAGCCGGGGGCAACTCGCGCCCCCGGCTCGCGCTTCCGGAATCGATCGTGCCCCCGGACCTTGCGGCGTCCGCGCTTCGCGCCCGCCTACTCCTCGTCCAGGAACATCTCCTTGATCTTGCCCCAGCTGCTCGGCTCTGTCGGACTGAGACAGGCCGCGCTGCTGGTGCACGCGCTTCCTATCGTGCAGCTGGGACCGACGGTGCAGTTGTCCCCGACCGTGCAGCCGAGGCCCGCCGTGCAGCCGTCCCCACCAGTGCAGGCGTCTCCGACCGTGCAATCGTCCCCGCCGGTGCAGCTCGTGCCGTCCGTACATCCGGGACCGCCGGTGCAGTCATCTCCACCGGTGCAGGCCGGGCCTGTCGTGCATCCACCCGGGTCGTTCGTGCAGGCCGGACCGTGGGTGCATCCCAGGCCGCCCGTGCAACGGTTTCCTCCGGTGCAGGTGCCGCCGATCGTGCAGGCGTTCGGGCCGTCGGTACAACCGAGGCCGTTGGTGCAGCCGTCTCCGAACGTGCAGGCGTCCGGCCCGCCGGTGCAACCCGGACTGATCGTGCAGTTCGTGCACTGGCTGCAGGTGTGGCCGTCCGTGCAGAGACCGCCGACCGTGCACCCGCCGGCGCCCATCGTGCAGGCCGGACCGACCGTACACCACGGTCCCGCCGAACAACCACCTCCGCCGGTGCAGCTGGCACCCGCCGTGCATGTCTGCGGTGACCACGTGCAGTAGTCGCCCTGCGTGCAGCCGGAGCCGAACGTGCAGTTCGACCCGATCGTGCAGTCCTGACCGAGCGTGCACATCGTGCCCTTCGTGCACTCCGGTCCGGCCGTGCAGGCCGGGTCCATGGTGCACTCGGGGAACGCCGTGCAGACGTCCCACGTGCAGGCTGGTCCTTCGGTGCAGAGAGGTGCGGTCGTACATGGGCCCGACGTGTCGTCGTTGTAGCGGAGCTCGTCAGACTCGCTGATCTCCACCATCGGGTCGCCGACGTTCCACACGCGTCGGGCCATCCCGTTGGCGGAGAGCTCGGAGATGTGGTGGTAGAGAGGAGACTCCACCCAGTCGACATCGGGCCGCGAGAAGGCTCCGGTCGTGAGACCAAGCATCAGGAAAGCAACCAGCATGATGCCGGCACCGACCAGCCTTGAGCGGTAGCGCATATCTCGCCACCTCCTTTCCGTAGTGGATTCGTCGCGTGGCCTCGCCGGGAGCTCGGCCCGGTTTGGGTGGCCGTCGCGGGCCCTCGGTGGGACACAGACCGACACGCTACCATACACCAGCATAGACAGCAACGTCAAGAGAATCCGATCATGAATACGGAATCATGAAAGAGATTATGGAAGACTGAGGCATGGTTCGCGAATGGGGCGATCAGTGGGAGCCGCTGTGCTCCCGCTTCCAGTCCTCCCAAAGTTCCAGAACCTCGGCGGGGACTGATGGGATCGCGACTCCCCAGGGAGACGCTCCGGCCCCCTTGAGGCAGGGGTCCGAGCCATCAGGTGCGGCGCCGCGCCACAGCACGCGATCGCCTGTGTCCTGTAAGTGCGGATCACAGCGGAGGTTATCGTTGGTACCGGTCGGGTCGGCGCAGGCCCCGGCGGTCGTCCCCCCGCGATTCTCCCAGAAGATGTTCGCGCGGATCGTGGCGGGCGCGTCGTCGTCCTGGCAGTAGATGGCCCCGGCCTCCCCGTTTCCGACGATGATGTTCCCCTGAATGAGAGCGGGGGATGAGTTCAGATAGATGGCGCCGCCCCCGTGCTCGCCGGCCGTGTTCCCGACGATCGTGTTACCCGCGATCACCGGGAACGAGTTCAGGCAGAGCACCGCCCCGCCGCTCACGGCGACGTTGTCAAAGAAGAGGTTATTATAGACGAGCGGCGCGCAGTCCACGTAGGCGGCGACGGCGCCCCCGAGGTAGCCCTCGCTGTCCCGGAAGACGTTGTAGGCGATGACCGGGTCGGACCCGTAGTTCCCGTAGACCCCCGGGCCGAAGTAGCCCAGGTGTCCGTAGAACACGTTGCCAATAATGACGGGGCTCGAGCTGTGAAGGTAGATGCCCCCGCCTCCCGAGTTCGCGTGGCTGCGGCGCCCGTTCCGGAGGGTGAGCCCAGCGATGACCGTCGTTCGGTCGAGATCCCGGGCGGTGAGGACGTACTCCTCTCCCGCGGCGTCGAGCACGGTGCTGTCGGGTCCCGCGAGACCGATCAGCGAGACGCCCGGCAGGAGGGCGTGCGTCCCCTCGTAGAGCCCGGGCGCGAGGAAGACCGTGTCGCCGGGGGCGGCCTGCGACAGCGCCTCCGTGAGGCCTGGAAGGCCCGGCGTTCCGGAGGGACCGGCCGTGGCACGCCCCGCTGTGGCACGCCTCCCCGTGACCCGCTCGCTCGCGATCCGCCCGCCCGCCGCTGCCGCGGGGAGCGCGTGGATCGCCAGGAGGCAGAGCGCCGCCGCCCACACGGCGCGCCTCCGGGCACCCGGTCTTCGCTCGGTCGATGGCGGAGGTGACGGCAGATGGCGTGTCACGGTAACCTCCTACAGCTCGTCCGGCCTCACCTGAACAGGACCTTGATCCTACCATGCCGAGCGAGGCGCCGCTCCCCCCGATCCGACGGTCTCGAGCCGTGATCCGATGCGCGCGGTGTGATAGCATGCGGCCAATACAACAGAGGCTCCAATCTGCCTGACCAGCTGGTCCTCAAGCGCTCGGCCTCTCCGAGACTGAACGGGGGGCCTTTCGGGGAAGGTGATCCGTGTCGGAGTGACGGAGCGGTCCGGTGGTGGTCGGGCCGACCGGCCTCCGGAGCCTGGTGAGTCCGGCAGATGAGAGCCATCCCCATGTCATCGTCATGTCCCGAGCGGCGACAACCCAGACCCTGGAGTTGAAGATGGACCTGTCCGAACTGCTGAGGGCGGAGTGCGTGGCTGTGAACATCGCGGCCTCCGACAAGACGGACGCGTTGTCTCAGATCGCGGCGCTCGCCAAGCGGAGCCCGATCCTCGATGAGGTATCCGCCGAGGAGATCCGTCAGGCCATGGCAGAGCGAGAGGCTGTCGGGAGCACGGGGTTCGGGAAGGGGATAGCGATCCCGCACTGCCGCATGAGTTCCGTGCCCGAGTTCGTCGTCGGTCTCGCGACCGTCGGCGGCGGCGTGGGTTTCGACTCACTCGATGGCGAGCCCGTTGGATTGATCGCGTTCATCGTCGGGCCGGCGCTGGAGTCGGCCGATCACATCCGCGTGCTCTCCGGACTCTCGCGCGTGCTCTCCAACGCTGACGCCGTCAAGGAGATGCTGGCTGCGGTGACACCGGAGGCCCTGCGCGAGAGCTTCCTGCGCCACGTTTCCTTCGATCGAGAGCTCCGCCCGGAAGCGAAGCGCAGTCTGCTCCACGTTTTCGTTCAGGACGAGGGGCTCTTCCAGGAGATCCTGCAGCTGCTGGGCGGGACGGAACCACGCTTCACGGCAGTGCTCGAGGCCGAGAACGCCAGCGTCTACCTGGCCAAGCTCCCGTTGTTCGCGGGGCTCTGGGCCGACAGGCCGCAGTCCTTCACGCGCGTGATCATCTCTCTCGTGAACAGAAGCATGGCGAACGAACTGGTGCGCAGGATCGAGCAGGTCGCCGGACCCCTCGCCGAGAGCGAGCAGGTGCTCGTCACGGTGCAGAACGTCTTCTTCTCTGGCGGGTCGCTGACCACACAGCGATGAGGAATGCCCATGGAGGATCTGTTCCGCGTTGAGCCGCTGCTCCTCGTAGGTCTCGTTGCCATCGTGGGTTACTACTTCGGGAGGGGCGCGCATGCTGCCCGCCTCCCGTCGCTCATCGGCTTCATGATCCTCGGTGTCGTGCTCGGGCCTTCCGGTGTGGGTTTCTTCTACGAGACGAACCTGACGTCCCTCTCATTCCTCACGGAGATGGCGCTGGGCTTCGTGGCGTTCAGCATCGGCGCCGAACTGAGCATGGTCTCGCTCAAGCGCCTCGGCGGAGGGATCGTCAGCGTCATCCTGGCGGAGTCGTTCGGAGCCTTCGCGATCGTGACGGTGGTGGTCTATCTCGTTACCCGAAGCCTGCCGCTCGCGCTCCTCTTCGGCGCGATCGCACCCGCGAGCGCTCCTGCAGGAACGGTCGCCGTGATCCAGGAGTGTCGTGCGCGCGGGACCCTCACCAAGGCGCTCTATGCGGTCGTCGGGTTCGACGACGGGCTCGCGATCATCATCTTCGGACTCGCAGCTGCGGTGGCCGAGAGCATCTTCCTGCGGAATCTGGGCGTTGTCGAGGCGGGCGGCGCGGGGTTGGCGGCGGGGCTGGGCAAGCCACTGCTCGAGATAGCCGCCAGTCTCGGTCTCGGCACCGCACTTGGCTTCGCCTTCTGCGTGCTCGTCCGGCGACTGAAGACATCACGCGACATGTTGATCATGACGTTCGGGACGGTCCTGATTGCCGCCGGCCTGGCGAAGCATTTCGGCCTGTCTCTCATTCTCACGAACATGGCGGTCGGATTCGTGTTGGTGAACACGCGCCGCGAGGCCTTCGTTCACAGGGTGACGGAACCCCTGCGCGAGATCATGCCGCTCATGTTCATCCTCTTCTTCTGCATCGCCGGGGCGCACCTGAAGATCGGCGAGCTGCCCAGCCTCGGCGCGGTCGGGCTCGTCTACATCGCAGCGCGGTCCGCCGGCCTCATCGGAGGCTCGCGCCTCGGAGCGCTCATTGGTCGAACGGAGCCGAAGATACGGAAGTGGGTCGGCCTCGGAATCCTCTCCCAGGCGGGAGTGGCGATCGGCCTGTCCCTCATCGTGAGCGAGCGCTTCGGAGAGCTGGCCCGGAACCCCGCGGTGTCGGAGGCCGTCAGCCGATTCGCGGCGGCTCATCCGGACACCAGCAGGATTGTCTTCGATCCGCGGGCAGTCGGCGGCGCGATCATCACCGTGATCACCGCGACGAGCATCGTGTTTGAGATCATCGGTCCCATTCTCACGAAGATCGCGCTCAAGAGAGCCGGCGAGCTGCCGTCGACACACGAGTAGATGGTCGGTCCGACGGAAGGCCGGCTGCTCGAGGGCCCGTCGCGAGCAGGGTGGATGCTGAGCAGTATACCTGAATATACTGGTGTTTGTCTGTGCCCGCGGGCGCAGCTTGACGCCGGAGGGAGGGGCGCGCCACCCAGCGCGCTGAACTCCCGCCACCGCTGACCAGGTGGCAATCCCGGAGCGGGCTGACTCTCACTGAGGCCCGTGCGTGGGCGAGACCGTCGGCTTCCGGGCCACGCTCGCGGAGTGACGGAGGGCCGACACCGCCGCCCGCGAGCGGACCTGCTCTGAGGTCATGGAGGAGGTCCTGTGGCGGATCTCGCACTACGTCGTCGACAAGCAAGGTAGGGGAGAGAGCGTTCGATCGCCGGTTCCTGTCGCCGAGGAAATGAGGGGACACCTCCGGTTGCCGCAATCCCCGATCCCACTCGCGATTGCGCTGCTTCAGAGCTGCCCGTTTACACTTGACACTCCCGCCTTTGGCCCGATACAATCTCCCGGGCTTTTCTCCCCGGCCCGAACCCGTCAGAGCGGGGGGCCGGGGAATCGTTACGACCGGCAGGCGACAATCAGTGAAAGGGCTGAGTGTTACTTGCAGGCCTGGGCAGGACCACCCCATCCGTACGCCGCAACAGCGGAGTGACCCCGGGATCGTCCTCCTCTCAATGTGGAGGAGAGCCACCGCGGGGCTTCTGCGTGAATTCGGGCGGGACCCGTCTCAGAGCTCCCGCCGCGGGTCGCGGGTGAGTCCGGCGGACCACACCAAGCGAGAGGGCTGGCCAGGATGAAAGAAGTCTTCATCGGACGAGAGAACCTCCAGAGGTTGATCGGCAGGTGGGCCAAGGACTATCGGGTGTACGTGCCGGTGACGTTCGACATCATGAACAACGAAGCGACACCGGACTACGAGCTGGTCGCCGGCGAGGTTCCGGAGAAGCTCCACCTGGAGGGCGCGGCGCTGGCCCACACAGCGAAGTCGTTCATCTTCTATTCCCGCGAGGTGGTAGCGAAGTACCCGAGCAGTGATCCTGAGGCTGATGTGGAAGCGCCGCCCACGGTGATCGTGGGCCCGCGCGCGTGCGACGTTCGGGGCCTCGCGAAGTTCGACAAGGTCTACTGGAGCACGGTGCATTTCACCGAGGAGTACGACGATCCCTTCATCATCGAGAAGCGCAAGAACACGTACATCGTCTCGCTCGACTGCACCGCCGCGAAGGAGACGTGCTTCTGCACGATGGTCGGAGGGGAGCCGTATCCGAAAGAGGGGTTCGACCTCAACCTGGCTCCGATCGACAGCGGTTTCGTTCTGACGATCGGGTCGGAGAAGGGAGAGAAGCTCGTGGCGGGGTCGGACGACCTCGTGTCGGAGCTTCAGTCGACGCACGGACAGGAGCGCGAGCGGAGCCGCAATTCGGTCACCGAGGCGGTCAACCGACAGAACGCTGACTTCCGGGTCGAGGGCTCGTTCGACAGGTACGACCTCGAGGGGTCACCCGAGTCGTGGGCGTACGTCACGCAGAACTGTGTCGGTTGTGGCGCGTGCAACCGCGTGTGCCCGACGTGCACGTGCTTCCTCCTGGTCGATCAGAGAGCGAAGGGCGGCTACGAGAGAACGAGGAACTGGGACACCTGCCTGTCGCTCGGTTACGCGCGCACCGGCGGCGGCGGGAACTCGCGTCCCGAGTTGCTCCAGCGTCTCGATAACAGGCTCCGCTGCAAGTTCGAGTATTCCCGCGACAGGTACGGCCTCGTGACGTGCACCGGCTGCGGCAGGTGCATCGACGCCTGCATGGGCAAGATCGACATGCGCGAGGCCATCAAGCACGTGGTCACGGAGAAGGCGAAGGCATGAAGAATCTCTACAGACCGATCGAGAGCGTCATCGAGGACATCAAGCAGGAGACGCCCAACATCAACACGTACCGGTTCCGTCCAAAGGAGCCGGTGACCTTCGCAGCCGGGCAGTTCGTTGAGCTGACCGTGCCGGGCGTGGGCGAGGCGCCGTTCACTCCTTCCTCGAATCCGAACGTCACCGACACCATGGAGATCACGATCATGGAGGTCGGATCGGTGACCGAGGCCCTCGCGAAGATGAAGGTGGGCGACACGGTGGGGATCCGCGGGCCGTACGGACACGGCTACAACCTGACGGATTTCGAGGGGAAGGAGATCCTGATCATCGGCGGCGGTGTGGGCTTGGCGCCTCTGCGCTCGCTCATCCTCGCGCTCTTCGACGACATCGACAGGTACAAGAAGATCTCGATCCGCTACGGGGCGCGGACGCCCGAGGACATCGTCTACAAGGACCTCCTCCCCGAGTGGGAGAAGATGAAGAACACCGAGGTCCAGCAGACGATCGACGAGCCGCATCCCGACTGGCGGGGAACCGTCGGCGTGGTGACGGTCCTTCTCGACGACCTTCCTCTCGTGACGACCGTCGACGTCGACGTTCCGTTTCACGCGGAGACAGCCATCGCGTGCGTCTGCGGGCCTCCGATCATGCTGAAGTTCGTGAACGTGGGGCTCCTGCAGAAGGGCTTCAAGCCGGAGAACATCTATCACTCGATGGAGCGCAACATGAGTTGCGGGCTGGGTAAGTGCGGGCACTGTATGCTGGGCGAGTACTACATCTGCAAGGACGGTCCCGTCCTCACCGCGGCGCAGATTGAGAAGTTCGGAGATCCGTTCTAGTGAGTTTACCTTGAGGGGTTAGTCGACATGCCAGAGATCAAGAAGGCGTCGTGTCTCTTCTGCTCCCTCCAGTGCGGGTTCGGGATGGAGCTGGATAGGGGCGTGCCCGTCCGGCTCGACCTCGACACAGAGGCCCCGCAGAACCTGGGTTCCCTGTGTGTGCGGGGGCACTACAACATCGAGCTCTTGCAGCACCCGAAGAGGTTCCTCGGGGCGACGGTCAACAGGCGGAGGGTTCCGTGGTCGAGCGGGGTGACCAAGGTCGCCGGCAAGATCGGTGACATCAAGAGCCAGGGTGGTGGGGACGCGCTCGGCGTGATCGTGAGCACCGAGCTGTCGAACGAGGACTACGACGCCGCGGTCGCATTCGCGGCGACCGCCCTCGGGACGAAGAACATCGCCGTCGCCTACGACGGAAACGACTACCCACTCCTGATGGGCGGCGGGGCCGGAGACGCGACGGTCGATGACCTCGACGACGGGACGACCTTCATTCTGATCGGCGACGTCTTCTGGGGCCATCCGTGCATCGCCAAGCGCGTGATCGAGGCTCGCCACAAGAGCAGGTCCAACCGAATCTTCACGCTGAACCCATTTCGGACGAACACCGACTGGTTCGCCGACCGCCACTTCGCGGTCCGGCCCGGCACTGAGCCTCTCGTTCTCAGCGAGGTGCTGAACGAGCTCAACGTCAGCGGCGTGCCGAAGGTCGACCCGGCGAAGGTTGAAGCGGCCACCGGACTCAGGGCGCGCGGCGCGGCCGACATTGCGAAGTTCCTGAAGGAGCAGCACAAGGTCGTCATCCTCGTCTCCTCGAGGCTCGGCGACTCCACGTCGGAGTATCTCATCGGCCTCTTCGCCTCGAAGCTCGCGAAGGCGGTGAACGGGAAATACGCGCCGCTCTTCCGGGGGGGGAACGCGCTCGGTGCGTTTGAGCGCGTGGGCTCCGCGAAGACCGTTCCCGACATCCTCAACGGCGTCGCGGACAGGAAGATCAAGGGCCTCCTGGTCTTCGGCCCGGACATCGTCCAGCTGTATCCGGGCGCGGTGAGCCAGGACGACATCGAGGAGCTGGACTTCCTCGCGGCCTCGGCGATCTTCGAGAACGACGTCACGAAGCACAGCGACGTCGGGCTCCCGCAGGCCGTCTGGACCGAGACGCCGGGGAGTTACACCGCGTCGTTCGGCATCTCGACAACGATCGAGCCTCTCGTGGCGGCGCAGGGCGATGCGAAGCCCGTCCGGGAGATGCTCGCGGCCGTGGCGGCCGAGCTCGGGGCGCCGCTCCGCGAGGACGCGGCCAAGGCGGAGCACCCGCCGCTCGGTGTGGACGTCGAAGCAGCCCTCGCGAAGATCGCGAAGGGTGGCGCGAACGGCGTGTCGCTCATCGAGGCGATCCACCCGCTCCACCGGTGGGACGGCACGATCACCGGCCGGATGGCGTTTCCGCAGAGCGTGTCGCCCTACTGCGAGATCTGGGTCGGCCCGGAGACCGCGGCCGGGCTCGGGATCGATCACGGGACGACCGTGGCGCTCTCGACCGACCGGGGTGAGACGCGGCTCATCGTCACGGTGACCGACAGAATGCCGGGCAGTCTGGTTGCGATTCCCACGTACGTTCCGGACGCGCGGGGCCTCATGGCGTGGACCCCGAACGCCGGCACGAGGTGGTACGACGTGTCTGCCGACGGCGCGAAGGTCGCGCCGGAGAAGTAGAGAGACGAAGGAAGCCGCGCGGCCGCCCGAAACGGCCGGCGGCGGAGACATCTCCAGGAGAGCTGGATGAACAAGAGAAACATCCTGGACTACGGGCGCTGCATCAGCTGTAGAAGCTGCATCGCTGCCTGCTTCTACTCACACAACAGCCAGGACCATCTCGAGGCGTCCAAGGTCCTCAGCAACATCGTGCTGCAGATGAACTGCCGGCACTGCGAGCAGCCGCTCTGCGAGGCGGCATGTCCGCAGGAGGCGATCCTGAAACGGGACGACGGGCTGGTCATCCGCAGCAACATGAAGTGCAGCGGTTGCACCTCCTGTGCTCAGTCGTGCCCGTTCGGCGCGATCGATCTGGAGAAGACCCGCCACACGATGCCGAAGTGCGATCTCTGCGAGTGGCGGACGCTCGACGAGAAGGACACGATGTGCGCGGGGACCTGCGTCTCCGGCGCCCGGACCTTCGGGGACATCGGCGACATGGAGGCTCAGAAGAGCGCTCCGACGCGTGGCGCCCGGACCCTGTCGAAGACGGTGCGGGGGGAGAGGTAACGGGATCCGGGTCCGTTCGGACCTTCACGCACGAAGACACATGGGAGAGATAACAGGATGGCCACGACACTGACCATGGTTCTCCACTTCCTCATCTTCCCCGGTCTGGTCTTCACGGCCGCGGTCGGGCTCATGACTACGTGGGTCGACAGGAAGGTCAGCGCACGCGTGCAGTGGCGCGTCGGCCCCCCGTGGTATCAGCCCTTCGCGGACGTTCTGAAGCTGATCGGGAAAGAGGTCGTCATCCCAGAGGGCGCCAAGCGGACGGGGTTCCTGTTGGCTCCCCTGGCCGGCCTGGCTGCGGTGGGTGTGGTGTCGACGATACTGTGGATGGCGAGCATTCAGGGGCGGGGTTTCGTCGGCGACCTCATCGGCGTCATCTACCTCCTGACGATTCCCTCGCTCGGCATGATCATCGGCGCGTCCGCGTCCAGCAACCCGCTCTCGAGCATCGGAGCGAGTCGCGAGATGAAGCTCATCCTCGCGTACGAGCTTCCGTTCGTGATCGCCATCTTCACCGCAGTCACGAAGGTCAGCCCGATGACGCTCAAGATCAACGACATCCTCGCGTTTCAGGCGGCGGACGGGGTTCTCCTGGGCAACCTCTCCTGCATCATCGCTTTCGTCGTCACGATCCTGTGCGTCCAGGCGAAGCTCACGTATCCGCCGTTCGACATTCCCGAGGCGGAGACCGAGCTCATGGACGGCACGCATATGGAGTACTCGGGTGCGGCCCTCGCCGTCGTCAAGGTCACGCAGGCGATGATGCTCTTCACGCTCCCGGTCTTCCTGATCACCATCTTCTGGGGTGGGCTCCAGCTGACCGGCTGGGGTCTTCTCTACACGATCGTGAAGTACCTGATCATCGTCACGATCATAGTTCTCATTAAGAACACGAATCCCAGGGTGAGAATCGACCAGGCCGTCAGGTTCTTCTGGGGTCCGGTCACGGTTCTCGCGATCATAGGGATGATCCTCGCGGTAGTCGGGCTGTAGGACGAGACGGAGCGATACATGGGCCTAACCAATTGGGGACTCAAGAAGTCGCTGTGGGTGTTCCACCTGAACGCCGGGGCGTGCAACAACTGTGACATCGAGGTCCTGGACCTCCTCTGCCCCAAGTTCGACGTGGAGCGCTTCGGCATCAAGCTCGTCGGCAGCGTCAAGCACGCCGACGTGCTTCTCGTCTCGGGGAGCGTGCCGAGGAAGGTCGTGCCCGAGATGATCGAGACTTGGGAGCAGGCGCCGAAGCCGTGCGCGGTGGTCGCGTTGGGGTCGTGCGGTTGCACGGGCGGGATCTTCAAGGACGGCTACAACTTCGCCGGTCCTGTCGACAAGCACATCCCGGTCCACGCGTACATTCCGGGGTGTCCGCCGCGACCCGAGGCGATCATCGA
>JALGWI010000012.1 GCA_025774245.1 bacterium
TCTCGAGGCAGAGCGTCATCGCCGCCGTCAGCGTCGACTTCCCGTGATCCACGTGCCCGATCGTGCCGACGTTCACGTGCGGCTTCGTCCTCTGGAACTTCTCCTTCGCCATCTCTTCCCCCTAGTAGCGGGAGTCACCCGCCTGTCCGATCACGATCGCGGCACTGGTCTTGCACTCTCCCGACCGAACCTGGTCATGGAGCCCACGACCGGGATTGAACCGGTGACCTCATCCTTACCAAGGATGCGCTCTACCGACTGAGCTACGTGGGCGCACACTACGGCCCGGGGCCACGGACGCCCGCCAGCCCTGATTTGGCCGAACCGAAAGTCTATCAGCACGCGACGCGGCGGTCAAGCGCGAAGCCTCGCCACCGAGGCGCTCGATATCTGGAGCGGGAAACGGGACTCGAACCCGCGACCCTCAGCTTGGAAGGCTGATGCTCTAGCCAACTGAGCTATTCCCGCACTGCCTTCCGCGGACCGGATCGTGATGGTGGGGAGGGGAGGATTCGAACCTCCGAAGGCTTCGCCGACAGATTTACAGTCTGTTCCCTTTGACCACTCGGGAACCTCCCCGACTCGACCCACTCCCTCCGAACCGAACGCGCATCTCAGCGCGAAACCGCGAAATACAGACACACCTGTCTGGAGCTGGCGAGAGGAATCGAACCCCCAACCCCCTCATTACAAGTGAGGCGCTCTACCATTGAGCTACGCCAGCCCGGGATAAGCCGATATGCCCCGGCGGCAGGGATTCCTATCTGGCACCGCCAGCTACAAACCGCATATACTACTAGAACGCAGGGGGGGTGTCAACCTAAAACTGGGGGGTTTCGGCCTCACGTAGCAAGCAAGGACGATTCTTCCGCCCCGTGCGGCCGGTCGGCACCACGGTAACCGCATTCGACCCGTAGAATGGGGGGTTCTCTGACGGCTGGAGGCTCGCGCACTGCGGTGGTCTCCCCCGCCGACCCCGGGACCGGCTCTGCGGCCGGTCCTGCGGCCGGTCCTGCGGTCGATCCCGCGGCCGCGTCCACCCGGGTCCTGCGCAGCTCACCACCCAGGCCCCAGCGGCCGATCGCTCATGATCGCTCTATCTCACTACCAGACAAGCACTTCTCCCGATCAGCCCTTCAGCTTCCGGACGACCGGTCCTTCCGGTGTGTCCTCGACGGTATAGCCTTTCGCCGCGAGTTCGTCCCTGATCTCGTCTGCCCGGGCCCAGTTCTTCTCAGCCCGCGCCCTCCCCCGCTCCTCGACCAGCTGCAGGACGCCTTCTGCGACCTCGTCCGACTCTCCCCGGACGCCGCGCAGGAGTCCCAGAATGTCCAGAAGCTCCCGGAGAACCGAACGCCCCCCCCGGAGGACGGTCGCGTCGGCACCGGACTCGATCTCCTGGTTCAGGACCCTCACGAGATCGAAGAGGTGCCCGATCGCCCCCGCGGTGTTCAGATCGTCGTCCATCGCGTCGATGAACTTCCCACGGATCTCGACGATCCCGGGCGACGCCTCCGCCGCCTCCCCGTCCCCCTCGGGCCCGACGAGCCTCGCCAGGGTCCGGAAGAGGTTCTCGAACCTCTCGATGGCGGTCGCCGCCTCGTGCAGCCGCTCGTCGGAGAACTCGATCTCCGAGCGGTAGTGGGTCGAGAGGAGGTAGAAGCGCACCACGTCCGGAGGAAAGCGCTTCGAGATCTCCTCCATGGTCTTGAAGTGGCCGGTCGACTTGGACATCTTCTCGCCCACGAGGTTCACGAGGCCGTGGTGGACCCAGTGGTTGACGTAGGCCTTGCCGGTCGCCGCCTCCGACTGCGCGATCTCGTTCTCGTGGTGCGGGAAGATCAGCTCGGTACCGCCGCCGTGAATGTCGAAGTGCTCGCCCAGGTACTTCATCGACATCGCCGAGCACTCGATGTGCCAGCCCGGGCGACCCTTCCCCCACGGGCTGTCCCAGTAGGGCTCGCCCTCCTTCGCCACCTTCCAGAGAGAGAAGTCCTCGGGGTTCCTCTTGCGCTCGTCGACGTCGACGCGCTCGCTCGCGCCGGCGATGAGATCGTCGATGTTCCTCTTCGAGAGCTTCCCGTATCCCGGCCACTTCCTCACCTCGAAGTAGACATCGCCGCCCGAGGGATACGCGTGGCCCCTGTCGACGAGCGTCTGGACGAGATCGATGATCTCGCCCATGTGGTCGGTCGCCCTGGGATAGTGGTCCGCCTCTTCGGCGCCGAGGAAGCGCAGGAACGCCATGAACTTGTCGATGTTCCGCCTGGCGATCTCCGTGTACTCGACCCCCTCCTCCTGCGCCTTCGCGATGATCTTGTCGTCGATGTCGGTGAAGTTGATCACGAGCGTGACATCGTATCCCTTGAACCGAAGGTAGCGACGGAAGACGTCCGACACCAGCGCGACGCGCATGTGTCCCACGTGGGGCTCCGACTGGACGGTCATGCCGCAGAAGTACATCCCGACGCTGCCCTCGCGGACCGGCACGAACTCCTTCTTCCTTCCCTCCTGCGTGTCGAATATCTTGAGCATCGGTACCTCCTCCGGCGCCGCTCTACCGTCGCCCGTCCGGACGACGCGCCGCCGCAACGAACCCGGCTGCCCGCTTCGGATCGATCGGGCCTCCGGCCCTTCCGTCGCGCATGATCGCGCTCCCGACGATGATTCCGTCGGCCACCTCGAGTGTCGGCGCCGACGATTCCGCGGTCACTCCGCTTCCCACGATGACGGGCGTCTCGGGCACCGCGTCCTTCACCCGCGTCACGTGATCGAGGGCCGCCGGGGATCCGGTGGCCTCGCCCGTCACGATCACCGCGCTCGCGAACCCCCGCTCGACGGTGTCGCGCGCGGACTGCTCGAGCCCCGCGTCGCCCATGGGAACTGCGTGCTTGACGAAGACGTCCGCGAACACCAGGGTCCCGGGGGCCATCTCGCGGATGGCGCGCATCGTCCCCATGGCGTCGCCCTGGATGATGCCCTGGTCGGTCAGCGCTGCGCCCGTGTGGACGTTCACCCGGACGAAGCGCGCACCCGTGGCGGCGGCGACCGCCACCGCCGAGCGCGCGTCGCTCCGGAGCACGTTGATCCCTATCGGCAGCCGGACCGCCTCGGCCACGCGGGCACCGACGGCCGCGAGTCCCGCGACGGCTCCGCGCCCCGCGAACCCCCTGGCGTACGGGGCGTCACCGAAATTCTCGAGAATGAGCCCGTCGAACCCCGCCGCCTCGATGGCGGCGGCGTCCGCGAGGGCGTTTCCGATCACGGCCTCCGCGTCTCCCGCCCAACGCGGACTCCCGGGAAGCGGAAGCACGTGGACCACACCGATCAGGCACTTCGCCCTGCCGAACGTATCCTTGAGAATTCCCATGAGGTGTCCAGTCCCGATCGACGCCCGCGGGCGCCTGTCGCTCCGTCAATTCAGAGCCGCACGGGCGATCCGCCTCGAGGCGGCCGCCCGTGCGGCCGGTCCATTCCCTATTGTCGCGTCCCGCCTGTCGCGTCGGCGTCCCGCGCCAACGCTAGCCGCGCGTGAGCGAAGCGACCGTCTTCTTGTCGAGCTTCTTCACAACGGCCGTGATCAGCTTGACGACGCTGTCGTAGTCCTTCCTGTGGATGACGCCGACGTGTCCGTGGATGTATCGCGCGGGGACGCCGAACGTCAGACACGGCACACCCTTCCTGTTCAGATGGATGATCCCGCTGTCGGTTCCGCCCCTCACGAGCGCTGTCAGGAAGTACGGGATCTTCATCTTCTCCGCCGTGTCGATCACGAGATCGCGGAGCCTGCGGTTCGGAATCACGCTTCCGTCGAACACGAGGATGCCCGCGCCCGCACCGAGCTTCTCGTCGGTGTCGCCGAGGCCCGGCGTGTCCTTCGCGATGCAGACGTCGACCGCGAAGCCGACGTCCGGGTCGACCATGTTCGCGCTCGTCCGCGCGCCGCGGAGCCCGACCTCCTCCTGAACCGTGCCGACGCCGTAGAGGGTGTTCGGGTGGGCTTTCCCGACCTTGTTCAGAATGTCGATCACCGCCGCGCATCCGATCCGGTCGTCCCACGCCTTCGCGAGATAGGTCTTCGGGTTCCCGAGGATCGTGAAGTCGGAGATGGGGATGATCGGGTCGCCGGGGCGGACGCCGAGCCTCTTCTGGATGTCGAACTTCCCGGCGGCGCCGACGTCGATGTACATGTCGCCGATGTCGAGGACCTTCTTCCTCTCCTCCGCCGTGATGATGTGCGGCGCCTTCGAGCCGGTCACGCCGACGTAGTCGCCCTTTCTGGTCCGGACGAGCACGCGCTGGGCCAGAACGACGTGGCCCCACCAGCCGCCGAGCGGCAGGAACTTGATGAAGCCCTCCTTCGTGATCGACTTCACCATGAAGCCGACCTCGTCCATGTGACCGGCGATCATGATCTTCGGGTCGTCCGCCTTACCCTTCTTCGCGGCGACCATGCTGCCGAGGCGGTCGTAGGAGATCTTCGCCACACCCTTGAGGTGCTCGGCCATGATGTCGGCCACCTCGTCCTCGAACCCGGGGACGCCGATGGCTTCCGTGAGCTCCTTGAAGAGCATCTCGGTCTTGTCCACTCGGTTCTCTCCTTGTCAAGAGGTTGCGGACGGGGCCCGGGGAGCCTGGCGGCTCCCCCCGGATCCCCCCCCGAGAGGGCTTCCGAGCCTCTTCCCGCCTGGGCGGGAGGGCCCCGTTCATTACGAATTGGTGCGAGTCTACCGGGCCTCGGGGGCCGAGTCAAGCGCCCGCCCCGGAGGCCGGCCGAGGCCGTGGCGCTGCTCAGCCGGGTGCCCCACCGAGAGCCCGCCGGGCGGTCGCCGGCGGCCCTCCGGGCCCCGGCCTCTGGTACGCATCTTGCAAACGATAACGCTTGCTAAGTTCGGCGCGACCACCTAGGATGAGCGCAACTTTAGATACCTGACGCTCTCCAAACACTCCCGGGGGTCGCACCAAGTGGATGGCCAGACACATACTAGAACGACATCGCAAGCAATCGAGCGGGTCAGAGGCAGAGCGGTGGACAGAGTCGTTAATCTTGGGCTCATCGGCGCGGGCAACTGGGGGAAGAACCTCCTGCGCTCGTTCGCCAGCGCGAAACGCGGGACGCTCCGTTCGTGCTGCGACACGAACAGCGGTCACCTGAAGGAACAGCTTCGGGGATACGCGAACGTCGGCCTGCTTGACAACCCCGAGGACGTCTTCGCCGATCCCGACATCGACGCCGTCGCGATCGCGACTCCCGCCGTCACACACTACGAGCTCGCGAAGCGGGCCCTTCTTGCAGGCAAGGACGTCTTCGTCGAGAAGCCGATGACGCTCACGCTCGAGGACGCGACCGACCTCGTCGAAGTGGCGGAGTCGAACAACCGCATCCTCATGGTGGGACACCTCCTCGAGTACCACCCCGGCGTGGAGATGATGAAGGATCTCCTCGACAGCGGCGAGCTGGGCTCGCCGTACTACCTCTACTCCGAGCGCGTCAACCTCGGGAGGATTCGCTCAGACGAGAACGCGCTCTGGAGTTTCGCTCCGCACGACATCTCGATCATCCTCTACCTCCTGGATGAGGAGCCGATCGAGGTCGCGGCGTACGGAGCGGCGTACATCCGCCCCGGGATCGAGGACGTCTCGTTCCTGTGGCTCCGGTTCGCCGACAACAAGATGGCACAGATCCACGTCTCCTGGCTCGATCCGCACAAGATCCGGCGCACGACGCTCGTCGGCAGCAAGAAGATGGTGGTCTTCGACGACATGCAGCCGTCGGAGAAGATCAGGATCTACGACAAGGGCGTCGAGCCGAACGGGAAGACGGTGGGCTACGCCGAGTCGTTCACCCTGAGGTTCGGAGAGGTGACGATCCCGGCCCTCAAGATGCGTGAGCCGCTCAGGGTGGAGTGCGACCACTTCCTCGACTGTGTGCTCACGCGCCAGACGCCGCGATCCGACGGAAGGGACGGGCTCCGCGTCGTGAAGGTGCTCGACGCGGCCCAGCGCTCCCTGAAGGCGGGTGGCGCCCCCGTGAAACTCGGTTAGCTCACACACACACACAGCGTTGCCGACCGACTGCAGGACGGGAGGGCCCGTCCGCGGAAAGGACGATTGCGATGGAGAGGTTCATCGATCCGAAGGCGAAGGTGGGCGAAGGGACGGAGATCGGCTACTTCACGGTGGTGGGTGCCGGCGCGATCATCGGCTCGGGATGCGAGATCGGGAACAGCGTCGTCATCCACGGCGGGACGATCATCGGGGATCGCGTGAGGATCGACGACAACACCGTCGTGGGGAAGCTCCCCATGAAGGCCGCGATGAGCGCCACGACCGACGGGTCGTCGGTCCCTGGCGCCGTCATCGGCGACGAGTGCCTGATCGGCGCGTGCGCCGTCATCTATGCGGGGTGCGAGCTCGGCCGACACGTTCTGGTCGCGGACCTCGCGTCGGTCAGGGAGAACGTCACCGTGGGCGACTACACGATCGTGGGGCGCGGCGTCACCGTCGAGAACCACTGCACGATCGGTCGCAGGTGCAAGCTCGAGAGCGAGTCGTACATCACGGCGTACTCCAAGCTGGGCGACCGCGTCTTCGTAGCCCCGGGAGTCGCGACTTCGAACGACAACTACATCGGCCGCACCGAGGAGCGCTTCAAGCACTTCAAGGGAGTCATCGTCGAGAAGGGCGGGCGGATCGGGGTCGGGGCGGTCATCCTCCCGGGGAAGACCGTCGGCGCCGACGCCGTCGTGGCCGCGGGCTCCGTCCTCACGAGGAACGCCCCCGCGCGGAAGATCGTGCTCGGGTCGCCCGCGAAGCCCGTGAGGGACGTTCCCGACGACCAGCTCCTCGAGAACCAGGGCTGGGACGACTAGGCGGTCCCGCGGGCGGCAACGTCACCCACCCGGGACCGTCGCCACAGCACCGACACCACACAGGACCGATCCCATACAAAAAGACAGGAGCAGGGAGATGACTCTCCCTGCTCCTTCGCTTAGGTCCCGGGGATCCAGCCAACCTACCGCTTGCGTCTCCTGACAACACCGGCCATGCCCAGGAGGCCCGTTCCGAGAAGCAGCAACGTGCCCGGCTCGGGGACCGGCGTCGCGGCGCCGTCGAACGTACCGTCGAGCCGCACGTAGTCGTTCCGGCAGCCCATGGTCCAATCGAGGCCGATCATGTCGCCCGACATCGGGTTCCTGAGCAGGCTCTTGTCGATCGTCACCTCGAACACGTACGTAGAGAATCCGTTCTCGATCATGCCGTAGTCGTAGTACTCGACCGTCGCCACGCCGAGATCCACCCCCCCCGTGAAGTTGCTTGGCCCGACCTCGGCCACGAAATACTCGCTCGCCTGGAACCAGTCGTCGGCGTCCGTGTCGGCGACGCGGCCCGTCTGGCCGTCGATGTCGACACCGATGTCGTACAGGCCCTGCCCGAGATCGATGCTCAGATCGCCGGGAATCGCCTGCTCACCGAGAAACTCAATGCCGTCCGGCACCGGAAGCGAGGTCACCACGGCGACGTACGCGTACTGCGCGTCGTCGTCGAAGTACATCGCCTCGATGTCGAACTGCTCGCCCCCGTACGGGCGTCTCCCCAGATGAGAGCTCCAGTTGTCGTCGATGAAGTAGTCGGCGGTTGCGCTCAGCGGATCCCAGTCGTGGTTGAAGTCACCGTAGCGGTCCACCGAGAGCTCCACTCCGAACCAGTCGCTCAGCAGCGTCGCTCCCGCCGGCAGAGCGCCGAACAGCAAGAGCGCCGCCACTCCCAGAAACAAGGCACGTCTCATGACACTCCCTCCTCCAGTAAAAGCCCCTCGTGATTGACGCAAGAACCGCACCCGCTCTAAACATCTTGTCCCCTCATGACTGCTTCTTCGTTCGGCACATCGCAGGTGCGGGGTCATGAAGGTGTATTCCTTGACTAATTCCAATACTATCACAGTCGGGTGATACTTGACAAGTGTTATTTTCGGGGCTTTACGAGAAGAGCAGCTAAGATGCAGTCTGTAGGGGCGTTAGCTTGAGACGGAATCGCGTGGGTCGTCCGGGTGTCGCTGGTGGGGTCCGGGAGCCGGTGCCTCGCCTTGACCGGTTGCCCAGGCCGATCGCCCGGGCCGGTCGCCCCGGCCGCCCCCGAGTGCTCGACCTGCGGGCGGCAGGCACCGCCTCGCGGCCTCCCGGGGCCCCAGGGTCAACGGAGGACCGTGAGTTTGCTTCTCACGGCGGTCTGCGCGTTTGTGAGCTCCGCCATATAGATGCCGCCGGCGACCCTGCGGCCGCTCCGGTCCCGGGCGTCCCAGCTGAGCGTGTGCTCCCCGGGCGGGAGGACCCCGTCCAGGAGCTCGCGAACGACCCTTCCGGCGGGCGAGATGATCCGGAGCAGCGTCCGTCCCGCGCCTCCCGGCACGGAGATCGCCAGGGTCGTCCGGTCGACGATCGGGTTCGGGTACGCCGCGAGGTGCCACGACGGCCCGTCCCGCACGACGACGTCGAGGTCCTCTGACGGGTCGCTCTCGTTTCCGACGTGATCGACCGCCGTCACGGTGTAGGTGTACCGCTCCCCGGCCACGACCTCAATGTCGCGGAGCCTTGTTCCTGCCAGCGGGAACTCGTTCAGCTTGACCGTCCGAGTCGGGGCGTGCGGGTCGCCCGGCCTCGCGCCGGTGCGGTAGACGAAGTACCCGGAGAGGTCCGCCTCGCCGTTCGGCGACCAGACGATCTCGACCGCCGCGAGCTCCGACCAACCTTCCACTCCCGTCGGCGCGAGCGGGGCCTCGAGATCGGGGACACCCTCCGTGAGGAACGAGCCGGGTTCGCCGAGCACGAGTCCGCCCGCCTTGTCCCACGCGAGCACCCTGTAGTGGTAGACCGTCCCGGGGGCGAGCCCTTCGAGGTGGGCTCCGAAGACGCACTCGTCGTCGCCGGTCGCCTCACCCTCGGCGAAGGAGCCGTAGGGACCCTCGACGCCGTACTCGACCCACGTCGAGCAGGCCCGCGAGGTGCTCCAGGCGACCGCGGCCCAGCTCTCTCCGAGCCCCCACATCCCCGGCCTCGAGATGTCGACGGCCTTCTCGTCGGTGCTCGCGCCGGACGGTGCCTGCGTGCGGAAGGTCCCGATCTCGCAGGCGGACGTGTCGGCTCCGCACGCCGAGAGCGCGACGAACGAGTACTCGGTGCGCGGAACGACCGGCCCGATGAGGACCGAGTGCGAGAAGACGAGTCCGGCGTCGGTAGGCGTCGCGCAGTCGAGGACGCCGCCAGTGCCGTACCTGACCGCCGACGTCGCCGGTCGGTCGGTCGTCCACGTGATCAGCACGCTCGTGATCGACACCTCCTCCGTGCCGACGCCGCCGATGATCGGCGGACCGGTCGGTCCGATGTTCAGCGTCGAGAAGCTCGCGTGCGGCGACAGGGCGAACTCGCCGTCCCCGTCGACGGAGCGCACACGGAAGTGGTAGAACGTGCCCGGCAGGAGCGACGTCAGCATCACGGAGTGATGCGTGACGAGCTCCAGGTCGAGATCGGACAGAAGGCCGTAGTCGTTCGTCGTTCCGTACTCGACCTGCGACGACGCGGGGGCGCTCGTCGTCCACTCGATCACCGCCCACGTGGCGGCGGTCTCCGTCACGGCGAGCCCTGTGATCGACAGGGGATCGGCGTCGAACTCCGTCGCGAAGGTGTGGTCGGGCGAGATCGCGACGTCCTCGACGCCGTCGTCGCTCCTCACCCGGAAGTGGTAGAGCGTCCCCGGCGCGAGCCCCGTCAAGGTGACCGAGTGCTCTGTAATGAGGGCCGGCTGGACCGGCGTCGATGAGCCGTACGCCGCGGTGGGCCCGTACTCGACCTGGGAGTCCGCGGCACGGTTCGTCGTCCAGCCGACGACCGCCCAGGTTGCGCCGGCTCCGACGACCTCGACGTCGGTGATCGTGAGCGTTCCGAGGAGCGTTTCGAAGTCGTGGTCGACCGATTGGGCCGTCTCTCCGCCGGCGTCCTCGCTCACGACGCGGAAGTGATAGACCGCGCCGGGAACGAGTCCGTGGAGCGTGTCGACGTGATCGACGACGAGCTCAGGAGCGAGCGGCGTCGCGAAGCCGTACGCGGCGGTCGGGCCGTACTCGACCCTCGAGTCGGCCGCGCGGTTCGTCGTCCACGCTACTACGGCGGTCGTGGCGCCGGCGACGAGAACCTCGACGTCATCGATCACGAGCGGTTCGCCCGCGCCGGACGTCGTTTCGAACTGCCGGTCGGTCGACTGCGCCGAGCCGCCCGCCCCGTCGCCCGAGCGGACGCGGAAGTGGTAGACCGTGCCCAGTGCGAGCCCCACAAGCTCTGCGGTGTGGTCGGTGACGAGAGCGGGATCGAGCGGTGTGAAGAGGCCGTACGCCGTGGTCGTGCCGTAGTCGACCTGCGAGTCGGCCGCGTAGTTCGTCTGCCAGGTCACGACGGCTGACGAGTCGGTGACGTCGAGGACCTCGATCCCGAAGACGACGAGGCCCGCGGCATCGCCCTCCGAGATGCAGACGCCCAGCGGACCGGCCGGGTATCCCGAGTCGTCGACCTCGAACGTCAGGAAGCCCGAGCCGTCAGAGACGACCGGGCCACCGGGAAGTTCCTCTCCCTCGACCGTGACGGTGAACTCGGTGTTCGTGGAGACGCCGATGACAATCTGAGGGGCGCCGTCCCGCTCGCCACCGGAGTTCCGGGCCGACGCGGGCGCCGACGCCACCAGAAGAACGGCGACAGCGGCCGCGAACATACCGGTCCTTCGTCTCGCTCGGAGAGATATCATCGACCGCACCCCTATCGCACCAGTGGGCAGTCAGTCGAGATCCGCGGGGCCGGAGGCGGGTGCATAGGGGGTTGCCTGTACGGTGGAAAACCCGAGGGCCGGTCTCGTGGGGGGTTACGTTCCCGGCCCGGCGCGACCGAGGCTTCTCGATGCCTGCCGGCCACCGCTGGATCTCGCTTTACCCTGACTTCGCCCTTTCGTAACACGGGATTCACTCCCACACAAGACAGGTTGCACAATCTATGCCAGTTGGTAAGTAACAGAGGGAATGGTCCCCCTGGCGGGCGAATCCACGGGGGCACGGCCGGGCGGCAGACGGGCCAGGGGGGCGGCCGCGGGTGGAGGACCGGGCAGCCTGCGCGGCGGCGAGCCGGCCCGGGCGGCCGGCGCCAAGAGAGAGGGCCCGCGCGGCGTCCGCGCGGGCCCGAAGGTCCTGGGATATGGTGTTCGGTCGGCGGAGCCGGCCCTGGCGGGACGGGTCCCGACGTGCTGATCCTCGCTCGAGCTACTCCCCCGTCGAGCTACTTCCCCGTCGCGCTACTAGTCGGTCCGCGGCTGGCCCCACACGCTGTCGGAGAGCGCCGATTCCCCGAACGAGTCGACGACGGCCACCTGGTACCAGTAGACGAGCGTGTTCACGAGGTTCTCGTGCGTGTAGAACGTCTCGGTGCGGTCGGTGATCCTCGTGATCACGCGCTTCCCCGCCGAGTTGGGCGGGTTCGGCGGATCCTGCTCCCACCCGATGAGCTCGTAGGCCGCGAAGTTGTCCGCCTGGCCCACCGACCACGAGAGATCGAGCGACGTCGAGTCGGGCGCCCACGGCTCGAAGAGCGTGACCGGTTCCGGCGGCTCGCTCGCCACCGTCGTCCCCGACTCTTCGTTGCTGATCGTCGCGAGCCCGATCTGGTCGATCACGTAGACGGCGTAGTAGTAGGTCGAGTCCGGCCAGAGACCCGTGTCGGAGAAGTCGGTCGCCGGCTGGTTCGTGATCTCCGCGATGAGCTCCCGGTCGGTCGACACGTCGACACCCGGTATGTACGACCGGTACACCTTGTAGCTGTCGAAGTCGGCGTCGTTGTTCCTCGTCCACGAGAGGTCGATCCTCTGCTCCGATCGAGGGGCCGGGGCGTGCAGCACGACCGCCGTCGGGTACTCGAGGATCGTGACCCTCCCCGGGGCGATCACGGGCTCGGCCCGGTTGCCGATGTCGTCCATGAAATCGCCCGTGACGACGCCGTGGATGATCTCGACCCCGTACTCGACGATGTAGTCGCGCTCGTAGACGCCGTCGTTCGGCACGGTGTCGCCACTCGTGCCGTCGT
This sequence comes from bacterium, assembly GCA_025774245.1. Taxonomy (GTDB): domain Bacteria; phylum Joyebacterota; class Joyebacteria; order Joyebacterales; family Joyebacteraceae; genus JALGVN01. The sequence continues at coordinate 12,114 of JALGWI010000012.1, forward strand.
CGTGAAGGAGGATGTCCTGGACGGCCGCGCCGATGGCGACCGTCGCCACGCCGTGAGGCTCGCCGGTCGCGATCGTGAAGTGGATCGTGTCGCCGGCCTCCATCTCCTCCCCTCCGCTGTCCTCCGTGACCGATGAGATCGCCGCCCGGGTGTCGAGCACGATGTCGTCGTTCACCGTGTCGGACTCGTTGTCGTCGGCGTCCCTGAAGCGCGCGTAGACGGTCTTCTCGCCGTCGCCCGCGAGGAGTTCCCAGGCCGGCGTGACGCGGTAGGGTTCCCACTGCGCACCCGCGAGGTCGGACGAGTTCGAGATCTGCATGCGCTGGGTCCCGATCGCCGCCGACATGGTCAGCGTGACGTTCCGCGTCGCCGTCTTCACGCGACCGCTCTCGATCGACACGCCGTAGATCGACGCTGTCGCGCGGATCGAAGAGGAGACCTTCCCCTCGAGGCCCGCGTGGTTGACCGCCGACACCTCGTAGGCGTACTGGACGCCGTTCCGGACCTCGACGTCGTCGTACATCCTCGTCTCCGAGGTGCCGAGAAGCTCGAAGCTCTCGATCACGTCGTCCCCCTCCTCCACCTCCCACCGGTAGACGTTGTAGCTCCCGACCACGGTGGTGTCGCTCATCGACCACGTGAGCACGACCAGCCGGTCGGCCACGAAAGCCGTGAGCGCCGACGGCTTCGCCGGCTCCTGCGAGTCCGTGCTCGGGTTGTCCGGATCGAGCGGGTTGTCCCGCGTCGGCTCCACCAGGTCGCTCAGGCAGCCGGCGACGACCACCGTGATGAGGCCCAGGAGCGCCGCTGCAAGCAACCTCTTTCGTCTCAATGTTCGATTCATGGGTTACCTCACTGCTGTGAAAACGCTCGGGAGCCTAGAACCTGATCGCGAAGCCGGCCGTCGTCCTCGTAGGTTCAAGAGAGGCGTAGAACCCGGTCCCCTCCGGTTCGAGGAGGCTCGCCATCGAGCCGCCCTGAGGCCGCGGCGAGGAGAAGACCACCGCGTCGATCAGGTTGATGGCCCAGATGCCCGCCGCCGCGTAGAACCACCTGCGGCGCGTCTCGTGCCAGCTGTCCAGGTCGTCGTAGGTCCTGAGCACCTCGTCCCAGGCGTCGTCGATGTCCTCGATCTGGTCCGCCTCCTGGTAGTCCCTGACGGCGTTCTTGTAGTTCCTCTCCGAGTCGCTCCTCTTCGAGTCCGCCCAGATGAGACCCCCGACAGCCACCGCCTCGGCGGCCAGGAAGATCACCCCCTTGGTCGTCTTCTCGGAATAGAACTGCCCCCATCCGGGGAGCACCGCGGACCGGAGGCCGGCCCCAACCACGGTCTTCATCGTCAGCCGGATGTGGATCGAGTCCCGCTTCGTCTCCGAGAGGACCGTCACTCCTCGCCACTCCTCGAAGCCGGTCTTGTATGCAACGATCTCGTACGTGCCGGAGAGGCCTCGCTCCAGCACCCACGGGGTCACGCCGCGGAGCACGTGATCGCCGTAGAGCTCGACCACGGCCCCGTCAGGCACGGAGGTGAAGATGACGCCCCCGGAGTCCCGTCCTCCCTGGGCCGACGCCCCCTGGCACGCGCAGAGCGTGAGCGCGACCGCCAGGAGGAGGATGGGACCCGATCGTTTCCGAGACATCGCTCGCTCCTTGAAGGTGTTGTTCCGCGGCCCGCGGGAGTCGTCCCCCGGACCGACGGCGCCGCCCGACGGCGGCTTCGTGGATTCTATGGACCGCCCTCGGCACTGTCAAGGTCGCCCGCCGCGGCCGCTCCACCACCCACACCACCTCCCCGCGGTCGCCCGAGCGCGTCCGACGCGGTCTTCGCGTCCGGCCGCTTCCTCGCCAGGTCCTTGAAGGCCGACACGTCCAGCTCGTACTTCCTTATCAGATCGTAGACGGTCGAACGGCTCACGCCGATCGACCGCGCCGCCCTCGAGACGTTGCCCGCAGCGCGGCGCAGCGCGTCGACGACGATCTCGTGCTCGAGCGCGTCCTTCGCCTCTCCGAGCGTCCGTCCCTCGCGCTCGGGATCCGCGTCGAGGCCGAGATCGCCCGCCGTGATCGTCCTCCCGGACGCCATGATGACCGCGCGCCTCACGCGGTTCTCGAGCTCCGGGATGTTCCCCGGCCACGCGTGGACCATCATCGCGCGGACCGCGGTCCTCGTGAACCTCGAGAGGCTCCGCCCGTGCTCCGTCGAGAAGCGCGAGAGGAGTTCCTCGGCCAGGAGCGCGATGTCCTCGCCGCGCTCCCTCAGAGGAGGAAGCGTGATCGCGACGACACCCAGGAGGTAGAAGAGGTCCTCCCGGAACGCGCCGTTCTCGGCCGCGCTCGCGATGTCGGGTCCCGCGGCGGCGATGATCCGCACGTCGGCCCACGTGGGTTCGAGCGAGCCGACGCGCTCGATCACCCCCGTCTGCAGGAAGCCCAGGAGCCGCGCCTGGAGGTGCTGCGAGAGCGTGTCGACGCCCGGCAGGAAGAGCGTCCCGCCCGCGGCCTGCTCGATCCGTCCCGGCACCGTCTCCGCCCCGTTGAACGTCCCGTTGCCGTTGCCGCCCCCGAAGATCTCCGCCTCGAGGAACTCGGGCGGCGTGGCGCCCGGGTCGAGCGTCACGAACGGCCCGTCCGAGCGGCGGCTCAGGTGGTGGACCCCGCGGGCGATGAGGTCCTTCCCCGTCCCGCGCTCTCCCGTCAGGAGGACGCCGACGTCGGTCGCGGCGACCTTCCGGACGGCCGAGAAGACGTCGCGCATCGCGTCGCACGTGCCGATGAGGTTCTCGAAGCGGCTGACGCCTGCGAGCCTGTCGGGAAGGGCGTCGGCGGCAGCCTCGAGGTCCTGCACGCGGAGCGCCCTTCTCACGAGCACCGCCATCTCGTCCAGATCGAACGGCCTCACGCAGCAATCGCAGGCGCCGAGCTCGATGGCCCGGACCGCGAGTTCCCTGTCGCCGGCGGGCGCCACCACGATGATCTCGAGGCGGAGCCTCGCCTTCCGCGCGAGCCGAAGCAGCTGGAGCGCGTCGGCGTTCCCGTTGTCCTGGCGTCCGAGCGACCCGTCGAGAGTCATGACGTGAGGGCCGAACCGCTTCACGGCCTCGATCGCGTCCTCAACGGTCGCGACCGCGCACACGTCGTGCTCCCCGGCGAGCCCGGATTCCAGCCGGCTCCGGGTGTCGGGATCGCCCTCGGCGATCAGGATCTTCTTTCGTTCCGTGAGGCTCATTGGCTCCCTGGTGCTATCCGTCGCTGCGTGCCTGCCCGAGGGCCGTCAGCTTCCTGGCGGCCTCGTCGGCCCACGTCTCGTCCGGGTACTCCCGCATCACCTGCTCGAGGACGTCGCCCGCCCTCGCGGCGTCACCGAGCCGTGCCGCGTAGATGTCGGCGGCCTCGATCATCATCACGGGCGAGGTCGTCGACTCGGGCCGGCGCGCGGCCGACTCGAGAAGAAGGTCGACGGCCTCCTCCCACATCTCCTGCTTGATCCACGTGTCGGCGAGGTAGCGCCGTGCGGCGACCTCGGCCGGCGTTCCCCGGAACCCGAGGATCACGCGGTCGTAGTGCTCGGCCGCCCGCTCGTACGCGGAGGCGGCCGCCTCCGCCTCGCCCATCGCGTCGTAGCGATCGGCGACGTGGAGGAGCGCGGACATCCCGTACATCGTGGTCGGGAAGTCCCTGGCGAGCTTGTAGTACTCCGCCACCGCCCTGTGCCACTCGCCACTCGCCTCGAAGCTGGCCGCGAGGTACTGCATCGCGGTCGCGGTGACCTCCTTCTCGTCCGGGAACCTCGAGATCACCTCCTCGAGCCTCTCCCTCGCGGCCGGGTGCCTGCCGCGGTCGAGGTCTTCCCTCGCGAGCGCGACGGCCGCCGACGCCCCCGACAGCTCGTCGCCGTAGACCTCCTCGACCCGCTCGTAGAAGCCGCGCGCCAGATCGCGCCGCCCGAGCTTCGTCTCGCAGACGTCGGCCATGGCGAGCCAGAGCGCCGCCCGGTTCTCCCGCCTGCCGTAGGCGGCGTCGTACTCGCCGTACGCCGCGATCGCCTCGACCCACCGCTCCTCGTGCATGAAGCTCTCGGCCGTGAGAGACATCGCGAGCTCCCCCGTCGGCGTGCCGGGCCACTCGGCGGCCCACCTGGCGTAGTACTCCCTCGCACCATCGAACCTCGCGGCCGAGCTCTCGAGGTCGCCCTCGACGTGGTAGACGACGGCCACGTTCATCGGGGCGCGGAGGATCCGGCCGTCCGGCACCGCGTCCGGCCCGACGGCGGGGGGCCACCGCTCGAGCAGGCGGTCGTAAGCAAGAACGGCCTCCGGCCATCGTCCCGCCTTCACCTCGACTGCGGCGAGCGCGAGGCTCGCGTCGACCGAGAGCTCGCGGCTGAAGGCGTAGCTGTCCCGAACCGATGCGTAGAGCCGTACGGCGGCGGCGAGGTCGTCCTCGTGCTCGAGGAGCGCCGCGAGCGCCAGCCTGCTCCTCCCGGTGATCCGCGCGATCTCCGTCTCCTCGTCCGACAACGCGGACGGGTCGCCCTCGGGCGCCGGGAAGGTCCGGATGACCTCCCGGTACTGCGCGGCGATACGCTCGCGCATCTCGGGCGTGTTGAGATCGGGGTTCAGGACCCTCGCGCGATTGAGCTTCCCCGCCTCCCAGAGGAGTTTCTCCGCGACGTAGCGATCGCGCACCTCGATGCCGCGCTCGCACGAAACGAGGGCCGTGGCCACCGCGGCCGCGATCAGCATCGTCGCGAAACGTCTCGTCGTCGTCTGAGCCTGCGTCCTCATCGCGCGCCCTCCGTCTGTGTCCCCACACCGCGCTCGTCCTGGGTGAGATGAAGGAAGACCCTCGTGACCGCGCCGATCGTGAGGTACCCGGCGAGCACGATGATGGCGATCCAGATCAGCATCACGACCGACAGGATCTCCGGCGAGAACGTCCGCGCGATCAGCGAGCTCTGCTTCCACAGCCAGACCGGCAGGAGCTCGAGCGCGGCGGGCGCGGCCACGATCAGGTAGGTCGTCACGGGACTCCTCGCGGACAGCGCGATCCCTCCGAGGAGCGCGGAGCCGAGCGACCTCCCCCTCAGGACCACGTACGGCACCGCGTAGGCGAAGATCGCCTGCACGACGAGCACGAGAGCCACGGTCACCATCCGGACGGCGCGGAACATCATCGCGTTCTCGTCCGCCAGAATGCCGAAGACCGAGAACGACGTCCTCGTCACGACCTGCCCCAGCACCACGATGAGGAAGGCGATGACGACGAGCGACCAGTACCGGCTCGCCGCCGCCTTCCACGCCTTGACGAAGCTCCTCTGCCGCCTCTCGTAGAACGCCGCGAACAGGAGAACCGCCGCCGCCGTTGTCACGGCCCCGAGGAGGATCGCGAGCACGGGATCTCCCTCCCCGAGCGCCGAGCGGAGCGCGACGAAGTTCGTCGGGTAGTGGAGGACCGCCTCCCCGAAGCGCCACTTCAGAAGCGGCAGCATGAGGTAGGAGATCGGCGGGTACGCGAAGCCGATCACGAGGAGCAGGAGCCCCACCTGCGCGGCCGCGTACACGAGGAACGGAAGGAGAGCCGCGCGTTTGCTGAGCGCCTTGAACGTCTCCGACCAACTCCATATGAGAGCGTTGACCTGCTCGACGATACCCATGCATTCCTCTCCTGTAGTCCCGGGACGATTCCTCCGCGCGTCCGGCCGCCTCTGCCTGCTCGCGCCGCCCGGTGCGCCCTACTCCTCTTCCCCCTCGAACGCAAAGAGAGCGGGAAGACGGGTGAGCGCCGTCTCCGAGAATCCCCTCAGTCTCTCGAGGGCGCCATCCAGATCGTGCCCCTCCACCACGGTCGACGATCGGATGAACGCGCCGTAGGTCACGTTCGACAAGATCCCCGACGCCGCCATCCGGGACATGAACTGGTCGCGATCGGCCGTCGCCAGATCGCCCGCCGTGTACCACCAATAGAGCGCGAGCCGCATCACGCTGGCCGACTCCACCAGGATCCAGTTCGCGTCGAAGTCGCCGGCCTCGCGCTCGAGCCGGAGGAGCCCCGAATCGATGAGCATCCACCCCTGCGACTGGTAGCAGACGAGCGGATCGTGCGCCCCGTACCGGTCGTTCTGGTGGAACACGATGACGAACCAGACGGACTCGTTCTCCTCGTTCGTGTAGCGTCGCGCGAGCGTGTCGTCGGCCTCGAGCTCTTCGTAGACGACCTCCGTGAACGCGAGATCGACGCTCCTCCACCCGTCGAGCGCGGACGGAAACGCGTTCAAGGTCCCCGCCTCGAGCGTGATGCGCTCGGGCGGATTGAGGTGCACGTAGGCCGCCGCCCCGGCCAGGAGCAGCACCACCACGACGATCCTCGCGCGCGCGGTCATGCGGCCTCCCTTCCGAGGTCCGGCTCTTCCTCCTCCTCGTCGACCTCGCAGCGGAGGATCTTCCGCAGGATCACGAGGCCGATGAACGCGAAGATGAAGAGCAGGAACCCGGAGAAGTCGTGGAAGAGCCCGAGCGCGGTGTCGATCCCCCAGATGTGCGCCACGACGCACAGCGACGCGATGCGGATGATGTTCCCCGCTATCGCGAGCGGCACCGCCGCCGCGGCGAGGATGAGCCTCTTCCAGACCGCGCCCCTCGTGAAGAAGGCGAAGAGCACCCCGAGCGCCACGAGCGCGATCAGGGACCTCAGGCCGCTGCACGGGTCGGCGATCCGCAGGGAGCCCGAGGGCACGTGGATCGTCATCCCGACGCGCGCGAGCGGCACGCCCAGCTTGACTGCGATCGCGCTCCCCACCCTCGCCGCGTACTCCTTCAACCGGAAGGAGAGCTCGTTGACGAGGATCGGGGGCATCGGGAGCATGAAGAACAGGAACCCGAGCGGGAACCAGACCGTCGCGGTCGCCCTGCCGCCGAAGAAGACGAGCGAGAGCCCGAAGAGCATCAGCACGAACGAGTAGCCCTGCGTCATGAAGATGCCCGCCCTGATCGACGCGACGTATCCGAGGATCGCGAGCACGATCAGCGCCACGCCCCACGTGCTGCCCGACCCTATCGCCTCGACGAACCGCCTCCTCTCCCGCCACAGCAGGAAGAGCGCCACCGGCGGGATGAGGTAGCCGTGCGAGTAGTTCGGCACGCCCCGCCAGGTCCGGAGCAGCGTCGGGAAGATCGGCAGGTAGACGAGCCCGACGAGCGCCGCGACCAGCGCGAGCGTCGCGATCCTCCCCGGGGTCGTCAGCCCCTCCCCGGCCTCCTGCGGCTCGGCGTGTGTCCCGTTCGGAAGCGTCAATCCGTGCCCTCCGCGCGTCGCGCCCCTCGGGGCGCCTGCGACTGCGTCACTCCCCGCCCGTCTTTCTGAGAACGAGGAACGTCCTCAGGAGGATCGCCAGATCCATGAGGAGCGAGCAGTTCTGAACGTAGAAGTGGTCGAGCCGCACCTTCTCCTCGAGCTCGACCTCGTCCCTGCCGTTGATCTGTGCCCATCCCGTGAGTCCGGGCCTGACAAGATCGACCCGCACCTGGCGCCGCATGTCGATGAGCTCGGACTGGTTGTAGAGCGCCGGCCGGGGACCCACCATGCTCATGTCGCCCTTCAGGACGTTCCAGCAGTTCGGAAGCTCGTCCGCGCTCGTTCTGCGAAGGAAGCGGCCGAGCCTGGTCACGTAACCCGTCTTCACCGGGCTCATGAGATCGGCCGCGAGGTCGGGCGTGCCTACCGACATCGTCCTGAACTTGTAGATCGTGAACTCCTCCGAGTGGACGCCGATCCTCCTCTGCGTGAAGATCGGCTTCCCGGGGGAGTCGAGCTTGATCGCCGCGGCCATGATCGCGAAGACCGGCGAACCGATGATGAGCAGGAGGAGCGCGCCGATCACGTCGATCGTGTACTTCACGCCGAGGTAGCGGCGGAACCTGAGGCGGCTTCCGCACATCCTCCCCTCGCTCGCCACGACGTCCTCCAGAAGCTCCTCGAGCCTCTGCGCGAGGGTCTGCCGCGAGTACTCGCGGCAGACGAACTCTCTGCCCCGCGCGCCCATGCTCGCCGAGAGCGCCCGATCGCCCAGGAGCTTCCTCACGGCGTCGGCCAGCGCCGGCGCGTCGCCGGGAGGCGTGACGATCCCGCAGCCCGCGCTCTCGATCACGTCTCGCGCGTCGCCGTCGAGCGACGCCACGATCGGCTTGCCGGAGGCCATGTAGTCGAAGAGCTTCACGGGGATCGTGCCCGCGCTGAAGTCGCCCTCCCTCGTGGTCGCGAGACACACGTCGGCGCCCCGCATGAGATCCGCGAGGTCTGCGGGCTGCCGGCTCGGCAGAAACTCGACGTTCGTGAGGCCACGGCGCTCGGCCTCGCTCACGAGCCGCGGCTTCACGACGCCGTCGCCCACGAGCCTGAACATCACACCGGGCTCGCGCCTCAGAAGGTCGGCGGCGTCGAGGATGACCTCCATACCGTGAACGAGTCCGTGCGTCCCGCTGTAGAGGACGGTCCGTCCGCCGTCGCCCGCGCGCTCTCCGGTCAGCGCCGCGCCGACGGACGCGCGGATCGGCGCGGTGTCCGCGACTGCTCCAGCAGCCCCGGCCCCGTCGTCGGGCGGACGGAAGAGCTCGGTGTCCGCCCCGTTCGTGATGAGCGCGATGCGGTACCTCGGGACCCCGTTCTCGAGCATGAGCCGCTCCATGCCGGGCGTCACGGCGATGAGCTTCCCGGCGCGCCGGTACAGGAACCGCTCGAGCCGCTTCGCGAGGCTGATCGCGCGCCGGCTCCGGAGCTGCCCGAGCTCGACGGCGGCGTGCGGCCAGAAGTCCCTGAGATCGAGCACGTACGGGACGCCCTTGACGAGCCCCAGGAGCCACGCGGTCGCGCCGAGGAAGAGTGGCGGAGAGCTCACGAGGATTGCGTCGCAGCGGCCGGCCGAGCACCCGCCGAAGAACGCCGAGACCATGAACGAGATCTGGTTGGCCATGCGCTTCGCGAACGTCTTGTTCGGCGACGCGTAGAGGTAGCACCGAACGATGCGGACGCCGTCCTGCCGCTCGCGCGCCCCAACACGCCGCCGGTACTCGGTCGCCTTGACGCCGCTCGGGTGGTTGGGCATGCCGGTCACGACGGTCACCTCGTGCCCCCGCTTCGCGAGCTTCGTCGCGAAGTGGTAGGCCCTCAAGGGCGCCGCGCCCGTCTCGGGCGGGTAGTACTGCGTGAGGAGTAGAAGCCTCATGGTTCCCGTCCGCTGCCTCCGACCCTGCTCAGACTCTCTTCGAGATCGACGTGACGGAGCCCGCCACGTCCCCGCGTCGCCTCATCGAGGAGGAACGTGAACGTGTCCTCCATCTTCCTGACCACCCTGTTGATGTCGTGCCTCTCGCGCGCGAGCGACCTCCCGACGCTTCCCATGCTCGCCGCGCGCGCCGGGTCGTTCACGAGCTCGAGGATCGCGCGGGCGAGCGCCGGCGGGTCCTTCGCCTCAACGAGCGTGCCCGACGACCCGTCGTCGACGATCGCCGGTATGCCGCCGACGTTGGTGGCGACGACCGGCAGCCCGGACGCCATCGCCTCGACGATGACGTTCGGCGAGGCCTCGGAGATCGACGACAGGACGAACACGTCGAGGAGCTTCAGGATCGAAGGAACGTCGGAGCGCTCTCCCGCGAACGTGATCGCGTCGCCGACGCCGAGTTCGACGGCCTTCTGCCTGAGCCTCTCGAGCCTCGTGCCCTGCCCGACGACGAGGAAGCGGACGTCCGGCCGCGCGCGCGCGATCTCTGCCGCCGCCTCGACGAAGTACCGGTGCCCCTTGACCTCCGAGAGCTTGGCGACGATGCCGACCACCGGGTGTCCCGCCAACTCAGCGGCGAGATCCTCGCTCGGCTCCGCGTCCTCGAACAGCGACAGGTCGATGCCGACGCCGACGTTCACGATCCTCCCCGGCGGCACCGAGAACCGACGCTCGAGCTCCTCCGCCGCGGCCCCGCTGTTGACGAGGATCGCGTCGACGAGCCGCCTGCTCGCGAACCCGTAGGCCGCCGTCTTCCCCCTCCCGCGGAGCCAGTAGCTCAGGTTCCGCTGGTTGTTCACCACCACGGGAACCCCGGCGGCGCGGCCGACGAACGGACCGATGATCGTCGTGAGCGCGAGAAGACACGAGAGCACGTCGACGCGCTCGCGGCGCAGGAACAGCGCGGCCCTCGAGAGCCCGCGGACCGTCACCGGCGACAGGAGGCTCGACCCCGTCCCGAATTCGTGGACGGGGATGCCCATCTCCTCGATGTCGGAGAGGAGCTCGCCGTACTTCGCCAGCGACAACACGACGGGATCGAACCGCTCGCGGTCGAGCCTTCTCAGGAACTCGACCAGGAAGCGCTGCGTCCCCGCGCGCTCGAACGAGCCCGCCCAGAAGGCGACCTTCGTCGGGCCGCGCCCGCCGTCTGGCGTTCGGTCTCTCAGGGTGCGTCTCCTTCCGCCCGCCCGCATGCCGACGGGTCGATGCGGCAGATCTCCTTGAGCCACGCGTTCTTCGGGCGCGCGAACCGCGTGCGCTGGATGTCGGCGGCGAACCGCCCGACGTCCCACGCGTGCGGCACCACGCCCAGCCGCGGCAGGCAGTACATCGAGTACCGCGGCGACACCGGTCCCGTGATCGACGTCGCCGCCGACCGGAATCCGGCGGCCGCCACCGCCTCGGCCACGACGCCGTTGCAGTGCCGGCCGGTGCGACCGTCCGGGTACGCGAAGTGCTCGACCGGGGCGCCGAGGCCCTCCTCGAGCTCGCGCTTCGACTCCCCAACCTCCCTCGCCAGCACCCCGGCTTCGAGGCTCGGGAGGTTGTAGTGCTTCACGGTGTGGGCCCCGATCGTCATCCCCGACCCGTGCATTTCCCGGATCTCGTTCCAGTTCATCATCACGCGCCTGTCGAGGCCGTTCGCCGGAATCGCGCACGCGGCGTGTATCTCGGCCAGGACGTCGTTCGCCTCGATCTCGTCGCATCGCTTCACGAGACCCGTCAGAAGGCGGATCGCCGTCTCCTTCGTCCCGTCGGTCGAGATGTCGATCGGCCTGTCCTCCAGGAACCCGAGCGAGAGCGAAGGTACCTTGCACCGCTTGATCGCGCTTCTGAGGCCGACCGTCCAGAGGATCGCCGCGTCGTCGATCGACCCGGCCGTCACGTAGAAGGTTGCGGTCGCGCCGTGCTTCCTGAGGATCGGGAACGCGAGGCGGTAGTTGTCCTCGTAGCCGTCATCGAACGTGATGGCGACCGCCCGCGGATCCGGCGGCCGTCCCGACGACACCATCTCAACGAGCTCGTCGACCCCGACGATCCTGTGGTTCCGCGCGAGGTACGCGACCTGCCGGTCGAACGCGTCGGGCGGAACCGCGAGGCTTCGCTGGATGTACTCGTCGCCCCACACGGGATCGTCGTTGACCGAGTGATAGCGCAGGATGACGGCGCCTCCCCACGGGAGCAGGCTCAGGCCCTTCACGACCGGCGCCGAGTCCCGGAGTCGTCTGGCGAGGCTCCGGAGGCCGCGTCCGCCGACGGGTCCGCCCCCGCGTGGCCCGCCGCTCCCCGGGGCCGTCCGGCCCGCGCTCATCTTCGCGTGATCGGTCATCTCTTGACGTGCTCCCGCGCCTGGGCCGCGTCGATCCACTCGATCAGCCCGGGGATCCGTTCGTTCAGAAGCTCGGTGTAGAACCCCACGGTGTCGTCGACCATCCTCTGCGCCGTGAACCGCGAGAGGATCCTCTCCCTCCCGGCGGCTCCCATCCGGCGCCCGAGGTCGCGGTCGCCCAGGAGCTCCAGGACGCGGCGCGCTATGCCGTCCGCGTCGCCGACAGGAACGAGGTACCCGGTCACGCCGTCGTCGACGAGTTCGCTGTTCCCGCCGACGTTCGTCGCGACCACCGGCTTGCCGGCGGCCATCGACTCGAGGATGACGTTCGAGCACCCCTCCTTCACCGAGGTCAGGACAGAGACGTCCGAGGCCTCGAGGATCGCGCCGACGTCGTCGGTCTTCCCGGTGAGCGTCACGGACCCCGCGAGGCCCATCGACTCGACCCTCGCAGCCAGGCTGTCCCTCAGCGGACCGTCCCCGACGAGAAGGAACCGCGTGTCGGGCCTCTCCCCCGCGACCTGCGCGGCCGCCGCGAGGAACGTCCCGTGGTCCTTCTTCCTGGACAGGCTCGCGATCATCGCCACCGACGAGCCGTCGCCGTTGCCCGAGGGCTTCCTCCCGCCCCCGCGCGAGTTCCCGGCGGCCGTCTGTTCGAAGTGCGGGATCCGGTCGAGCGAGATGCCGTTGTATATCACGCGGATCCGTTCCGGCGCCACCGCGCACGCGCGCGCGACGTAGTCGCCCACGGCGCCGGCGTTCACGATCACGCGGTCGGTCAGGCCGGAGAGGAGCCGTTCGATCGTCTTGCCGACCGCGCTGCCGTGGACGTCGACGTTCCTCACCGACGTGATGACGACGGGCACGCGGAGGAACCTCCCGACGACGGTGCTCCGCCAGTTCGCCGAGGTCAGGTAGGAGTGGAGGATCCGGGGACGCTCCCGAAGCACGAGCCTCGCGAGCGCAAGCGACGTACCGGAAAAGGCGCCGGCTCCCTTGTTGAACGTGACCACGCGGACGCCGGCTTCCTCGAGCTCCTTCCCGAGCGGACCGAGCCCGCAGAGCGAGCAGACGACCGGCTCGAACCTCGATCGGGGCAGCCGGGTGGCCAGCTCCAGGAGCTGGCGCTCGGCGCCGCCGTACGCGAGCTGCCTGATGACGTAGACGACCTTGATCCGCTTCGCCGTCGCGTGGTGCACGGCGCCCGCGATCGCGAGATCGTAGAGCGCCTCGGTCTGACGGACCATGTGGCGCGCCGTGAAGCCTCCCTCGTAGGTCTCCCTCGCCGCGGCGGCGAAACGAGACCTCTGCTCCGCGTCGCCGGCGAGCAGGCGGAGCTTCTCGGCCAGGGCCGCAGGATCATGCGGCTCGACGAGGTACCCGTTCACGCCATCGATGATCGCCTCCGGGACGCCGCCGACGGCCGTCGAGACGCACGGCACGCCGGCCGCCATCGCCTCGAGCACGGTGATCGGGAGGCCTTCCCAGGCGGACGGAAGGACGAAGATGTCGGCCGCCGTGAGGAGCCTCGGGACGTCGCCGCGCTGTCCGAGGAAGAGCACCCTGTCCGCGACGCCGAGCTCGTCGGCGCGCTCCGCGAGCTTCTCCTCGAGCGGGCCCGCGCCCGCAACGGCGAAACGCGCGTCCGGAAGCCCGGCCGCCGCGATCGCCTGGAGCAGGTTCTCGTGGTCCTTCTGGGCTGTCAGGCTGCCGACGGTGAGGCAGAGGACCGTCTCATCCGAGACGCCGAGCTCCTTCCGCACCTGGGAGCGGTCGCCCGAGACCTCGCGCAGGCAGTCGTCGATTCCGTTTCTTATGGTGACCAGGCGGGTCGGCGGGAATCTCCGCTCAGCGACGCGGGACCGCGCCACGGCGTCGGAGACGGCGATCTGCGCGTTCTCCCGGAGGCTCGCGAGGCGGCTGAGAAAGCGGTGGAGCCGGTAGTCGCCCGAGGCGACGTTGTGCTCGGTCCTGACGATGGCGCGCGCGCCACCCAGGACCGCGCCCGGCAGCCCGACCGCGAGCGCGATGAGATTGTGGTTGTGGACCACGTCGATGCCGCGTCTGGCAACGAGGCGCGCGAGCGCGAAGGTCGGCCTGGGATCGAAGCGCCCCCTCCGTCCGAGGACGTGGAGCGGGACGCCGATCTCCTCGAGGACGGCCGCCAGCGGCCCGCCGCCGTCGACGCAGCAGACCTCGGGCTCGTAGCGCGAGCGGTCGTGCGAGGTGGCATGCTCGATCACCACCCGCTCGGCGCCCCCCAGCTCGAGCGACTCGATGACGTGAAGAACCTTCCGCATCGCTTCCCCCATGCACCCTTCCCGCCAGGCCTTCATCCCGGCGGCGGGCCCCCCGGAGACGGATCAGCCGTCGCCGTTTCCGCCGGTCCCGGTGCCGCCGCTGCGAATGTCAGCGGGGACGCCGTCCGGCGGATCGTCTTCCCTCTTCCGGCGCGCCGCGTCTTCCTCCTCGTAGAGGTTCGCGGTCGTCGTGCCCCCCCACGTGAGGGGAACCGTCGAGATGACGCGCCTGTATTTGTTCCGCCCCGTGAGCGGTATGTCGTCGACGTACTCGATCCTGACCCTGACCTCGGGCCCCATGCGCTCGGCGATGTTCCTGACGAGGTCTTCCTCGTCGGACGCCGAGAGCGGCCGCTCGACCACGAGCCGCGCGGTGATCTCCTCGGGCACGCTCTGAAGGATCTGCGACCGGACGATCCCCGGCACGAGCTTGAAGGCGCGCGCCACCATCAGCGGCGGCATCAGCGTGCCGTCGGGCATGACGAGGACATCCTCGGCCCTCATCGCGACGTCGCCCATCAGCGGGAGTCCGCGCCCGCACTCGCACGCGTCCTTCGAGGTGGACGCGGTGTCGCCGACGTCGTAGCGGATGAACGGCATCCCGAAATTGTGGAGGCCCGTCCCCACCACGCGGCCGACCGTTCCGTCCGCGACAGGGTCGCCGTCGTCGTCCAGGAACTCGGTGATCCCGTACTCCATGTAGATGTGGTGCCCCGCGTGCTTCTCGCACTCGCTCGTGAACATGACGCGCTCGGACTGGCTGTAGCCGTCGAAGACCCGGCACCGGAAGCGATCCTCGATCACCTCGCGCTCGACCTCGAGGAGCGGTTCCGACGTCGTGAAGACGGCCTTCAGGGGCAGGTACTCCCCCTCGGCCTCCATGAACCGGGCCAGCACGTACGCGCTCGTCGGGTACGCGTCGAGGGCCACGACGCCCGCCCTCCGCATCTGCGCCAGGTAGTGAGGGATGTTCTCGTTCTTGAGGTGGATCGGCGAGAACAGGTACTGGTTCCACGACCTGTTGTACCGCCAGAACGGCGGCTTCGTCTGTCTGAGCGGAACGATCGGACGCCCGAGCATGAGCGCGATCGGGTCGCCGAACTCGATGCCCGCCCAGCGCCTCTCCCTCCAGAGGCACGCGTTGTTCATGTAGCCCACGGCGGCGTCCCAGAACATGTAGAGCGACGTCCCCGTCGTGCCGGCGCTGTGCACCTTCTTGAGGCTCTTCCTCGGTACCGCGGTCGACACGAGCCGCTCGAGGTTCGCCGCGACCGCCTCCCTCGTGAGGACCGGGAGTTTGGGGAGGTCGTCGAGCCGGCGGATGTCCGCGGGCGTGAGCCCGAGCCCGTCCATCACCTCGCGGTAGTAGGGGACCGTCTCGTAGGCGTGCGCGACGATGAGGCGGAGGCGCTCCTCCTGGTAAGCTCGCAGCTCGTCCAGGGAGAACCACTCCGACCGGGCGAGGAACGCAGTGAGCCTGTCGTACTCCGGGCCGAAGCGTTCCTTCCGGATCAGCGACCCGTACCTCCACATGAGGAGGTTCTGGATCGGGACCGGGCAGTGGCCGTAGATCCTCTCGCCGAGATACTCCATCGTCTCCCCGCACTCTTCCCGCGCCCGCCGTCCGGGCGGCGGCTCAGTGGCGCCTTCGGAACGACTCGACCAGCTCCGAGTACGCCGCTTCGATGGTCCTCATGTTCTTGCTGAGGTCGCCTCTCTCTTCAACGATGCCCCTGTTGATCTCGCCCGCCCTCGTCCTCAGGCCGTCGTCCGAGAGGGCCTTCGCGATCGCCTCCGCGTACCCGGAGGGATCTCCGCCGGGCACCAGAAGTCCGTTCGAGCCGTTCTCGATCCACTGGCGGTTCGCCTCGTTGTCCCACACGATCGGGAAGCATCCGCGCGCCATCGCCTCGAGGAGCGACGCCGAGACCCCGTCGACCGGCACGGCGGAGGCGTAGATGCTGGTCGTTCCGAGGAGGCGCGGGAGCTCGTCGTTCGGCACCTCGCCCGCGAACCTGACCCTGTCGCTCACCCCGAGCTCCCCGGCGAGGTTCTGAAGCTCCTCCTTGTACTCACCGTTCCCGACGATCGTGGCCGAGACCGGAGGCACCCTCCCGTTCATCATGGCCAGCGCGCGGATGATGTTCTGCGCGCGGTAGTGCCAGTGGAGCGTCCTCGTCAGGATGACCGAGGACTCGTCCTTCCCGCTCCCGCGGGGCGGGAACCGTTCGAGGTCGATCCCGCGCGGGTGCGTCAGCGTCTTCTCCGGCTCGGCCCCGAGCTCCACGAGCCGGCGCGTCATGTGCGGCGCCCACGCGTGGACGAGATCGGCCCGCTTGAGCGTCATCCTGACGGCCAGCTTCTTCGGAGATCGGTACGGCTTGGTGACGATGAGCTGGCTCTGGGCGACGACGACGAGCGGGTGGAAGCCAGACATGGCGCCCAGGAACCCGTAGCTCGCCACGCGGTAGCCGACGACGAGGTCCGGCGCGATCGACCGGACGACCCTCCTCACGCGCGGGAGGCTGCCGACGTTCGCCATCCTCCCCGCGAGGCCGGGCTCGCCCGCGACGACCGAGAGGTCGTGGACGGTGACCGAAGGAGCCAGGTCGCCCGCCGGAGAGAGCGTGACGACGTGCACGTCGTGGCCGAGCTTCTCCGAGAAGTGCTCGACGAAGCTCCGCGTGTTGACGCTTCCCGCGTCCGCCAGAAAACAGATCCTCACGTGTCCCCCCGATCCCCCCTGCTAGCTGCCGCTCACCCAGCACGTGTCTCCGCCGACGGGCGCTCCCGTCTTGCTGAAGAGCACGGTCTGGCCGGCGATGTTCGCGCCTATGAAGTCGCCGGTGTCGATGAAGGTCACCTCGGGCATCGCCGTCACGCTCGATGCGCACGCGTACAGAACGGTGAGGAAGACGTGTTCGTTCGCGTTCGTCGCCGGCGACACCTCGATCCGCCACGCGCCGGCGTCGCTGGCCGGCGATCCGGACGGTGCGTAGTTCACGCCGTTCACGTCGAACTCGTGGCCCGGCCCTCCGACCTTGACGGTCTGGATCTGCTCCGGCAGGAGCGTCCTCACGAAGAGCTTCGAGCCGCCCTGCGTGATGACGGCGGTGTCGCCCGAGACCGACGGTTCTGCGATCGAGTGCAGCAGCCAGCGCTTCTTGTAGTTCGGGGAGTTCGCCGTCACCCGGTCGAGAACGACGAAGAAGTCCGGTTTGAGCCAGACGAACTCCCGCGTGAAGTTGCTGACCTTCGCGGACGAGTAGGACTTCGTCGCGTCGCCCTTGACGTAGGTGAAGGTCTCCGTGTCCTTGAACGGCATGACGATCTCGCCGCGGTCGTACTGCGGCTGCGACGCCTGCCCGCAGTACCTCGGGCTCCCGTAGTTGATGGGCGTCTTCTGCCCGCCGTCGTTGGAGAAGCTCCCGAACGTCCCCTCGCTCGGGTCGTAGACGGTGATCGTGTTGTGCGCGATCGTGCGCGTGAAGTAGTTGCGGTGGTGCGAGCTGCCGTAGGCGTCGTAGTCGCCCGAGTCGATCGCGAGGACGTCCCTCCCCCGCGCGATCATGAAGTGGTTCTGGTGCGCGTGGGTGTGGTAGGCCGGCATCCCCTCGCAGCGGAAGACCGCGTAGATGTCGGTGCTCCCCGTCGAGATGTCCCAGCCGGAACGCATGTAGACCATGCCGACCGAATCGAAGAGCGCCGAGCTGACCTCGCCGTAGACCGCGGAGGGGTGCACCGACGCGAGGTTCGGGTCGCGCCAGATGATCTTCCTCCAGCGTTCGAACGAGTTGATGTAGCCGCCGGCCTGCTCCTCGATCTCGTCGCCCATCCACTGCGCCGTGCCGTCGCGGTACTTGTTCGCGAGGTCGTAGAGCGCGAGCCGCATCTCCGCCGAGCCGGTCGAGTGGGCGCCCGTGTCGCCCTGCTTGGAGCCGACGCAGCTCGATCCCCTGCTGGGTCCCACCTCGTGGACGAGGTAGCGCGACATGTTCTGGTAGTTCGTCGACAGGCTGAACGGGTCGTCGTTGGTCGCCGAGTCCCAGAGGTCCATCCCCATGCGGTTGCCGGTGCAGAGGATCGTGATGTTGTACCCGCCCTCGTAGAAGCCGCCGTCGCCGGCGATCTCCTGGAGGCAGCAGAGCATGTGGCTCGGGCCGAACTGGTGGGAGTAGAACGTGTCGACGGCGGCGGTCGCGCTCGAATTCGCGACGCCGTCGCCGTAGATCGACAGGCCCGCGAACGGCAGCCGGGCGATCCTTCCCACCTTGTGGTGGTAGTTGTCGGTCAGCCAGTAGTGCGTGCCGATCCCCATTTCGTTGGCGGTCCACTCCGCGCCGTCGCCGATCCCCGCGCCGTACTTCTGGCGCTCCGCCGGCGTCAGCGCGTCGTAGCACCAGTCGTAGAAGAGCCCGCCGCCGACGAGCCAGTCCACGGATCTGGTGTTGCCGTTGTCGACGACGTAGTCAGCGATCTCCTTCGCTCGGTTCAGGTACCGCGTGTCCTGGCTCATGAGGTAGACGAAGGCGTTCGCTGGAAGGTGCCACTGGAGGTTCACCGACGGCGAGCCGCCGAGGCCTCCGTCGCACCAGTTCTTCATGGCGTTGTAGTCGGACGAGTAGATGCCCGTGCACCTCGAACGGAGCTCGGACACGTCCTCGGGCCGGAAGAGCATCCGTGGATGCCCCGGCCTCACCTGGTATCCACTGGCGGTTCCGACGACGACCGTCACGATGACGGCGGCGAGCACGAGTGCGGTTGTCAGTCTCATGATGTCAACTCTCCTTTGCGCCTGCGAGCGCTGTGTCGGATCGCTCGAAGTAGATGTACCTGTCCACGAGTCCCGCAACGAAGAAGTACGTTCCGGCGATCGACATGTGCAGGAACCTCTGTCCGAACGCATTTGCCACGAGGAGCGCGGCGGTCCCGCCGAGGAACCCGAGGGCGAGCCCCCGTCCCATCCGGTCGGTCGCCTCGCGGGAGAGGTCGAAGCCGCTCCGCACGCACGAGACGAGGAGCCAGGCGAGCGCGGCGATGCCGATGAGGCCCGCCTCCCCGATCGTCGCCACGTAGAGGCTGTGCGCGGAGAACGAACGGCCGATCTTGTCGAGGGTCAGAAACGGGATCGTCGCGTACCCCATCCCCCAGATCGGCTGGTGCTTGAACTCGCTCAACACGATGCCCCAGATCTTGAGTCTGACGGCCGCCGACGGATCGAGCCGGTCGGTCGGGTCGCCGTACATCTGGGCCTCGAGCGTGTCGACCCTCGTCTCCGCCATTCGGTCCTTCACGAACGAGGGCGCCCAGATCGGACTCAGGGCGAGGACGACGAGGAAGAACACGAACGCCTTCCTGCTCGTCTGGAACGTGAGGACCGCGAAGCCGCACACGAAGGCCACGATGGCCCCCCTCGATTTCGGCAGGAAGGTCCCGAGCGTCGCGAGCGCGGTCGCGAGGTACAGCGTGAGCCGCTTGACGAGCGAGATACCGCCGAAGGCAATGAAGAGGCCGGCGAACATGAGCGCGCACATCGCGAAGTAGGCCCCGGTGTCGTTGACGTCTCCGAGCGTGCCGATCACGCGGCGATGCGCGGGGAAGAAGATGAACTGCCTGACGGTGATGAGCGCGGAGAAGATGCACCCGAGGCCGAGCGAGACCACGAGGTTCTTCACCTGCCCCCTGTTCACGACGGTGTTCACGACGACGTAGTAGACCAGGAGTCCGAGAACGCTGTTCCAGAGGGCCTTCAGAAGTCCGATCGCCGGGTAGCCCCCTCCAGCCGGGGGAAACGCCCACGCCCTTCCCAGCGAGAAGTAGAGCGCCGCGATGAAGACGGCGAGCGGCCAGGAGATCCTCGTCTTGATGAAGAGCTTCTTGTGCCTGAGGATGCGCGGAAAGACCCAGCTCGCCACGAGCATCATCAGGATCAGGTTCGGTCCGTTCACGCCGGGGATGCCCGTCACCGGCAGGTAGTCCCCCAGCGGCATCGCGATGACCCACGCGTGGAGCGCCACGTACGGCTTGAAGAAGGCGACGATGAAGATGGTGAGCCCGATCAGGATCTTGATGATCCTGTGCGAGGCCTGGCCGTACGTGTAGTGCAGCTGCAGGATCGCGAACGCCATCGCGAGCGCGGCGAGCCCGGCGAGGACGTAGAGCGCCCACGCGTAGCTGTAGTGCGGCAGCTCGCTCTGCGGCGGCACAGACGGCGGAGGAGGCGGAGGCGCCTTCCCGTCGACCATTCTCTGGTGTCTCTCTTCGGCCATCGACCTTCCTCGAACTCAGACACAAACGCCGGGAATCCCGGCATCACGACGCGCGCACCTCGGGATCACCAGCGGTGTCAGCTCCGCGATATCACGACGACACCGGCCACGATGATCGCGAGGCCGGCGACCCTCAGTCCCGAGATGTGCTCGCCCAGGAGCAGCCAGGACGCGATGAACACGATGACGTAGGCCACGGCCACCATCGGGTAGGCCAGGCTCAGGTCCACGTTGGAGACGACGGCGATCCACAGGACGGCGCTCACCGCGTAGCACAGAAGCCCCAGCGACACCTGGGGCACCTTGAGAATGGGGACGAGCTGCCCCCACACGCTCCCGGCCGAGACCTGTCCGTAGATCATCATCCCCTTCTTCATGATGATCTGTCCGATGGCCCCCAGCGTCACGGCCATGATGATGAGCGGGATTCCCTTCATGAGGCTCCTCCCGGGCGAAGGCGCCGCGGTCGCCCGCGGCGGGGCCGCGCCCTACTCCTCCTCGAGCTCGCAGGTATCGGTGGTGTAACCGTAGTATCGGTAGTCGTAGTAGTACGGGAGCACGCGCTCCAGGTTGTTGACGACGACCCCCAGAACGTTGCCCTTCTCCTCCATCTGGAGCTGGACGCCGCGCATCGCGACCTCCCGCGGCGTCACGCCGGCCTTCATGACCATCACCACGCCCTCGACCGCGCCGCCCATGATCATCGCGTCCGGGACGGGCAGGTTCGGCGCCGTGTCGAAGATCACGTGGTCGAAGCTCGCCAGGAGCTCGGTCATGACGCGCGAGCCAGGGAACGACTCCAGGAGCCACGTCGGCTGCTTGCGCCGCGTCCCGCACGGAAGCACGAAGAGGTTGGGAAGCGCCGTCGGCTTGATGTCGGTACCCAGGAGGTTGCCCCGCTCGAGCGCGTCCGCGAGCCCCGGCCTCGACGCCACCGCCATGATCTGGTGGATGCGCGGCTTTCTGAGGTCGCAGTCGACGAGCACGGTCCTCTTGCCGTAGTGCTTGGCGAGCGTGATCGCGAGGCACGCCGCCGCGGAGGTCTTCCCCTCGCCGCGGTTCGCGCTCGTCACCATGATCGACTTCGGAATGACGCACGAAGCCCCCTGGGCCAGCTTCCTCGCCAGCCTCCTGAACTCGAACGAGACGGCGGTCTCCCTCACCATGTGGCTCACGAGCGCTGAGTTCCCGTCGGTCGACTGCTGGCCGCTTCGCCGCGCCTGCTTCTCGAGCGACGCGATCGTGCGGAAGATGTCCGCGCTCGGAACGGTGGCGAGCACCGGAACGCCCAGGATCCTCTGGATGTCCTCGATGTCCTTCAGCGACGTGTCCGACTGCTCGGACACGAGGACCGCCGCGAGGCCGACGACGAGACCTCCGAAGAGCGACAGCACCATGATCATGAGCTTGTCGGGCGCCACCGGCGCCGACGGTCGAATCGGGGGCTCGATGATCTCGAACCTCCCGCCGGCCTGCGCCGCCTCGAGCGCTTCGGTGATCTGTCCGGCCGCGGTCTGCTGCAGGAACGTCTCGTAGAGGGCCCGGTTGCTCTCCACCTCCTGCTCGAGTCGATCGATCTCGAGCGCCTCCCCCGCGGCGCTCGCGCGGCCCCTCGTGTAGTTCCACATGTACTGGTTGAGCACCCGGTGGCGCTCCTCGATCATCCTCGCCTCCACCTCCGCGGCCTTGTACTGGGCGAATGCCTCGCGGACCGCCGTACCCGCTCCGGGCAGGGTCTGCGTGACGAGGCTCCGAGCCTCGTCCCTGAGCTCGCCCTTCAGGTCGGCGACGCCGACGTAGAGCGTCGTGAGCTCCGCGCCCTGCCCCGTCGTCCGGACCAGCACCGACGCCACCTCCCTCTCGTACTGCACGAGCTGGTCGGCCGTGCCCGTGAGCTCCGTCGACTGGAGCTCGGCGAGGATCGAGTAATCCCCTCCGGCGACTCGCTGAAGCGCCGTGCGCCTGTCGGCAAGTTCCTCGATCGCCTGTCCCTTCTCGATCGACGCCTGGCTGATGAGGATGTCCGCCCGGTGGACGTTCGTCTCGCTGATCGGGTTCTCGCCGATGCCGTTCGACACCCTGGTCTCCTGGTACTCCCTGAGCCGCCTCTCCGCGTCCGTGAGCTTCTGCTTGTAGATGACGAGCTGCTCGATGCTGAAGTCGTGCACCGCGCGGATGTCCTCGAGCTGCTCGCGGTTCGACGCGCTCACGATCGCGTTCGTGATGTGCTGAGCGAGGAGCATCGCGCGGTCCGCGTCGGTGTCGCGGACGATGATGTAGAACGCGTCGGTCCTCGACCTCGAGACGGAGATCCGCCTCTGGAGGCCGTCGACCGCCTTCTGCTCCGCCAGATCCTCGACAGTGAGATTCGGGTTGTCGGCCCGCGCCTCCTCCGCCCACGCCACCAGGCCCGGGCTCTCGGCGAGCCCCAGCGTGCGGACGAGCTCGACCAGAAACGCCCTGCTCTTCACGCGTTCCTGGAGCCTGGTGAGCTGCTCCTCGATCGGCGATCGGCCGATGATCCGCGCGAGCGGCTCGGAGAGCCGCTCCTGCATCCTCGTGACGATGGTGCTCTTCGCCTCGTAGACCGGCGAGAGCGTCATCGAGACCGCCGTACCTGCGGCCGTGGCGACGACCACCGGAATCACCAGCAGCCACTTCCTCCGCCAGATGGCCTTCACGAACGATCTGATGTCGATCGACTTCGTTTCCTGCTCAGGCATTTCCCCCCCGTGGTACTGAGGTCCTAACTTCCGGTCGATTGCTTCGGGTGTCTGTTCTCGTTACTTCCGGAGCGTCCCTCGGGGCCCGCTACGGATTCGCTTGCGCCGCATCCACGCGAAGCGCGTTGCGCACGTCGCGGTCGTCGATCTCGCGCCCGATGGCGAGATAGACGAGGTAGGCCGTCATCACGTCGGTCGCCGCCGTCAGGATCGCGCTGGCGGCGTTCCAGAACCTCCCCCCGAGCTCGTTCTGCATCGACGGGACGTAGACCCGGTCGCCCGACCGGAGATAGAACGGCTCCGCCGTGCCGCGATCGATCACCCTCTTGAGATCGACCCGCGCAGCGGCGTGCGTCTCTCCGCCGTCCATGACGACCGAGACTCTGTCGAGCCGCGCGTCGACCGTCGTGCCGCCTGCGAGGGCCAGGATCTGGAGGAGGTCGACCCGCTCGGAGACGGGGAAGGCGCCGGGCAGGTTCACCTCGCCGAAGACGTAGACCATGCCGGGACCCGCGAGGGCGCCGATGGCGATGAGCGACGGCACCTCGATCGTGTCGCCTGGCATGAGCTGCGGGAGCGGCGTCGTTCGCTGCCCGCGCATGTACGCGCCGAGATCGACGTTGATGATCTCCGGCCCGCCCATCGAGGGACGCATGATCGAGACCGACGAAAGGTCGGCTCCCGGCAGCGGACCTCCCGCCATGCTCATGAGCTGGAGGATGTCGGGAATCGCCTCGAAGCTGTACCTCCCGGGCGACATCACCTGCCCCGTGAGGAAGACGGCGCGGCTGTTGAACTGCTCGACCGACACCGTGACCTGTGTGGTCTCGCGCGTGTAGTCGCGGAGCCTGAGGACGATCTCCCTCGAGAGTGCCGTCGGCGTCAGGCCCGCCGCGTTGATCTCCCCGACCGGCGGGAACGTGATCGCGCCGTTCGAGTTCACCGTGACGTCCCTGTCGAGGTCCGCGTGACGCCACACGGAGATCCTCACGAGATCGCCGGCTCCGATCGTGTACTCGACGCCCTGCTGCTGAGCCGGGATGCCGGGCGCGATGAGCGACACGGTGAGGAACGCGACGAGAGCGGTCGAGACAGTCTTCCTGGTTGACATGGGCTGATCCCCCCCAGAGTCCAAACGGGCCGGACGTCACCGGCAACGCCGGCGGCATCCCGTTCGCTTTCGCAGTCTCATCGAGTGTCTTTGAAAACGGCTACGCGGCGCGTCCGCCCGAGGCACACGCCTCCGACGAAAAGCGCACCAAAATGGTTACCGTTTCTCGGAAAACGGGTCAACAGGAAACGACCAGAACTGTTGCCTTTTCCGACACCTCCCAGCGGGTCCGTGGCGGGTTGTCCGTCTAACGTGTTATCCTGCCACGTATTAGATGCACCGGCGCCCGGAGGCCCCGGTGACGGAAACTGCCCTACCCGCGTCCGGGAATCGTACGAAATGACGTTCCCGGGGCGTGCGAAGTGCATCAGTTGTGCCAGTGAGAGGCCTATTTCAGGGCCATCTTGACGATTCTGTCAACCAGCCCGACGAAGTCGATGCCGTGAGCGGCGGCCGCCATGGGGACGAGGCTGACCGCCGTCATGCCGGGCACGGTGTTGGCCTCGAGGCAGAAGGCGCGATCGTCCGGGGTGACGCGGTAGTCCAGGCGGGCGTAGCCGCGACAACCGAGCGCGGCGAAGGCGGTGAGCGCGCTCGCCGCGAGCTCGGTGGCAAGCGCTGCGGGGATCTCCGCGGGACACGTGTAGGCGCTCATGCCCCTGGTGTACTTGCTCTCGTAGTCGTAGAGCCCGGACTTCGGAGCGATCTCGACCACGGGGAGCGCCTCTCCTCCGAGGACGGCGACCGTCATCTCGCGGCCGGGGATGTACGTCTCGACCAGGACGTGGCGCGAGTACTCCGCCGCGAGCCGGACAGCGGGGGCGATCTCCGCCTCCTCGCGCACGATCGTGAGCCCGACGGTCGAGCCCTGGTCGTTCGGCTTCACGACGACAGGAGGCCCTCCGAGGCGGCGCACCGCCTCCTCGGCGTCCCCGGGCGGGAGATCGTTCGGGAGCCACGGCGAGCCTCCCCGCGCGTCGGGGTCGCGCTCGCCCTCGAAGGAGACGACCTGCCAGTCGGGCGTCGCGACGCCCGCGTCCCTGAGTACGATCTTCGAGGCGCGCTTGTCCATGGCGAGTGCGCAGGCGAGCACCCCGGAGCCGGTGTACGGCTTCCCCGCGAGCTCCAGGAGCCCCTGGATCGTGCCGTCCTCCCCCGTCCCGCCGTGGAGCGCGACGAAGACCACGTCGGCCCCGCTGACGGCCTCGCCCGCGACGGCGCGAAGCGCGTTCCCTGCCTCCTCACGGATCGGCGGCGGCGTGGAACCGATGGCGGCGGCCTCTTCGGCCTCTCGCGGTCCGACGGCCTCGTCGCCGAAGGCCGGATCGACGAGGAGGATGTCGTGCCCGCCCTCCGCCAGCGCCAGACCGACGGCCCTTCCGGTGACGAGCGAGATGTCCCGCTCGGTCGAGGTTCCCCCGAGGAGCACAGCGATTCTCACCGACACGCCTCCTTGTTCATGCGTCCTGCTTCATGCGCCCGGTCCCGTGCGCACGGTTTCGCATCCTGCTTCGCGCACCGCTTCACGCACTGCTCCGCCCGGCTCACGCGCTCTGGTTCCCACCCGGGGGGCGCGCCACGGCCGCCGCGGCCCGGAACAGGCGCGCGATGACACGCTCGCGGCCCAGGAGCGCAGCGATGCTGCCGAGCGACGGCCCGTGCGTCCGTCCCGTGAGCGCCGCCCGGACCGGCATGTAGAGGTCCCTCCCCTTCCTCCCCTGCTCCTTCCCGACGCCCTTCAGGATCGCGGTGAAACCGTCCGCCTCGAGCGGACCGTCATCGCCCTCGAGCCTCGCGGCGAGCGCCCCGAAGAGCGCCGCGGCGCCGTCCCCGGACAGGGGCCCGCGCGCGTCCTCCTCGACCTCGTATCGCCCGTCGTAGAAGAAGGCGATCTCGCGCGGCAGATCGGTGAGCCGGTCGATCCCCTCGCGAACGAGCTCGACGATCCCGCGGAAGCGCGCGTCGTCGGGCTCGTCGTACCCCGCCGCCTCGACGAGCGGCCTCGCCAGTCCTACCACGGTGTCGAGCGGCTCCTCCCTGATGTGGTGCGAGTTGATCCAGAGGAGCTTGTCCTCGTCGAACGCCGCCGCACTCGGCGAGACCCGCTCGAGGCTGAAGCTCTCCACGAGCTCGCCCCGCGCCAGGACGTCCCGGCCCTCGGGATGCGACCACCCGAGGAGCGCGAGGTAGTTCACGAGCGCGCCCGGGAGGATACCCTCCTCGCGGAACTCGGCCACCGACGTGGCGCCCCTCCTCTTCGAGAGCTTGCTCCTGTCCTTGTCGACGATGAGCGACACGTGGGCGAAGACCGGCGGATCGTAGCCGAGCGCCTCGTAGACCATGATCTGGCGCATCGTGTTCGGGAGGTGGTCTTCCGCGCGGATCACGTGCGTGATCTCCATGAGTGCGTCATCGACGACGACGGCGAAGTTGTAGGTCGGCCGGCCGTCGCTCCTCATGATGATGAAGTCCCCCATCATCTCCTTGCCGAACTCCACGTCCCCGCGGACGAGATCGCTGACCGTGACGTCATCCGTGGGCCCGTAGAGACGGACGCTCGGGACCCGGCCCTCTCTTCGGAGCGCCTCCTCATCCTCCGCCGTGAGGTTCCTGCACGTCCCGTCGTACTGCGGGACCCGCTCCTCGGCGCGCGCCCGCTTCCTCTTCCCGTCGAGCTCCTCGTCCGTGCAGTAGCACCGGAACGCCTTGCCCTCTTCGACGAGGCGGTCCGCGTGCTCCCGGTAGATGTCGAGCCGTTCCGACTGGCGGTACGGCCCGCGCTCGCCGCCGACGTCGGGCCCCTCGTCCCACGAGAGGCCGAGCCACGCCAGGTCCTCGAGCACGGCCCTCTCCGACTCGGCCGTCGACCGCGCGATGTCGGTGTCCTCGATCCGGAGGACGTACGTGCCGCCGGCACCCTTCGCGAAGAGCCAGTTGAAGAGCGCCGTCCGCGCGCCGCCGACGTGGAGGTGCCCCGTCGGACTCGGCGCGAACCTCACCCGAACAGAATCGGTCATGCGTATCCTCTTGGGATCAACTCCCCGTGAGCGTCGGTGCCGGCGCGGTTCCGCCCGGCACCCAGTAGAGGTAGTACTCGTGGAGCGATCGCACCCTGACCGTCCTCCGCACCCACTCCGGGTACTCCCACGAGGCTATCCGGACGGCCGCCCCGCCGCAAGGGAGCTCCTCGTCGCTCGTCGAGAGGACGTAGTAGACGCCCGAGTGGTACGGACACGAGACGTGCCTGAACGACCGCGACCTGGTCCAGTCCTCGGGACTCGCCATCAGCTGCCAGCGCGTGTAGACGTCCGCGTTCGGAAGGTGGGACCGGTCGCCGACGTACATCACGGTGCTCCCCTCGGGCACGGCTTCCTCGATGTGCTCGGCAAGCTCCGTTTTCATGCTCGCTGCCTGCGAGTACGTCACGGGGAGGTAGCCGGTGAAGAGGTGGGCGGCGAGCGCCGTCACGACGACACCGATCCACGCGCGGCGAACCCAGGCGCGGGGAGCGCGACGCCTCGCCAGCTCCGCGGTCCACGTGATGCCGACGCCCGCGGGGATGGCGAGAAGGAATCCCATCGGCAGCATGAAGCGCGCGGGCGCGAACCCCGTGGCCGCGACGATGATGGTGTAGTAGGCGGCGGCCGGCAGGAAGATCGTCGCCAGCACGCGCACCCGGCGGGCGCGCACGAGGTGGACGACCCCCAGCGCCGCGAGAGCGATGCCGGCGGCGGAGAGCACGTACACGAGGCTGGTCCACGCCGAGAGCGCGGTCTCCATCTGCTCGGCCGACGCGCCGACGGCGTCGTTCGACAGGGTGTAGTTGCTGACGTGGTGGAGCCATCTCGCCGGCTGGGGCAGGATCGCCACGACGACGTACGAGCCGACCGCGGCCACGCCGAAGAGGAACGCGTGCCGCACGCGCGCGAGGAACGCGGACCCGGGACGGCCCACGAGGAGCACGACCAGGACGGAGCCGAGCACCAGCCCCGCCGCCTGCGTCTTGCTGCCGACGGCGAGTGCCGCGAAGACGGCCGCCGCCATCAGGTCCCGGGACCGGCCGCCCTCGGTGACGGCGTACCGCCAGAGGGCCACGAACGACATGACCCACCAGAAGAGGTAGGGCACGTCGACGTTCGTCGTTCGTCCGTAGTAGGCGAAGGCGCCGCTACCGAGGAGGAGCAGCGTCGCGCACGCGGCGCCCGCCCTCGTCCACCCGCGGAACCGGATCCGCCAGAAACCGGAGAGGATGCCGATCGCCATCGCGAGGGAGACGATCCGTCCCGCCATGATGAGCGCCGTGAACGCCATCACCGGGTCGCGGAAACCGTGGGGCCACGCGACCGAGAACGCGCTCACGTCGAAGTTGCCCGTGATGGCGAGGATCACGAAGACGATCGAGTAGACCGCGAGGAGCACGATCTGGTGCGCGGCGGGGTAGATGGCGGAGAGCGCCGGATTCGAGTAGTCTCCCACGAACGCGAGCGGCGAGTAGGGTCCCGGAGCGTCGATGGCGGGAGAGAACTCGCTCGGCATCCCCCACCAGAGGCCGGGGATCAGGAGCGCCAGCGCAAAGAGCATCCACCACGTGCGCGCCCTCGGGAGCGGGGGTTGATCGGGAGGCTCCGGTGTTCTGTCCCCTCGAAGCTGCATCTGGCTTCCCTCGAGTTCCCTTCCTGCGAGCGCCGTTGCCGTCACCGTCGACGGCTCAGGCGGATCACCTTCTGCGGCTCGGCCGCGACCCTCTTCCGGCCGATCGCCAGCACGAACACCAGAACGAGACCGGCGGCGAAGCCGCCGATGTGAGCCATGTAGGCCACGCCCGAGCCCGCGCCCCCGACGCTGACCTGCGAGATCAGCTGCAGGACGATCCAGAATCCGAGCACGACGAACGCGGGCATGTAGACGATGCCCCTCCCGAAGAGCACCTTCACCTTGTTGCGCGGGTACTTCACGAGGTACGCGCCGAGTACGCCGGCGATGGCGCCCGATGCTCCGAGCGACGGGATCATGGAGTCCCTCGCGACCGCGATGTGCGCGAAGGTCGCGGCGGCGCCGCACACGAGGTAGAAAAGGAGGAAGCGGCCGTGTCCGAGCGTGTCCTCGACCTGGTCGCCGAAGATCCAGAGGTACAGCATGTTCCCGATGATGTGCATCCACGAGCCGTGCATGAACATCGCCGTCAGGATCGTGAGCTGGATCGGCACGGGACCCCGCGCCTGCGGGATCTCGACGACGTCGCTCCCGAAGGTGACCATCTGCGCCTGGACGAGGTCGACGCCCCGCGTGATCTCGTAGGGGATCGCGGCCCAGCCGTACGTGAACGCTTCGCCCCCGGCGAGCTGAGCGAGCCACATGACGACGTTCACACCGATGAAGGTCCACACGATGTAGGGCGTGAGGCGTCTCTCGGTGTTGTCGTCTCCAAGTGGGAACATCGTTCCGCTCCGCGTCAGTCGATGTACCCGAGCGACTTCAGCTGATCCCGCACGATCTCCATGTCCTCGGGCGTGAGCTCGCGATCGACCGGGAGCGTCGCCAGGGGGTGCTTCACGCGGCCCCACTCGACGCGCTCCCAGATGCGCTCGTGGACGTAGTAGAGAACGACCCGGATACCATGGAACACGACCGTGATGACGGCCATCGCCTTCCAGTCGCGTGTGATGAAATACGTGATGAGGCCGAGGAGGACGATCCCGAGGATCCGCCACGTGATCGACTTGGTCCATGAGCGGATCGGGGTGTCCATCGAAACCTCCAGTCTCTGGCCGGATCGGACGGTTCCTCGTCGCCGCACCCCGCCGCCCCACGCCTCCCTACCCGGTCGGCGGGACGACGAGCTCGATCAGCGCCCCGGCGACCCAGGTCGGGGCCGGCGCCCCGTACGCTGATGAGGTGTCGTCGGCGACGATGTCGAGGATGCGGCCGTCGAGGGGGCCGAGAAGATAGCGCAGAACCTGCCCCGTGTCACGAGCATCGCTCTTGGCATCCACACAGTGACGATTGTAGCCCCAGAAGTCGCCTGCGTGAAGGAGTTTCAGGCCCTCCCGGATGCTTTGCTGAGCCAGATTCAGACCGTGTTCGTCGGGCCCCGCCACCTTCTCGGGCGGATCGCCGTAGCCGATCCCGTGGTGGAACGGGTCCGCCGTGGCCACGACGGCCGCGCCGCGGGCGATCCCGGCGAGATCCTCGATGCCCGGGAGGATCCCGGGCTTCCCGCCCGCGAGGTACGGGTAGCGGAGGACGAGCTCGGGAGCGGCCCCTCCCCGCTTCTCCGCAGCCACACGCCACAGGAAAAGGAAGTTGTCCAGAGAGAACTCGGCAAGCCAGTCCTGGCGCCCGGGGAGGCCGGGGCCCTGGATCCCCCAGGCGGCCTCCTTCGTGACGTCGCTCCCGGCGGCGACGCGAACGCGCGCATCCTCGAGCTCCTCGGTCAGGGCGTGGAGCACGCCGAGCGCGAGAACTCGCTCTGCCCCGCAATCGAGGCATGCGTGGACCGCCGCCGCCACCATGTGGCCACAGCCATCGAGCTTCACGTGGGGGAAGATCACGGCGCCGCCGGACGCGAGCGTCGGCGCGAGGTCCCAGGCGCGCCCGGCATCGAGCAGCCGGTGCGCCCCCTCCTCGCCGAGCGCCATCTGCGCCCCGGCGGCCTCCGCCTTGAAGTCGGGTAGACGAGCCATCGCCGCTCCCGGAACGGCCTCCGACTTAGGAGGCGCCGCTCCCCCCCCTCCACCGCTTGTACGCGAGCATCCGCTTGGCGAACCAGAGCGTGGGCTTGAGGCTCCACCCGTCGAACTCCCGGGCGACGTCCTTGAGGAGGTCCGGAATGGCCAGCGACTGCGGGCACTTGGGCACGCACTGCCCGCAGTCGGTGCATTGCGACGCCAGGGCGGTGGGCCCGCCCATGAGGCCGCCGCACCAGAAGAGGTAGATGAACCGCGCGCGCTTGTCTCGGAAGACGTGCTTGTTGTTGTAGCTTCCGAAGCACCCGGGGATGTTGACGCCCGACGGACACGGCATACAGTACTGGCACCCCGTGCAGTCGGTCTTCGTGATCGACCGGTACGCGTCGGCCGCGCGGTCGACGAGCGCGAGCTCCTCGGGCGTGAGCGAGTTCGGGAGCGCCTCGCCCGCAACGCGGAGGTTCTCCTCGATGTGCGCCTCGTCGTTCATCCCGGAGAGGTTGACCTGCACCTCGGGACGGTTCCATATCCAGCGGAGCGCCCACTCGGCCGCCGACCGCTTGATCGGCGCCTCGTCCCAGACCGCCTGGACCTCCGGCGGCGCGGACTTCCCGAGGTTCCCGCCTCGGAGCCCCTCCATCACGATGATCCCGAGCCCCTTCCCCGCCGCGTACTCGAGACCCTCGGTGCCGGCCTGCCGCTTCTCGTCGAGGTAGTTGTACTGGATCTGGCAGAACTCCCAATCGTAGGCGTCGACGATCGTCTTGAAGTCCGGAAGGAACCCGTGGAACGAGAACCCGGCGTGGCCGATCCGGCCGTCGGCCTTCGCGCGGTCCAGGAACTCCGTGACGCCGAACCCCTTCATCTTCTCCCAGCTCGTCCCGTCGAGGGCGTGGACGAGGTAGTAGTCGATGCGGCGGGTTCTGAGCTTCCCGAGCTGCTCCGTGAGGATCCGCTCCATGTCCTCGGGCTCGTTCGTATTCCACGGGGGGAGCTTCGTGGCAAGGAAAACCTTCTCGCGGTACCCGTCCCCGAGCGCGCGGCCGACGAACGGCTCGCTCGAGCCCATGTGGTACGGGACGGCCGTGTCGATGTAGTTGACGCCCCTGTCGATCGCGTAGCGAAGCTGGCGCGTCGCCCGCTCCTCGTCGATCTTCCCGCCCTTCTCCGGCAGGCGCATGCATCCGAATCCGAGGATCGAGAGTTCGTCGCCCGTGCTCTTCATCGTGCGGTAGAGCATCCGTGTGCCCCCTCTGGCGGTTGGATGGTCGCGGCGGTCGTGCGATCGCGGCGGCGCGGCACGAGAGACGGACCGCCGCTCCATTGTAGTAGAACGGCGGTCCGGTGTCATGGGTCCGGTGTGTTCTCGAAGGGGGCCGCCCCTACGGGCTCGTCCCGCTGACGACCGCAATCGCGCGCGCGGAGATCGCGAGTCCCTCGCCTTCGGGACCCGTGCCCTCCGTCGTCGTCGCCTTGACGGAGATCGCGTCCGACCCGATCCCGGCTGCGGCGGCGAGCGCGCGCCTCATCGCGGACACGTGCGGAGCGATCCTCGGAGCCTCCGCCGTGATCGTGACGTCGACGCTCCGGATCGCGTGCCCCCGCTCCCGGACGATCGCGGCGACGCGCTCGAGCAGAAACAGGCTCGAGACGTCCTTGTACGCGGGGTCCCCAGGTGGGAAGTGCTGCCCGATGTCGCCGGCCGCGACGGCGCCGAGAAGCGCGTCCATGATCGCGTGGGTCGCGACGTCGGCGTCCGAGTAGCCTTCGAGTCCTTTCTCGAACGGGATCTCGACGCCGCCCAGAATGAGCCGCCGTCCCTCGACGAGGCGGTGCGTGTCGCTGCCCGTTCCGACGCGCGCCGCCGCGTCGAGTCCGAGCTCCGCGTTCGCGCGGGCGGCGGCGAGCTCGAGGTCGAGCGCGGTCGTGACCTTCACGTTCCCCGGTTCGCCCTCGACCACGGAGACCGTTCCTCCCGCCGCCTCCACGGCCGCGGCGTCGTCGGTGATGGCCGCGCCGCCGAGAGCGATGTACGCCTCCCTGAGGACGCTGCGCGAGAACCCCTGGGGCGTCTGCGCCAGGCCGAGGACCGAGCGGTCGAGCGTCGCGACGACCGCGCCGTCCTCGACGCGCTTCACCGTGTCCGGAACCGGCGCGACGGGTACGGCCGCGCCCGAGTCCCTCGCCGCCACGAGCACCCGCGCCACGAGCTCGTCCGACGCGAACGGGCGCGCGGCGTCGTGCACGAGGACGACCTCCGCCGCCTGCGACAGAGCTGCGAGCCCGCGCTCGACCGAGTCCTGCCGGCGGTCGCCGCCAGGCACGACGGCGACGCGCTTCCCGTCGAGCAGATCGCCGTCCCAGCCGGCCTCGCGGAGAAGCCGCTCGGCCGTCGAGACGTAATCGGCGGGCGCCACGACGACGGCCTCCGCCGAGACACCGAGCACGGCGCGGAGCGACCGGACGAACATCGGCGCGAGGCCGAGGCGCTGGAACTGCTTCGGGACCGCGGCGCCGGTCCTCGTCGAGGACCCCGCGGCCACGAGCACCGCGCCGACTCCCTCTGCCGTCGTGCCGTTGGGGGTCACGTTCGCCTCCTCCATGGGCGCGTGCGTCCTCGCTGGCGCACGCCTCGACCCGGCGTCAGTCCGTCACAGCTCGGGAACGGCGGCCGCGGAGGTCTCGCGCTTCTCGCCCCCGCGCCGCTTCCCGATCGCGGCGTCGATCGCCTCGCGGATCGTTCCGACCTCGACGAGTTCGATCCCCTTCGGGCGCTCGCCGGCGGCGATCGCGTGCTTCGGGAGGATGATCCTCTCGTAGCCGAGCCGCTCCGCTTCCTGCGCCCGCTTCGCGGCGAGCGTCACGCGCCGGACCTCGCCCCCGAGGCCGATCTCACCGAAGACCACGGTGCGCTCGTCGATCGGCACGTCCCAGTAGCTCGACGCGACGGCGAGGGCGATCCCGAGGTCGGTGGCCGGCTCCTCGACGCGGACGCCGCCCGCCACGCTCACGAAGACGTCGCGGTTCCCGAGCGAGAGGCCGCCGCGCCGTTCGAGGACAGCGAGGATGAGCGGAAGTCTCCTCCGGTCGACCCCGGTGCTCGACCGCTGCGGCGTCGAGTAGTTCGTGAGTCCCGTGAGGGCCTGAATCTCGACCATGAGCGCGCGCGTGCCCTCGATGCTGCCGATCACGATCGATCCCGACCCGTCGCCGCGCTCGCGCGAGACGAAGAGCGACGAGGGGTCGCTCACCTCTGCGAGCCCGTCGGCGGTCATCTCGAAGACGCCGATCTCGTCGGTCGAGCCGTACCGGTTCTTGACGGCCCGGAGGATGCGGAACGCGAGGTGCTTGTCGCCCTCGAAGTAGAGGACCGTGTCGACCATGTGCTCGAGTATCCGGGGACCAGCGATCGCGCCCTGCTTCGTCACGTGGCCGATGAGGAAGACGGGCGTCGCCGTCTCCTTCGCCAGGCGCACGAGCGCGGCGGCCGACTCGCGGACCTGCGAGACGCTTCCCGGCGATCCGCCGACGTCCGGGACGTAGGCCGTCTGGATGGAGTCGAGGATCACGACGCCCGGCGACATC
This sequence comes from bacterium, assembly GCA_025774245.1. Classification (GTDB taxonomy): domain Bacteria; phylum Joyebacterota; class Joyebacteria; order Joyebacterales; family Joyebacteraceae; genus JALGVN01. The sequence continues at coordinate 46,394 of JALGWI010000012.1, forward strand.
GACACGGCGACATCGATCACGCGCGATGCGTCGGTCTCGGTGAGAACCTGGATCGTCTTCGAATCGACGCCGAGTCTCCGCGCCCGCATGCGGATCTGCGAGCCCGACTCCTCGCCCGTTACGTAGAGCACCACCTCGCCCGTCCGCGCGAGCGCGTCGCTCACCTGGAGGAGGAGCGTCGACTTCCCGATGCCGGGGTCGCCCCCGACGAGCACGACGCTTCCGGGAACGATTCCGCCGCCGAGGACGCGGTCGAGCTCGCCGATCCCCGTCGTCAGCCGCTCCGAGCGGTCCGCCTCGATGTCCGAGAGCGCGACCGGCTCGGGCCGCTGGCCGCTGCCGCGCGAGAGCGAGGACGACGGCGCGCGCGTCACCTCCTGCTCGACCAACGCGTTCCACTGGCCGCAGCCGGGGCACTTCCCGAGCCACTTGGGCGACTCGTGCCCGCAGTCTTTGCAGAAGAAGATGCTTCGTTTCTTCGCCATCCTCCCCCCCTCCTCCCTTGAGTCCTCGGTCGCGACGCGCTGTCGGCGCGGCGCCCGGGCGTGGCTATCCCGCGCCGCCGCCCGCGCCACCGCCCGCTCCGCCCGCGACCTCCTCGAGCTTCCGCACGACCTCCTCCGGAAGCGGAGGCCGGCCGGAGACGTCGAGGTTCGCGATGAGGTGCTTGAGCTTCGTCGTACCGATGATCGCCGCCGTGATGTTCTGGTTATCCAGGACGAACCGGAGCGCCGCCGACGTCGCGGTCCATCCTTCGATGTCGTTTAAGAACCTGTACCGGCGCGCGCGGGCGAGCCCGCGGCGCGATGTCTTGAGCGCGCGGAGGATGTACCAGACCTGGCTTAGAGACCGGACCCTGTAGAGCGACGGGTCGTAGAGGGCGTGCGCCAGAGGCGACTTCCCGAGGACCGCCATCCCGGCGCCCGCCGCCTCCCGGATGATGTCGCCGCTCTCGCGGTGGTGGCCGACGTTGTAGGTCACCATGACGGACTGGAAGTGCCCGCTCTCGATCGCGGCACGCGCGACGTCGCCACTCGACGAGAGGCCGAGGTAGCCGACCGTGCCCTTCTCCCTGAGGGAAGCGAGGAACCCCATTGCACCATCGTCCCTGATGACCTCGAGCGTCGGCGAGTGGAGCTGCAGGAGGTGCACGCGGTCGGTGCCGAGCCTCTTCAGGCTCTTCTCGAGCGAGGCCCGCATCCCGTCGACGGTCCAGTCCTTCACGATCTTCCCGCGGTCCGTGAGCGTCGTGCCGACCTTCGTGCTGACGAACATGCCGTCCCACCGGCCGCGCAGGAACTTGCCGAGACGGACCTCGGCGTTCCCCCCGCTGTAGTTCGGGCCGGTGTCGAGGAGGTTGACCCCGCGATCGAGAGCCGTGTGAAGGAGGGTCTCGGCGGCCCTCTCCGAGAAGACCGGGAAACCCCAGTAGCCCCCGCAGCCGAAGCCGATCTCGGAGACCTCGTCGTCGAAGCGGCCGAACCGGCGGCGCTCGACCGTGGTGTCGTTCGGGCTACTCATCTTCCTCCAGCCAGTCGAGGGGGAACTCCGGTGGAAGCCGCACGAGATCGAAGAGGGTGGCGATGAGCTCGCCGTCCTCGCCGGCCCGGTGCGGGTTTATGAACTCCCACGCCGTGTCGCCGTCGGGCGCCACCTCGAACGCCCGACCGCCGTCGGACTCGACGATGAGCGTGTTCCCGTTCGGGAGCCGCTGACACGACCCGGCCTTCTTCGAGTAGAAAGGCCTCTCCTCGCTCCCCACGTACGACCAGAGCGTCTCCTGGGTGATCGGGTCGATCTCGATCACCTCGGAGGCCTCCGGGCCCGCCCAGTTGTTGAAGACGAGGAGGGTGCCGCCCGGCAGGAGCGCCGGCTCGTGCTGCATCCTCCAGCGCCCGGTGAGCGCCCAGACGACCGCTTCCTCATCGAGGTCGATCACGGCGATCGCATCGAGCGTGCGGAACGACGTGAGGACGTTCCCCTTCCGGAACGCGGGCGCCAGGTCCAACAGCTCGCCCCCGAGCAGCTGGACCGTGTTGCCGTGGATGATGTCGCCGGAACCGGGGCCCCGCTCGAGGAGCGGCGCGTAGGGTGAGCGTTCGATCGCCTCGAGGAGCGAGATCTTCTTCCTGACGGTACCGTCGGGCGCGAGGACGACGAGGAAGTTCTCGGAGACCGGCTCGCGCTCGTCGATCCTCGGGACGAGCCTGTTCTCGTTGGTGAGGACGTAGACCGTTCCGTCGTCGGTCACGAAGAGGTCGTTGAAGCAGTCGCCCGGGTAGGCCCAGAGGAGTCTCGAGTCCCGGTCGAGCTTGACGAGCCCGCGCCACTGGAAGATCGCGTAGAGGTCGCCGTTCGGATCGAGGTGCGCCCTCCGCCAGAACTGCGTGTTCGGGTCGTCGTCCCCGATCTCCTCGTCCGGCCAGGCGTCGCGGTAGTCGAGGCTCCACGAGTGGAGCACGACGCCGTCCATGTCGATGAGGGCGGCCTCCGGCGCGTGGCCGGACACGAAGAGGTTCAGGCCGGCGGAAGCAACATCGGGATCGTGCGCCGTCACGCCTGCGAAAGGACCCGCGAGCCGCGAGCCGGTGAGGTACCCGAGGGTGAGGAGCCGGTCGAGCTCCTCCCTCTGCTCGTCGGTGAGCCCGTCCTCGTCGCCCTCGAACCTCAAGGGCTGCCAGCGCGTCCCGGCGGTCGCGCCGCCGGACCCGCGGACGAGCCTCACGGCCGAACCGCGGATCGACTGGACGAGGTCGTGCGGGAAGCCATGAGTCGCCGCCGACCACGCGCCCCAGGCGAAGCCCGCCACGAGGAGGACGGCGGCCAGGATCACGTGTCCGAGCCTCCGCCTTCCTGTCCGCCCCCGTCTCGATCGTCGGCGCGCCATCACACTCCCAGCGGTCCCGGGCGTCGGGGCCCGGACCGACCGGCAGCGCTCGGTCCCCCCCGTCCCGCGACCCTCTTCCTACCAGATCGAGAACCGGACGAAGCTCTTCGGGTTCTCGCGGATCGCTGCTACGAGGTCCCTGACCTCCTTGACAACCTGGACGAACTCATCGTAGGCGTCTTCGTCGTTGACGAGCTTGCCGAGCGACCCCTCGCCCTTCTCGACGCGCGTGACGATCGAATCGAGCGACGCTGAGATCGTCTTGAGTTCGGCGGTGATCTCCGCGAAGTCGGCCGACGCTTCCCCGACCGACTCGAGCGTGCTCGAGACGCCGCCCTTCTCCGCCTCGATGAAGGTCCGGATCTCCGACGCCACCACCCTGATGTCGGCGACGGCGACCTTGAGGTCGAGCGTGGCGTCGCGCGCGTTCCCGAGGGTCTCCATCACGCGCTGCCGCCCGTCGATGTCGGTGAGGACCGTGTCGGCCGTGTGGAGGACCGACCGGATCTCCGTCAGCGCCTCTCCCATCTCGCTCACCACGTCACCCAGCGCCTTCTCGTAGTAACCGGTCACACGCGAGCCGGGCTCGAGGTGCTCGGCAGCCTTCCCGGGTCTGACGGCGACGATCTTGGCGCCGATCAGGCCGTAGCTCGCGACGCTGATGCGCGAGTCGACCGGGATCCTGATGTCGTTGTCGACCTCGATGTCGACGACGACGACGCTCCCCTCGAGATCGAGCGTCACCACCTCCCCCGCGGCCAGGCCCGCCACCGTGACCTTGTCGCCCGGGACGAGCCCGGCGACCTCCGGGAAGACGACGGAGAGATGGTACCGCGCGTCCCCGAACTGGAACTCACCCAACCAGAGAATGCCGATGACGAGCACGGCGCCGGCGATGGCGAGCGTGATCCCGACCCTCAGTTCGTTCCCATGTTCCGTCATCGTGTTCTCCTCGTTCGGCGTTTCGGGTCCTTCGCGACGGCCGCGCCCCGCGACGGCCGCACCTCTAGAACGGCTCGTCCAGATCGCACTCGCCCCTCTTGCGCGACTCTCCGGGAAGGGGTATGTGCCCGCGCGCGACGAAGTTCTGCACGGCCTCGTTCTCGGTCGTCCTGAGCTCGTCGGTCGTGCCCTCGAACGCGATCTTCCCGTCGTCCATGAGCGCAACCCTGTCGCCCGTGAAGCACGCGCTGTGGAGATCGTGCGTCACGACGATCGACGTCGCGTTGAGCTTGTGCTGCGTGTCGCGGATGAGCCAGTTGATCTGCTCGGCCATCACGGGATCGAGGCCGGTCGTCGGCTCGTCGTAGAGGATGACGTCGGGGTCGAGGGCGATCGCCCTGGCGAGCGCGACCCGCTTCTTCATTCCGCCGGAGATCTCCGACGGCCAGAGGTGGTGCGTGCCGGAGAGCCCGACCATCTCGAGCTTCTCGTCGACGAGCCGGTCGAGTTCGGCGCCCTTGAGGAGCCTGTGCTCCCTGAGCGGGAGGCCGACGTTCTGCCCGACCGTCATGGAGTCGAAGAGGGCGGCGCCCTGGAAGACCATCCCGAAGTTCATTCTGAGCTTGTTGAGCTCGGCCTGGGAGATCCGAGTAACGTCTTTTCCTTCCACGACGATCGAGCCGCGGTCGGGACGCATGAGCCCGATGATGTGCTTGAGGAGAACGCTCTTCCCGCAGCCGGACGGCCCGAGCACGACGAGCGTCTCCGCGTTGCGGACGGAGAGGGTGACGCCCCGGAGCACCTGATGGTCCCCGAACGACTTCCAGACATCCTCGATCCTGATGACCGCCCGAGACTCCACCCTTCTCCTCCGCCGGGGACGCGCCCCGGCCTCGATGCATCCGGCCCGCAGGCCTTCTCGCCGGCCCGCGGATTCAGGCTCAGCCCGTCGGCGTCGCCACCTGTGTCGCGAGCCACCTCAGGACCATCCGCCAGCGCTCCCGCCACGCGATCCGCCGGGCGCCGTCGAAGACGCTGACGTCGCCCGCGTGGACCTCGAGACCCACGGCTCCCCACCACTCGTGCAGGCTCACGCGTTCGGCGCCGCCCGGCGCGAGGGAGTATGGCCCGTGAAGCGCCGCCGGGTCCACAGAGATCGCATCGAGCGCGTACGTGAGGTCCCTCGGCAGGCCGACGGTTCGCTCGCCCCTGTCGACCGCGTCCTCGAAGATCTGGATCACGCGGAGCCTGTCGAGGATCTCCCCCGCGGGGACGAACGCGATCGCCGCGTCGTTCCCGCAGCGGACGAGCGCTTCGCGGACGTCCTTCCTGAGCGGGCGTGCGCCGTCGGGGCGTTCCTCGACGAAGGCGGCCCCGAAGTGCGTGTAGACGATCGAGACTCCCCTCTCCTCCTTGAGGCTCTCGACGTTCGCCTCGGAGAAGAGGCGCGCGAACTGCTCACCGATCCGGCCGTTGCTGCTGGCGAACCAGAGCGGGGCCATGGGTGTGCTCGGGTCCTCGTAGGGCATCGAGGGATTGAGGGCGAGCGTGTTGATGTCGTTCGTCGTGTAGGCCCGAACGTAGCAGACGAGGCTCCTCGCGATGTCGACCCAGTAGTACGGGCTCCCCTCGGTCGCGCCCTCGAAGCTCCCCCGGTGCGTGACGCCGTGGAGGAACCTGAGGACCGGGCCCGGCAGGCGGTCGCTTCCCCAGTAGAAGGCTTCCTGGTTGTAGGAGTGGAAGATCTCGATCTTCGGACGCTCGCCGGTCATCTCCTCCAGAACCGCATATGCTTCGAGCTCGAGCGAGAGGCCGACGCTCGCCGGATCGGCGTCGGGAGCGTCGAACGCCCAGACGGTCTTCGTCAGGCGAAGTCCGAGGCTGTCGACCAGCGCGTAGACGGGGTCGACGGTCGCGAACTGGAAGTGGTCGGTGTCGTCGGTGACCGATATGGCGCACTGCCGGTCCGCGGGGAACGGGTAGAACGCGGAGCGCCTCGCAGGGACGTGCATCAGGAACGCCGTCCAGAGGACGAGCGCGACGACGACGATGAGAGCGACGACCACAATCCTGCGACGCATCGGTCAGAACCTCGTTCCCGCGATTCCAGAGGAGCCCCGGCAGGGGCTCGTCACGCCGCGATTCCGCGGCGATCGGCCGGTCGCTCCTACTCCCCGAAGATCACCTTGAAGAGCAGGGTCGCCAGCACGTAGTCGCTGACCAGGATCAGCACGCAGCTCGCCACGACCGCGCGTGTCGCCGCCCGGCCGACGCCGACGGCGCCGCCGACCGTGCGCAGTCCGGCCGTACAACCCATGAGCGCGATGATCCCACCGAAGACGAACGCTTTGAACAGACCGCCCAAGACGTCGTGCGCGAAGAAGAAGAGCTTCATGCCCGCGATGAACGTCTTGGGCGAGACGTCGAGCGAGAGGTTCGCGACGACGAACCCGCCGCCGATCGCGAGCACGTCCGCGAAGACCGTGAGGATCGGGAGCATGATGAGCCCGGCCAGCATCCGCGGCATGACGAGGTAGCGCACGGGCTCGATCGCCATGGCGTCCATGGCGTCGATCTGTTCCGTCACCCTCATGGTGCCGAGCTCGGCGGCGATCGAAGCGCTGACCCTTCCCCCGACGACGAGCGCCGTGAGGACGGGGCCGAGCTCGATCACGACCGATTTGTAGATCGCGGTCCCGAGATAGATCTTCGGCACGAACTCCTTCAGCTGGTAGGCCGCCTGGACGGCGGTCACGGCGCCGGTGAAGATCGAGGTGATCATGACGAGCGGGAGCGACTCGACGCCGATCCGCCGCATCTGCTCGATCAGGAGCGGCATCGATCGGGGGAGCTTGCGCATGGCCAGGAGGATGCGCCAGAGGAGCAGGCCGGCCGCGCCGATCTCCGTAATGAGGTCGAGCGCGCCGCGGCCGACGGTGCTGAAGGAGCCCCCAAGGAGACCTCGGGGTTTGGCGTGGGCGATCGCGCTAGAGTTCCTCAAAGCTCTCCTCGGGCCTCGCGGAAAGGGTCTCGAACCGCGTGCACTCCGACAGGAAAGCGAGCCTCACCGTTCCGGTCGGACCGTTCCGCTGCTTGCCGACGATGACCTCGGCGACGCCCATGTTCTCGGGCGTGCGCTCGTACTGCTCGGCGCGATAGATGAACGCGACCACGTCGGCGTCCTGCTCGATCGCGCCCGACTCCCTGAGGTCGGAGAGGATCGGCCGCTTGTCGCCGCCTCGCGACTCGACCGCGCGCGAGAGCTGAGAGAGCGCCAGGACCGGCACCTCGAGCTCCTTCGCCAGAGCCTTCAAGGACCGGGAGATCTCCGAGATCTCCTGCTGCCGGTTCTCCTGCCGCCCGTAGCCGCGCATCAGCTGGAGGTAGTCGATGATCACGAGTCCGACATCGACCTCGGACTTCAGCCGCCGCGCCTTCGAGCGCATCTCGAGCACCGTCATCGAGGGCGAGTCGTCGATGTAGATCGGCGACTCGGAGAGGAGTCCGGCCGCCGTCGTCAGGCTCGACCAGTGCCGGTCGGCCAGGTAACCCGTTCGGAGCTTGTGCGCGTCGACCCTCGCCTCCGAGCAGAGCATCCGCTGCACGAGCTGCTCCTTCCCCATCTCGAGGCTGAAGACCGCCGTCGGGACGCCCGCCTTGATCGCGGCGTGGGACGCGACGTTCAGCGCGAAGGCCGTCTTCCCCATCGACGGCCTTCCGGCGATGACGATGAGATCGGCCTTCTGGAAGCCGGACGTCAGGGAATCGAGCTCGGCGAACCCCGAGGGGACGCCGGTGATGTGCTGCTTCTTGTCGTAGAGCTCCTGGATGACCTCGAAGCTGTGCTTGAGGATCTCACGCATCGGAACGAAGTCGCGCCGAATGCGGGACTGCGCGATCTCGAAGATCATGTGCTCGGCGCGGTCGAGGATCGTGCTCGCCTCGCCGCTCGCGTCGAAGGCCTCCTGCACGACCTCGGTCGCCGTGTTGATCAGCTGGCGGAGCACGGCCTTCTCGAGGACGATCTTCGCGTGGTACCGGACGTTCGCCGTCGTCGCGACGCTGCCGAGAACCGACGACAGATACGCGGCCCCGCCGACGTCGTCAAGCTGCTTCCTCTTCTTGAGCTCCTGCGTCAGCGTCACGAGGTCGACCGCCTCGTCCTTCGCGAAGAGGTCGAGCATGGCCGCGAAGATCTTGCGGTGGGCTCCCCGGTAGAACGCCTGCTCGTCGAGGATCTCGGTCACGGCACCCATGGCCGTCGAGTCGAGGAGCATCGCTCCCAGGACAGCCACCTCGGCATCGGGGGCCTGGGGCGGGACACGGTCGGGGGCTGACGTCGGGGACGTGCGTGTTGCTGTCTTCTCCATCGTTGCCATCGTTCCCTTCCCCCTTCACACGGAACCCTGAGCGGCGCGCAGGTTCAGCCGATCGTCGCGAGATCGTCCATGAGCATCTTCTTCGAATCGGCGTCGTCGACCGACTCCGCCGCCTTCTTCGCCTGCGCTAGATACGCGTCCTTCTTCTCGCCGTCTCCCTCGAGCGACGCGGCGCGAGCGAGCGCCTCGCAGGCGTAGCCCAGGAAGAACGGTCCGACGCCCTCCTCGCGGCTCGCCTCGAGGCACAGCCTGCCGTAGTGCCGCGCCGGGTCGGTGAGCCCGAGCGTCGCGTAGACGCACGAGACCTGCCAGTAGCCGACCGACATCTGCATCGCGGTGCGGATCATGTCCTGATCTTCCCCGGGCGTGCGGTCCGCCTTGTCGAGAAGATCCCACGTCCGGTTGAAACAGGCGGCCGAGAAGTGCTTGTGCGCTGACTCGACGTCGAATCCGGGGCCCTCTGCCATCGTTCCCTCTCGTCTGCCGGCTCCCCGCGGGCATGCCTGCGTCCGCCAGCCGCCTTCGATCGAGCCTACCCGCGTTCGTACTCCCTCTTGATGAGCAGGATGTCCTCCCAGATCGGCCGCTTGTACTTGGGGTCGCGAAGGGCCGCGGCCGGATGGTACGTCGGGATCACCCTGAGGTCCTCCGAGCGATAGATCTTACCACGTAAACCGCCCATCGAGCCACGGATCCCTAGCAGGGTCTGCGTGGCGGGGAGTCCGAGGGTGCAGATGATCGTGGGCTTGATGAACTCGACCTGCTTCGCGAGGTACGGGATGCAGGCCTCGATCTCGTTCGTGAGGGGCGTGCGGTTGTTCGGCGGCCTGCACTTGATGATGTTCCCGATGTAGACGTCGTCGCGATCGATCCCGGCCGCGGCCAGGATCTTGTCGAGAAGCTGGCCGGCCCGACCGACGAACGGGATGCCCTGGATGTCCTCGTCGCGCCCGGGGGCCTCCCCGACGAACATGAGCCGCGCCGTCTCGTTGCCGACCCCGAAGACGACCTTCGTCCGCCCCCGGGAGAGCTCGCACTTCTCGCAGGTCGACGAGGTCCTTTCGACGTCGGCCATCGTCGAGCACCCGTCGAGCAGCGAGGGCTCCGCGAACATGTCGGGAGAGGCGGCCTTCGTCGAGAACGCGAGCGTGACGTCGACGACCTCGGGCTCGGGGATCTCTTCGGATGCGGCCGCCGTGGCGGCAGAAGAGGCGGCCGAAGAGGCGGCGCCTCTCGGCGACGCGGCCGCGCCGCTCGGCTTCGCCGCCGGCGTGTCCTTCCGGGGGGCGGCCGTCCGGACCTCGGGGGCGCGGTGCTGTGCTGGAGCCACGTCGCGAAGCCCCTCGCGGAGCGCCCTCGCCGCGTCCTCGGAGAGGTAGAGTTCCCGCTCGCCACGCTCGGCGAGCTGCCCGAAGTACCGCAGGAGGAGCCTGCGCGCCCGGTCCCTTGGATCACCCATCGGCGTCTCGCTTCCACCCAAGCTCGGCGACGGCCCGCGACAGAACGACGTCGGCGAGCTCCGCCTTGGTCACCTTCCCGACGCTCTCCTCGCGCCCCGAACGGCCGAGGATCGTCGCCACGTTCGTCTCGCACTCGAAGCCGGCGCCCTCGACCGTCGCGTCGTTCGCCACGATGAGGTCGAGGTCCTTCGCCTCGAGCTTCTTCCTCGCGTTCGCGATCACGTCGTCCGTCTCGAGCGCGAACCCGACGACACCCTGCCCCTCGCGCTTCGCGCCCGCGACACCCTCGAGGATGTCGTCGGTGCGCACGAGCTCGAAGGTCAGCCGCTCCCACTGTTTCTTGATCTTGCGGTCGGAGACCTCGGCGGGCCTGTAGTCGGCGGGCGCCGCCGCCATGACGAGGAGGTCGAGATCCGGAAGCTCCGCCATCACGGCGTCCTTCATCTCGCTCGTCGTGCCGACGGACACGAACCTCACGCCCGCGGGCGGATCGAGAAACGTCCGTCCCGACACGAGCACGACGTCGGCGCCGCGCCGCGCCGCGCGCTCCGCGAGGGCGAAGCCCATCCTGCCGGTCGACCTGTTCCCGATGTGACGGATCGGATCGAGCGGCTCCTCCGTCGGCCCCGCAGTCACGACGACGCGCCTGCCCGCGAGGTCCTGCTCGGGCAGCAGGAGCTCCAGGGCGCGGTCCGCGATCAGGTCGGGGTCGGCGAGCCTTCCGCGTCCGACGGCCCCGCTCGCGAGCCTCCCGACGTCGGGCTCGACCACGATCACGCCGCGGTCCTTCAGGATCTCGAGGTTTCTGGCTACGGCGTCGGACTCCATCATGCGGACGTTCATCGCGGGCGCGACGACGATCGGGCAGATCATGGCCATGAGCTCGGTCGAGAGGAAGTCGTCAGCGATGCCGCCGGCCATCTTCCCGATGATGTTCGCCGTCGCGGGCGCGACGATCGCGAGGTCGGCCGCCTCGGAGAGGTGCACGTGCTTGAGCCTGTCGGCGTCGGCGAGCGTCTCCTCGGGACTCGCGACGCCCACCTTCTTCTCCGGCCACATGCTGACGATGACCTCGGTGCCCGAGAGCGTCTCGAAGGTCAGGGGCGTCACAAACCGAGTGGCGTTCTCGGTCATCACCACGACGACGCTCGCCCCGAACGAGGCGAGCCGCGTCACGATATGTGGTGCCTTGAAGGCAGCTATGCTGCCGGTCACGCCGAGGACGATCTTCCTGCCAGCCAGCGGGTTGCCCATCGCGAGCCCGTCCTCCGGGGAACTACTTCTCCGCCTCTTCGCCTTCCGGCTCCTCTTCCGGCTCTTCGATCTCGTACTCCACCACGCCGTCCGTGATCAGCTCCAGGGCGAGCGACGTGACCTTCGCCTCCGGGTCGGCCCGGTCGGCCGGCTCCATGGAGTGGAGCCTTCTGGCGACCTTCGCCGCGAGCATGGCGCCGAGGTACTCGTTCTTCGCGTATTTCAGGAGCGATCTCTTGTCCAACTGTTTCATGTCAGCTCTCCCCTCGTGTGTGATGGAAGATGTCGCGATGGAGTCGTCTATTCGAACGCGATCCGCGAGGTCCTCAACCTCTCGGCCGCGACGATCGTCTTCGCGTTACGGACGGCGTCGTCGAGAACGTCGTTCACGACGACGTAGTCGTACTTCGGCGCCCACTTCAGTTCCTCGAGGCTGTTCTTGAGCCTCGTCTTGATCACCTGCTCGTCGTCGGTCGCCCTCTTCCGGAGCCGCGATTCGAGCGCCTCGGGCGAAGGGGGAAGAACGAAAATGAGGACGCTGTCCGCGTAGAGCCGCTTGATCGACATGCCGCCCTGCACGTCGAGGTCCATGACCACGTCGAGCCCCGACGAGACGGCCTCGTCGATCACGCTCTTCCGCGTTCCGTACCGGTGGCCGTGCACCACGGCCCACTCCGCCAGCTGGCCCATCATCGTGAGGGCGTCGAAGGTCGCCTCGGAGACGAACTCGTAGTCCTGCCCGGTGGTCTCGCCGGGTCGGATGGGCCGCGTGGTCGCGGAGATCGAGTAGGTCGTCGCCGAATCCTCCGCGAGGAGCCGGCGGCAGATCGACGTCTTGCCGACACCCGACGGGCCGGATATGACGATGGGAAAGGCCGTGCGCTTCACAGTCTGCTCCGGGGGCGCGTCGTGCCCCTCGAACGTCTACGATTCGGGATGGTCGTCGCGGCCCTCGAGCCTCTGGGTGATGGTCTCGGCCGCAACGGCGGAGAGGATCACGTGGTCGCTGTCGGTCACGATGACCGCGCGGGTCCTTCGACCCTGGGTAGCGTCCACGAGCTTGCCGGCCTTCTTGGCGTTGTCCTTGAGGCGCTTGACCGGCGCCGATCCGGGCGTGACGATGGCAACGACCCGATGCGAGGCCACAACGTTCCCGAAACCGATGTTGAGAAGAACGCTGTTCAACCCGGACCTCCTGATAAGGTCGCGTATCTCCGAGCGGCGTCCGCGAACGCTCCGCGATCACTCCACGTTCTGGATCTGCTCGCGGACCTTCTCGATCTCTTCTTTGAGATTCACGACCGTGCTCGACACGCCCACGTCGGCGGTCTTGGAACCGATCGTGTTCGCCTCGCGGTGCATCTCCTGCACGAGGAAGTTGAGCCTCTTCCCCACGGGCTCGCCGGACGAGAGCGTCTCGTTCGCGTGCGAGAGGTGGGCCCTCAATCGCACGATCTCCTCGGTGAAGTCGGAGCGCTCCGCCGCGATCGCGAGCTCCTGGGCGAGCCGCGTCTCGTCGACCGGCACCGTCTCGTCGAGGAGCGCGCGGATCTTCTCGGTCTGCCGCTGCCTCAATGCCGCGGTCGCTTCGGGCACCGCGGCCTCGATGTCCGCCACGATGTCCGCGATCGTCCCAAGGCGTCCGGAGAGATCGTCGTTGAGCTTCCCGCCCTCGGCCTCCCTCATGGCCACGAGCTCGTCCAGGGCAATCGCCAGGACCGGCTCGAACGCCGCCCAGACGGCTTCGGCCTCGGGCGTCTCGCCGTCGGACTCGAAGAGCTGGGGGAAGCGCGAGAGCGTGGCGAGGTCGACGTCGCCGGGGAGGTAGAGCGCGTCCTTGAGTCCCCGAAGCTCCTTGACGAGCTTCGCCGCCGCGCCCGGGTTCAGCGTCGTCGCCGCCGCCTCACCCTGATTCCGCCACTCGACGTAGACGGTCACCCGTCCTCGGGCCAGCCTCGACTCGATCGCCTGTCTCAGCTTGTCCTCGATCTTGAGAAGGACCCGCGGAGCCTTGATCTGGATGTCGAGGAATCGCTGGTTCACCGACTTGAGCTCGACCCGGATGCGCTGCCCACCATCGGTCCGTTCCGAGCTGCCGTATCCGGTCATGCTCCTGAGCACGGGCACCCTCCTGTTCTGGGATGAACTGATACTATACCTCCCTGGCGGCCGAAGGTCAACGATATCGACAGATTCGCAGAGCTTTTGCGTGCTATCCAGCGATGTCGGACGATTGACCGTGCTCCGGGCGACCGCTATACTGCCGTCGGGTACCGAATCCCCCACCATCCGGAGACTCCCTTGGACGCCGACGTCGCACGGAGGATCGTCGCCGAGATCGCCCCCCGCGCGGAGGGCGCGAGGATCGTCGGCGGGCACCTCGCCGCCCGGGACTGCCTCGTCCTCGATCTCGGCGGGAAGCTCGGTCACCTCGTCTTCTCGACGATGCGCGCCCTGCCGCTCGTCGTGATGACGGAGCACGGCGAGGGCGTGCCGCCGGCGCGTGCGGACATCGGCGACGGGCTCGCGCGCGAGCTCCGCGGCGCCACGATCACGTCACTCGCGGCGCGCGAGGACGGGACGACGATCGACCTCTTCCTCGAGAGGACCGACCCGGCGGGACGGACCGCCCGGCGCGTCCTCACGGTCAACCTGGGGAGGGAGCCGGGATGGAACCTCAGGGACGCCGGGGAACCCCGGGAACCCGCAGAGCCCACCTCCCCGCGCGCGGAGACGCTGTCGCCCGAGGGCGGCGCGGCCGTCCGCACGTGGCACGACGGATCGGGACGCCTCCACGTCAGGATCGGCCCCGACGAGCCCGGCGGAGACGACCGGGAGGCGCGCGCGTTCGAGTCGTACAACGAGGCCGCCCGGTTCGCGTTCGCTGAGTGCTGGAGCCCGCTCGACCTCGAGCGTCGTCGCGGCGCCGTGACGAAGGCGATCCGCCGCAAGCTCAGACGCAAGCGTCGGGCGGCCGACAAGGTCCGGGCAGAGATCGAGGGCGCGCGCCGGGCGGGCGAGTACCGCGCGAAGGCCCAGCTCCTCCTCACGAGGAAGGACCAGATCCCCCGCGGCCGCACGCCGGTCGAGGTGCTCGACTTCGACAACACCACCACAGTGACGATCGACATCGATCCGGCGCTCGACGTGGCGCGGAACGCCGACGCTCTCTTCCGCCGGGCCAAGAAGGCCGAGCGACGCGCCGAGCGCGCGCCCTCGCGGCTGGGCGAGCTCGAGGAGATGGTCCGGAAGCTCGAGGAGGCCGAGGCCGCCGCGGGCGAAGCGGCGGGCAACGAGCTCGCTCGCCTCGAGGCGGAGTTCCTGCCGCCGCGCGAGACCCGCGCGCCGCGGCAGGCCGAGAAGACCGAGCGCGCCCGGTACAGGACGTACGTCGTCTCGGGCGGGTGGGAGGTCCTCGTCGGGAAATCGAACCGCGACAACGACGTCCTCTCGCACAAGATCGCGAGGCCGAACGACCTCTGGTTCCACGCGCGCCAGGTGGCGGGCTCGCACGTCGTCTTGAGGCGCGCCGGAAGGAAGGAAGAACCGGACAAGCGGGCGATCCTCGAGACCGCCGCGATCGCCGCCTACCACAGCAAGGCGGGCCGTTCGTCGAAGACGTCCGTCTGCTACACGGAGAGGCGCCACGTAAGAAAACCGCGAGGCGCCAAACCCGGCCTCGCGGTCGTCAGTCGTGAAAAGGTCGTGATGGTCAAACCGAAGCTGCCGGAGACGTAGCGCCGGGCTTCGTTCCGCCGCCGTCGCGGCGCCGCCGTGCGCGACCGCAGCCGCGCCGCCTACCCCGCCGCGGTCTTCTCGGGCGTGGCCTTCCCCTCCGTCGTCTCCCCCGCCGGAACGAAATCGAGCGACACGGAGTTGATGCAGTACCGGAGCCCCGTCGGCTTCGGGCCGTCGTCGAACACGTGACCGAGGTGGCCGCCACACCGGGCGCACGTCACCTCGGTCCTCTCGCCCAGGGTCGCCAGTTGCGGGGCCGTCTCGAGCGCATCGTCGGAGACGGCCGCCCAGAAGCTCGGCCAGCCCGAGCCCGAGTCGAACTTGGTGTCGGAGCGGAAAAGCCGGTTCCCACAGGCGACGCACGCGTACACGCCGTCCCCGTCGAACCGGTAGAACTTGCCTGAGTCGGGCTGCTCCGTCTCCTTCTCACGGAGAGTGGAGTACTGCTCCGGCGTCAGAAGCTCCTTCCACTCCTCTTCGGTCTTCCGAATCTTCTCGGGCATCGTCGATCCCCCCTGGGTCGCGACTGGTGGTGTACGAGTCCGCGACGACGTCGCCCAACTCATCGTCCGACACGATCTGATCTTCCCATTCGCCCACCGGGACCCCCGGTACTGGGCACGAGCCGTACATGCTTCAGCAGCCGGCCAGGAAGAAACAGCCAAGGAGCAGAGCAGCTCCGAGAATCCTAGCGATCATCACGCACTCCCTGAGGTGAGGGATTTCGTTCTGCGAACGCTACGATTCTCGCTTCAGTGCACCAACTGTGCCGGATGTCATTATATTACAGAGAACCGTGCCTCGAGCGCCGGGAAGAACCCTACTTGTTGGGGCCTTCCTGGGGCGCCCGTGTTGTGGCTACCTATTCTAAGGACCAGAGTGGGGCGGGTCAAACCGGATCGGCAGGTTCCACGGGTGGGCGACCGTCGGGGGCCCTTCCCACCTCCCGGTCGGCGGCGTCGGTCGCCTCGCAGATGATACGGTCGAGTTCCTCCGTGGTGATGGTCCCCTCGGCGGCCCCGGGGACCGGTGCCCCGAACGAGACGTAGCACCGGGAGAACGGGAGGGGAATGAGGTAGCGGTCCCACGTGTTCGGGACGATCCAGCTTCGGGCAGCGCTCGTCCCCACCGGGACGATCGAGCAGCCGAGCGTCTTCGCCAGGAGGAGGATCCCCGGCTTCGTCCGCAGGGGCGGCCCCGTCGGCCCGTCGAGCGCGAAGCCGCCGGCGTGCCCGTCCTCCATCGCCCGCTTCATCCGGGCGAGCGCCTGACCCGCGGCCCGTCGCGTCGAGCCGCGGACCGGGAGGAAGCCGACCTTCGCGAGGAGCTTCGCCTGGATCTCGCCGGCCCAGCTCAGGTCGGTGAGAACGACGACGCCCTGCTTGCTGAGGACCGACATGAGGAGATAGTAGCGGCCGTGCCAGAACGCGTAGATGACCTTCGACGGAGCGAGCTTCTCGACCTCGGGGTGCATGTACGTGCGGACCCTGAGCGTCCGGTAGTGCGCGACGAGCACGAGCTTCGCAAGCGACGCGAGCGCGTCTATGAACCTGTCCGAGCGCGTGATCCTGCGCCTGAACTCCTTCATGCGCGAGCGGATGCTCGGGCGCTTCGTCTCGGATGCCGCCATGCATTCCCCGAACCGGTTCGTGTCGTACGCCGTCGCGCGCTCCGCGATCGGCCTCTGGTCGCGCGGGTCTCGACTCACCTGATCTTGTAGGTGAGACACCAGTAGTACGTGGAGAGCCTGATGTCCGGGGAGACGGTGACCGGGGCGACCGCCTGCCGGAGTTCCTCCTCCGTCGGGAAGTTCTTGAGGACGAGGAACTCGGAGCCGTCCTCGAGTTGCCGGGCCTGGTAGGTGTTCCCGTGCTCGTCGCAGAACGAGAGAGGCGTGCTCTCCCCTTCCACGTAGCGATTGTCGAAGAAGACCACGCGTCCGTCCTTCCCCAGCCGCTCGTGCAGCCGACCGAGGAAGGTCCCGAGTTCCTGCCGCGGAACGTGCGACCACCAGAACGCCCCGAGTACCGCCGTGAACGATCCGTCGAGGTTGTGCGTCTCGTAGGCGTCCGCGACGGCGAAGCGCACGCGGTCGCTGCCGCCCACCCGGACCTCGGCGATCTCGGTCAGGGCGGGAGAGAGATCGGTCGCGACGACCGACCGCGCGATCGGAGCGACGACGTCGGTCCAGTACCCCGTGCCGCACGCGATCTCGAGAACGTCGTGGCCCGCGAGCGTCCTTCTCACGATCCGCCGGAGCTCCGCGAGGGCGCTCTGGCGCCTCGGCCGTTCGTAGATGCGGTCGTACTCGGAAGCGCGACGCTCGTAGTACTCGACGATGTCGCTCCTGCGGTCTCCGGTCCTCGATCCGACGGGAAGGCCCGCCGGCCGCTCGTCCTCAGTGCCGGTGTCCGCACCCGCGCCCGCGCCGGCGTCCGCACCCGCACCGGTGTCCGCGCCCGCGTTCGCACCCGCACCCGTATCCGCGCCCGCGCCGACACTGGCTCCGACACTCGCGCCCGCGCGCGCGCCGTCCTGGATGACCTCGAGGACGAGCCCGTCGGGATCGCGTACGAACGCGGTCTCGTTGCCCGGGATCCACTGCGACTCGAACTCCACGCCGTGACTCATGAGGTGCTCGACCGCGCCGCCGATGTCGTCGACGATGAGGTCGACGGAGAACGACGGGGTCGCGCAGTAGGGCGTCCGGTCGCCCGCCGTCCTCGCGACGGGAAGGAGCAGGAACGCCGTCTCCCCGAGGCGCATGTGGTACGCGTCGCCCTCGCGACCGACGACCTCGAGGCCCAGCACGTCGCGATAGAACCTGAGCGACCGCTCAAGGTCGGTGCATATCACGTTGATCTCGCCTATCGAGAATCGCATGGACCTCCCCCGAGCAGTCGTGTTCCTCACTTCGCCGGCGGCTCGTACCGCTCGTAGTATCCGATCACGTTTCCGTCGGTGCCGCGGACGGCGCGCATGTAGATGCGGTGCTTCTCGTTGTCGGTGATGATCCGTTCGTCCTCGCCCGCGCGCAGTGCCTCCAGGACCTCCAGGATGATCTCGCACGAACGCTCGTTGTGGCAATCGAGAATCGAAGTGCCGAGGAGAGCGGCGCCGGCCTCGTAGTGGGCGACGGCGGCCTGGTTCATGTAGACGATCTCGTGGGTCGATGCGTCGGCCGCGAGGATCGGGTCCTCGAGGCCGTCGAGGATCGCTGCCAAGAACGTTGCGTCGACCATGTTGTCTCCCTCCCGGGGCTGCGACCTGCGCTTCCCGCCCTACTCCGTCGGCTCCGGCCGCGGCTCGGGCAGCTGGTCCGCGATGTCGAGAACGACCCTCCACCTGCCGTCCCCGCCCTTCTTCCAGATCTTGAGGTAGTTCCGCCTCTCGGCCGGCGCGTCACCCTCGGGCGTGAAGGTCGAGGCGCCGTAGGTGTACCCGAGGTCGCCCGACCGGGACACGTGCGCCGCCGCCGGCTCCCAGACGAGCGATCCCGGCGTCCGGGCGAGCGCGGCGAGCGCCGCGTCCTGGCCGGCCCGGGGCTCCCTCCCCTGCCGGTAGAGCCTGACGTCGCACGCCGTGTGCTTCCGGTACGCCTCGACCGAACCGGCGCTCGCGACGGCGTCCGCGAACCCCCGGTCGGCGTCGAGGAGCGCGAGCCTCTCGCCCTTGAGGTCGACCGCGGTGCCGCGCCATCCCGCGGGGAGCTCGGGGTGCGTCACCTCGCGAACCGGCGCTCCCCCGACGCCGGCGTCGGGCGCGGGCTCGGCGTGCGAGATGCCGATGTCGATCGCGACCCGCCAGGCGCCGCCGGACTCCCGCTTCCAGACCGACACGTACTGGCCGTGGTAGGTGACTTCGCCGTCGGCGGTCGCGCGGGTGTGCGTCCACGGACCCGTGGTGTACCCCATGTCGCCCCCGCGCGAGATGTCGGCGTAGACCGGCCCCCACGACAGCACGGACGAGTCCGCCGTGCTCTTCTCGTACCACGCCCTCGCGTCGACCGGCTCGGGCTGGAAGGCGATCGAGCCTTCGCCGAGATACTCGAGGAAGGCGGCGCGCCAGCCGCGGTCGAGCGACGCCTGCGCGAACGCGCGCTCGGCGTCGACGAGGCTCCCGAGCTCAGATTCCATGTCGCCCACCCGCGCGCATCCGAACGAGACGAGCGCGACGAGCGCCGTCAGTAGCACCGCGGTTCTCATGTCTCCTCCCGTCGGGGGTCGCCTGGTTCCTTCGGTTCACTCGGGTTCTTCGTTCACTCGGGTCCTTCGTTCACTCGGCCCCTTCCGGCTCCGCGTTCTTCACGTACGTCTCGAGCCACCGGTTCGTCTCCCAGAGGAGGTGCAGGAGCGATTCCCTCGCCCGGTAGCTGTGCCGCTCGTGCGGGAGCATCACGAGCCGCGCGATCGCGCCGTGTCCCTTGAGCGCGTTGTAGAACCGTTCGCTCTGCATCGGGAACGTGCCGGAGTTGTCGTCGGCCACGCCGTGCACGAGGAGGATCGGCTCGTCGATCTTGTCGGCGTGCATGAACGGAGACATCTGGAAGTAGACGTCGGGCGCCTCCCAGAGCGAGCGGTCCTCCGCCTGGAACCCGAACGGAGTGAGCGTCCTGTTGTACGCGCCGGTGCGCGCGAGCCCCGCGGCGTAGAGGTCGGAGTGCGCGAGGAGGTTCGCCGCCATGAACGCGCCGTACGAGTGCCCGCCGATGGCGATCCTGTGCCGGTCGGCGGCGCCGCGGCGAACGACCTCGTCGACCGCCGCCTCGGCGCTCGCCACGAGCTGTTCGACGTAGGTGTCGTTCGGGGCCTCGTCTCCCTCGCCCACGATCGGCATCGTCGGCCTGTCGAGGACCGAGTACCCCTGCGTGAGCCACAGGAGCGGCGACCACCAGCCGACCCGGTCGAACCGGTACGGGGAGTCGTCGACCTGGCCGGCGGCGCTCGCGCTCTTGAACTCGCGCGGGTAGGCCCACATCACCATCGGGAGCGGACCGTCGTCGGGCGCGTGCCCCGGCGGCAGGTAGAGCGTGCCGGACAGCTGGACGCCGTCGGCCCGTTCGTACTGGATGAGCTCCTTCGTGTAGCCCCGAAGCTCGGGCGTCGGGTGCGGGAAGAACGTGAGCTGCCGGCTCCTCCCCTCGGCGAGGTCGCGCAGGAAGTAGTTCGGCACCTCGTCGACCGACTCCCGCTGCGTGACGACGTAGCGCCCGACCTTGCTCAGCGGGGTGATCGGCAGCTCGTAGTACGGCGCCTCCGAGCGGAAGAGGCGCGAGGTCTCGTTGTGGTACGTGTCGAACGCATCGAGGAACGGGCGATCGCCCTCGGGCGAGGCTCCCTCCCCGATCATGAAGATCGTGTTCGCGTCGTCGGCGGTCAGGACGACCTGCCGGCCGTACGCGTTACTGATCATGACCGGCGTGCCGGGGTCGGCGTACCTGTCCTCGTACGACCGGTCGATGAGAAGCTCGGGCAAGGCCGCCGGATCGCCCGGACGGACGCGCCAGAGGTGGAGCCTGCGCTCCGCCCACCACCACTCCCTCACGAGCGCGAGGCCGTCGTGCGCCCAGAGGATCCTCGAGTACCTGAGCGGGAGCGTCATGAGGACGGTCGGCGAGCCGTCGAACGGCGCCTCGAGGAGGAAGACGCGGTCGCGCTCCCCGGTCTCGACGCGCGCGTCGCCGCCGTCGAGCGCCTCGGCCCAGTAGAGCGTGGCGGGAGCGTCGGGACGCCACAGCACGTCGCGAGGTCCCTCGGCCACGCTGTTGCGGGCGATCGGGATCTGGTCCCGGAGCGGGAGATCGACGACCTCGTGCACGACGTTGCCCTCGAGGTCCCACACCTGGATCGCCATCGGGAACCGCCACGCCGTCACGAGGTACGAGAACGGGCGGTGAAGCATGTGGACGAGCACGTACCTCCCGTCCGGCGACGGATCGAAGTCCCAGAAGATCGCGGCCTCGCCGACGGGCGTGACCGTCCCGTCGAGCGAGACGAGCGCGAGCCGCGTCGTCAGGTAGTGCTCGAAGAGCTCCTCGTCGTGCGCGCTCTCGAGGAGATACTGGTAGGTCCGCGCCGGCGCTTCCTCGCCGAGGTTCTCCTGGATCGTCGGCCCCTCGGGAACGCTCGGCGGCTCGGGCGCGGGGCCGCGGCCGCGTTTCGCCTCTTCCACGAGGCACGCGAGGATCGTCTCCCCGTCGTACATCCATTTGGGCGGCGCCTGCGCCGTCAGGCTCACGACCGGCCCGAGCACACGCGTCGCCCTGCCGGTCGCCACCTCCGCCGTCCATAGCTCGACGCCGTCGGGCGTCGTGTTCGTGAACGCGATCCTCGTTCCGTCGGGCGACCAGGTCGCGTCCCGGACGCGGGGATCCGCGGGAAGCCCCGTGACGGCGCGCTCCTCGTGTTCCGAGATCCGGGTGAACGAGAGATCGACGTACGACCAGGCCCAGCTGGGAGCGTGGTTCTTCGGGTTGATCCTCTGGCCCGCGAGCCCCAGCTCGGGCCGGGCCAGCTCCTCGATCGACGGGTAGTTCTGCCGCGTCATCAGGAGCGCCCACTCGCGGTCGGGCGAGAGGCTCACCCGCGGCGTGCGCGGCGCGTCGACGATGTCGACGAGGATCTGCGGCGGTTCACGGTAGACGCCGTCGGTCGACTCGGAGGCGGCCGGCGGCGCCGAAGCGACGACGCAGGCGATCGCGACGGCCGAGGCGATCGTCGCGCGACGGGCGTGGTCTGGAATCATGCGGGTTGTCTCCTCGGTCGCTTCCCTCAAGATGGCCCCCGCACCGCGGGGAGATCGTTCCGCGCCGCGGGAAGACCGCCCCGCGCCGCCGGTGTCCATGACGACGAAGCATCCGTCGTAACGGATGTACGACAACTCGCGCGAGATGTCCAGAGGGTTTGCTAGACGATGTTGTGCTTCTGATAGAAGGCCCGCACGCGCGGAAGGGAGAGAAGCGGCAGGTAGACCTGATGGCCGAGATCGGGGTAGTTGTTCCCCTCGATCACCGTGAACCCACTGTCCGTGACGACGACGTCCCAACCGACGTAGGGGATGTACGACATCTCCTTCGCGACCTCGAGCAGCTTCGAAGTGACGAACTGCCAGTGCGGGACGACGAGGCCCGTGATCTTCGCGCCCGTGTCGGGGTGCGTCGTGTGCGACCTGGTCTCCGGGTCCATGTGTCCCGAGTGGGCGCTCCCGAGGACGCCCGTCTCGACGTCGACCTGGCAGCTCAGCCCGCCCTGCGAGCAGTTGTCGACCGGGGCGCTCGAGGGCCTCCCGAACCGGTGCCCGGCGAACGGGATGAACGGCTCGCCCGCGTCGTAGTCCCACATCGAGAGGAGCCTGATCGAGTTCGTCGAGTCCGGGAAGATCGTCGACGCGTACTCGTGCTGGCGGACGAACTCGCAGAGGACGACCTCGTCCAGCCGGTCGAGGAAGGTCCTCATCTGGTCGGCCGTCTTCTCGACGCCGTTCAGGTGGAGCTTCCCGTCGACGGCGTTCAGGGTCGAGACGCTGACGCCGCTCCCTCCGCCGTACGGCTTCACGACGAAGTGCCCGCCCCCGAGGATCGACTCGATGATCTCGTCGGGAGTGCTCATCCGGTGGCGATCGCCAACCTGGACGAACCTGCCGCGCGTCACGATGCAGTAGTACTCGGGAACGTCGAGGCCGTAGCTCGCGACGAGACGCGAGAAGACCACCTTGTTGTTGAGCGCGCTGCCGAAGCGTCCGTTGATGCTGGGCGTCTTGACGTAGCGGGCGTAGTCCGAGACGAAGTCGGTGTAGTTCGCAGGCGTCAGCTCGTAGCGCACGGACGAGAAGCCGAGGAACCCCTTCCGCCACGCCCAGATCCTGCGTCCGAGCGGCACCCTGAACGGGCAGTGGAGCTCGCGCTGGACGAGCCTCTGGAAGTTGCGCGCCGCCTGGCCGGCGGTGAAGACGCGTTCCCCGATGTCGCGTGGCATGCTTCGTCCCCCGCTCGATGAGCGAACCCGCCCCACGACCCCTCCTGCGGAGCGGCGCGGCTGACGGCGAGTCAGGGCAGGTCAGTTCGCAATGCTCCAGTATACCCCGAGGGGCGTCCGGGACGCAATCTCAGAAACATGACAGGAAATCGGAGGTGTGGCCGGGGAACCGGCGTAAGCCCGCAGAGGGGGCCGCTAGAGCACCCCGTGGTGCCGGTAGAAGCTCCGGACGCGGGGATCGATGAGGAGCGGGGCCAGGATCTGGAGGCCGTGGACGTCGGTGTAGCTGTTCCCCTCCGTCACGGTGAATCCGTCCTCGGTGACGACGATGTCCCAGCCGACGTACGGGAGGAACGGCATCTCCCCGGCCAGCTCGAGGACCCGGGAGGTGATGTACTCCCAGCGCGGCACGAGCACGCCCTCGATCCGGGCGCCGGTGTCGGGATGGAACTCGTGCCAGTCCATCTTCGACCCCCGCGGATAGGTCGCCCCCTTGCCGAGGACGCCGGTCTCGAGGTCGACCTGTGCGATGAGGCCACCGCGGGTCCAGTTGTCGACGGGGATCGTGGTGTGCGACCCGAAGCGCTGCGCCGCGAGCGCGATGAAGGGCTCGTCGCGCTCGTAGTCCCACATCGTGAGGATGCGAATCGAGTTGGCGGTGTGGGGGTAGATGGTGGACGCGTACTCGTGCTGCTGGACGAACTCGGAGATGACCGCCTCGGGCATCGACTCGAGGAGCGCCTTGAGGTCGTCGCGCGAGGCCTCCACCTCGTTGACGTAGAGCTTCCCGTTCGTCGCCGACATCACGGCGATGTTGACTCCGCTTCCGCCGCTGAACGGCTTCACGATGAGCCGGTGCTCGGCGCGGCAGGCGTCGACGACCGCGTCGATGCTGGTCATGTCGTACTTGTTTCCGATCGGGGTGAGCGATCCGCGAGAGACGAGGCAGTAGTACTCGGGCACGTCCGCCCCCAGGCTGCGGAGGATGCCGGAGAAGACGACCTTGTTGTCGAGCGCCGGGCGGAACCGCCCGTTGATCCGCATGGTTCTGATGAAGCGAGCGTAATCGGAGACGTAGTCCGAGAGCTTGTTCCTGCGGAGGTCGTAGAGGACCCAGTCCTCGCTCAGGAAGCCCCGGCTCCACAGCCAGAGCTTCTTCGCGAGCGGGACCCGGACGGGAGAGCGCAGCTCCCGCAGCAGCAGCTGCTGGAACTGCCTGACCGAGTGGGCCCAGTTGAGGGCCCTGTATGCGAAGCTGCCGTTCAAAGCGCTTCCTCCGACGGACGACCAGGCGCGGGCGTCACAGGATCTCGATCGCGTCCTTCGCCCTGATCGCGCCGGATCTCACGACCCGCGCGGATCTCGCCGCGTCCTCCGCTCCGTCGTCGGATCGTCGGCCCCGCTGGGCTGCCTTCTAGACGGGCGATCCGTTCGACACCTTGCGCGCGATGTAGTACAGCCAGGAGCTGTCCTCGTCCGCGCCGTCGAGGGGAATGGAACTCCCAGAGGAATCATACACCTCGAGCGGCTCGAAGCCAACGTCACGGAGCTGAGCGGACTGCGTCCGCTGATCGATGTAGTACGTGATGAGCGCGTAGTTGTGGGAGCTGTCGTTGATGATGGAGTAACCCTGCTCATCGCGCTCGTACGCCTTGTTCTGCACCCGGTTGCGCATTCGCCTCCGGTGCAGGACGATGCGCCTCATCTGGGCGATGGGATCGGCGGTGAAATCGAGCTCGGGCTCGGTCCGGCAGTGCCGGTAGTTCCTGTTGTGCGTCGAGAAGACGTAGATCCCACCGTCGGCGAGCACCCTTCGGCACTCGGAGAGGCCCTGGATTCTGTCCTCGTGGCCGAGCGAGTCGAGACCGTTGTTTGCGAAAAGCACGAAGTCGAACTGCCCGTCCTTGAAGGTGCTCATGTCCCTCACGTCGCAGCAGAGGCACTCGATCTCCGAGAACCGCCTCTTGCAGTGGTCGACCATTCGTGAGGAGTAGTCAACGCAGGAATAGGATGCGGCCCAGCGGCACATGTACTCCGTGGTCCGCCCGGCGCCTGCCCCCACGTCCAGGACCCGCTTCCCGGCGAAGGCGTTCTGGTACTTCATGAAGATCATAACCTCGGCGATCTGGAGCGGGTACCGGGTGTACTGCTCCACGAGCCGCCGACTCTCGTACGTTCCTCGATTGATAGCGTCGTACGACATCTCTCTACCCCCCGCGGTTGAGGCCACGGCGGGAAAACATGCAAAAAGTGGGCCGAATCTCGTGCCACGGCGGAGGACTTGTGGATCTTCAGGTGGCCGGATGGAGGGTCACGATCGTGGCGCCCCAGCCCCCGGGATCGTGCCCGGCGAGCCGGAACGAGGCGACCTCGGGGGCCCGGCGGAGGAGGGCGTGGACGGTCTCCCGGAGGGCGCCGGTGCCCTTGCCGTGGACGATGCGCACCTCGAGGATGCCGCGCTCCCGGCAGGCCGCCAGGTAGTCGGGGACGAGCGTCTTGACGTCTCTCGGGTGGAAGGCGTGGAGGTCGAGCGTGCCGTCGATCGGGAGCTCGACGGCTCCTTCGTTGTCGGCGGCCTCAGGCATCGTCGCCGCCGGAGACGAGCACCCGGACGACGTCGGTCGCGGCGCGGAAGTCGACCTTGCCGCCGCCGGTCGTCGGGAGCTCCTCCACGGTGACGAACCTCTTGGGGAGCGCGATCGTGGGAAGCTGCTTCGCCATCTCGGCGTGGAGCCGCTTCTCGTCGACATCGCTCGTCACCGCGACGAGGATCCGCGACCCCTTGACGGGATCGGGGATGCCCACGACGCAGAACTCGACGTCGTCGGGAAGGAGCGGCTCCAGCACGTGCTCGATCCCGACGAGCGACACCATCTCACCGCCGATCTTCACGAACCGCTTGAGACGGCCGGCGTGCCAGAGGTACCCGTCGGCGTCGAAGTACCCCATGTCGCCCGTGTCGTACCAGCCGCCGCGGATCGCCGCCGACGTCGCCTCGAGGTCGTTGAGGTAACCCTTCATCACGGAGTCGCCGCGGACGAAGATCTTCCCGGTCTCGAGCACGCCGCAGTCGTCGCCCGTCTCGAGGTTCTCGATCCGAAGCTCGACGCCCGGCAGCGGCCGCCCGACGCTCCCGGGCCTGTTGTCCTCGGGCGTGTTCGCCGAGATGCACGGCGAGGCCTCCGTCGCGCCGTATCCCTCGAGGAGCGTGATCCCATGCTTCTCCATGAAGCCCTGCCGGAGCGCGTCGGGACATTTGTCGGCGCCGACGATCGGCACACGGACGCTCGCGAAGTCGCCCGGCTCGGACGCGAGGAGGTAGCCGCGGAAGAAGGACGGCGTTCCGACCGCGATGGTCGGACGCTCCTCCCGCACGATCTTCGGAATCGCGCGGTAGTCGATGGGGTTCGCGTAGGTCACCAGCGTCATCGCGCGCCAGACGGCGACCCAGAGGTTGGCGGTCTGGCCGAGGACATGGAAGAGCGGGAGGTTGCCGAGGACGCTGTCGTCGTGTGCGAGGTGGAACAGCACATCCAGGTCCGCGACGTTCGACGAGATGTTCCTGTGCGTGAGGGGAACGGTCTTCGGCTCGCGCTCGCTCCCGCTCGTGAAGAGGACGAGGAGGTTGTCGTCCTCGTCGCCCCCGTGCACGAGCTTGAGGATGAGGGAGGCGGGGAGCGCGGCCACGACGGCCGCGAGGAGCTTCTGCCAGCCCGGGACCGCCTCCATGACGTCCTCGAGCATGACCATGCCGGCGATCGGCGTCACCTCGAGCTTCTCGAGGAGGGCGCGCGACGTGACGATCGTCTTGAGCCCGCACTTCTCCTGCGCGTAGCGGGCGTTCTTCGCGGCGCCCGTCGCGTAGTTGACCATGACGGGCGTGCGGCCCGAGAGGAGCGCCCCCAGAATGGAGAGCACGCAGCCGGCCGACGTCGGGATCATGATGCCGAGGAGTCCTGGCTCGAACCTGCGGAAGCGCCACGAGAGGAGGAGCGCGCCGATGAGCGCGCGACCGTACGTCACGCGCCGGTGGAGCGTCCGGTCGACGATGAAGACCTTCTTCCTGTTCTTCGTCGCGTTCCGCACGAAGAGATGGTGGAGAAGCATCGTCGTTCCTCCCCTGGCGGCGGGGCGGGCGCGGGACCCGCCGGTCGCGCCGGTCGCGGGATCGGGGGTCAGTCGCTGGCGTCTCCGACCCGCCTCCGCCGGCGTTTCGTCTCGCCCCGCCGCTTCTTCGCGGAGAGACGCCGCTCCTTCGACTGGCGGCTGGGCGCGGTCTTCTTGCGCTTCTTGGGTCTCTCGGTGGCCTTCTTCACGAGCGCCGCGAGCCTGTCGCGGGCGTCCTCGCGGTTCCGCTTCTGCGTGCGGTACCGCCTGGCGTCGATGACGAGCACGCCCGCGTCGGTCAGGCGCCTCCCCGCGAGCTTCTTGAGCCGCTCGCGCACGTCGTCCGGGAGCGACTCGGAGCTCTCGAGGTCGAACCGGAGCTTGACGGCCGTCGCCACCTTGTTGACGTTCTGGCCGCCCGGGCCGGAGGCGCGGACGAACTCCTCCTTGAGCTCCTTCTCGAGGATGCGTATGTCGCGGGTGATCCGGATCATGTTCTCACCTTACGCCCGGCGGGGCTCCGGCTCAAGGGGCGGATTCACGCGGGGCAGGTCGGCGGCCGCGTCACGGCGGCCGCGTCACGCCGCCAGCTTCTTCAGGAGCCACGCCATGTTCCGTCCGAGGGCCTCCATCGTCTTGATTCCCTCCTCGTCGCCCTCAACGTCCCCGATCTCCCTGCCGATGCCCACGTTCCAGTAGATCGACCCCGGAACGATCATCTCCCCGATGAGGAAGAAGTGGTTCATCGAATCGAACGCGTGGATGCTCCCCGCTCGGCGGACCGCGACGACCGCCGCTCCGACCTTGCGCCTGAACATGTCCCCGTTCGCCTTCGCAACGAGGCCGGCCCGGTCGATGAGCGCCTTCATCTCGGCCGACACATCGGTGAAGTAGGTGGGCGAACCGAGGATGATCCCGTCGGCCTCGGTCATCTTCGCGATGCACTCGTTCACGTAGTCGGACCCGACGGCGCACTTCCCGTCCTTCTTCGCGAAGCACTGGTAGCAGGCGACGCAGCCGTGCATCTTCTTGCCCGAGAGCTGGACGAGCTCCGTCTCGATCCCCGCGGCCTCGAGTTCCGCGAACACGCGCCGGATGAGCTCGGCCGTGTTTCCGTCCTTGCGGGCGCTGCCGTTGATTGCGACGACTTTCACTCGGGTTCCTCCTGTTGCTGGGGTGTTCGGCTCGGATTGCTCTGTCGCTCGCGCCCCCGTGTCCCCGCGTCGGCGCAGCTCAGATCCTCCTGCCGAGAAGGACGCCGCTTCCGACCGGGACGACGAGCGAGTCCATCCGGTCGTCCTCGATCGCCGTCGTCAGCATCCGGGCGAGCACCTCTCCGTGGCTGATCGCGTTGTCGGCGACGAGGATTCCGCCGGGCACCATGTGCGGGACGATCTTCTCGTAGCACTCCGCGTAGTGATCCTTCTCGGCATCGAGGAAGCAGAACGAGACGTCTTCGTACTTGCCCAGGTGCTCACGCGCGTCCCCCTCGACGAGCTCGACGACGTCCTCGACGCCCGCCTCACGGAAGGTCTCCCTCGCGAGGGCGATCTTCGCGTCGAGGATCTCGAAGGTCGTGAGCCTCCCCCCGGCGGCGCGGCACGCGAGCGAGAGCCAGAGCGCGGAGTAGCCGCCGCTCGTTCCGATCTCGAGCCACGCGCCCGCAGGAGCTGCGGCCGCGACGATCGCGATGAACCGGCCGGTCTCGGGCGGCACCTGCCTGAGCCGCTCGAGGGGCGGTTTCCGGTCGCGCCGGTGCTCCGCGTCCATCTTCTCGAGCACCTTCATACGATCCGCGACGGGCCTCGGAATGTTGTGAAACACGGTGTCTCGCCCTCCTTTCGGGACGCCGGACGAGCGGCTTGCCCCGCGGGCGCCCGAATTGCCTGCGCACACGACCATTGAACAGGGGCGCGGGAGCCGCTAAGCTATCAGGGTAGCCGGGACCGACATTCGAAACGAACTGGCCCTCGAACCAGGGAGCCTCTCCATGAACGATTATACACGAACCGGGTGGCTCGTCTCTGCCGTCTTCGTCGCCGCGCTCGTTGCGGCCGGCGCCGCGAGCGGACACGACATCGTGATCGACGGGCTCTTCGACGACTGGGCCCGCGTGCCCGTCGCCTACCAGGACCCCAAGGGGGACCACCTCGGCGGCCCCGTCGACTTCGGCGCCCTCAAGGTCGAGAGCGACGCCGGGCGGTTCTACCTCTACTTCGAGATCGGCTCGGAGATGAGCCTCCAGGAGGCGAACGGGATCGTGCTCTTCCTCGACACCGACGACGACGCGTCGACGGGACACGTGATCGGAGAGATGGGGGCGGACTTCGAATGGCGCTTCGGGGAGCGGACGGGAGTCGTCTACCACGGCGACGGCCAGGTCACGATCGCCCAGGCGCAGGTCGGCCTCCGTCAGGGACCGACCGTCACGTCGACCGCGTTCGAGGTCTCGTTCGACCGCGAGTCGTTCGTCGCCGAGAGCGCGCTCCTCCCCGGGGGCACCGTCGGCATCGCGTTCACGAGCTGGGACAAGGGACCGCGCGACACGCTCCCCAACCGGGACGAGACGCTCGCGGTCGATCTCAAGGACGACCCTCCGCCGCAGCCGTGCCGGACCTCGTTCGCGCGGCGCCAGCTCTCCGACGTCAGGGTCCTTACCTTCAACGTCCTCCACGACGGGCTCTTCAAGCGGCCCAGGGTGTTCGACCGCATCATCCGCGCTCTCGATCCCGATGTGATCTGCTTCCAGGAGATCGGCGACCACACCGAGAAGGAAATTGCCGATCGCATGATGAGGGTATTCCCGAGACAGACCTGGGCGGCCGCTTTCAACAGCGACGCGGCGATCGCGACCCGCTACACGATCAGGAACAGCGGATCCGGGCGGACGGGGCGCGCCGTCTGGGCGCAGATCAACCTGCCCGACGACCGGTACGACGTCGACCTCTCGGTCGTCAGCGCGCACCTCCCCTGCTGCCGGGACAACGAGGGGCGGCAGAGGGAGCTCGACGCGATCGCCCGGTGGCACACGCAGCTCCGGACGACCGGCCTCCAGACGCTCCCCCACGGCACGCCGATCATCGTCGCCGGCGACATGAACTTCGTGGGGCCCGCGGACCAGGTCGAGTCGCTCCTCTCGGGGACGATCGTCGACAAGGAGACGTTCGGGCACTCCGTCCCGATCGACTGGGACGAAACGGGGCTCGTCGACGCGATGCCCTATCACACCACGTGCCGCGAGGCATACACCTGGCGCGACGACACAGACGTGTTCGCGCCCGGCCGGCTCGACTACATCGTCTACTCGAACAGCGTGCTCGAGCTCCGAAACAAGTTCATTGTGTGTACGGAGGAGATGTCGCTCGGTGACCTGTCGTCCGCGAACCTCAAGGTGAACGACACGAAGGAAGCCTCCGACCACCTCCCGGTCGTCGCGGACTTCGCCATCCTGCGGGCGCCGTAGCGACCGCCGGAACCTGGGATTTCCCGAATGACGAAGAGCCTGCCCCGGTTCGTTTCGATCGGCGTCGCACCGGCACTCGCCGGCGCGGCGCTTCTCTCTCTCGTGGCGGTCGCCGCAGCCGACGTCGGGCCGTCCGCTCCGCCCGTCCCGCCGGGCATCGTCATCGACGGACGCTTCGAGGACTGGGAGCGCCTGACGCCCGTCTACATCGATCCCGCGGGCGACCACAGAGGGGCCGACGTCGACTTCGGGACGCTCAACATCTCGAGCGACTCCGAGCGGATCTACGTCTACTTCGAGCTCGGCTCCAGGCGGAACCTCCAGAACGACAACGCCATCGTCCTCTACGTCGACACCGACAACGCCGCCGGAACCGGGCTCGCCGTCGGCGCGCTCGGGGCCGACCTCGAGTGGCGCTTCGGTGAGCGCGCCGGGATCTTCCACGGCCGCACGCGGGACGCCCCGATCGGCCAGGCGGATCTCGGACTCCGGCAGGGGCCGACCGTCTCCTCGACCGCCTTCGAGATCTCGCTCGATCGCGGGGCTTCGCTCGGCGGGACGCCGGTCTTCCCGACGCGGACGATCGCGATCGTGATCAGGAACGAGGAGAACGGGATCCGCGACTGGCTCCCGGACGACCGCGGGAAGCTCGTCTTCTCCCTGAGCAGCGACGAGCCGCCCGCGCCCTGCCCGGCTTCGCTCGGGCGCCTGTCCCCCGCGCACGTCCGGGTGCTTTCGTACAACGTCCTGTTCGACGGGATCTTCAAGCGGCCCGGTCCGTTCGTGAGGATCCTCCGGGCGCTCGACCCCGACGTGATCTGCTTCCAGGAAGTGATGGCGCACACAGCGCAGCAGACCGCCGACCAGGTCTCGCTCGCGCTTCCCGACGCGACGTGGCACTCGGCGACCGACGGCGGGGGCGTCACCGTCAGCCGCTACCCGATCGCCGACTCGCACGTGGTCGAGGGCGAGCGGCCGAGCCTCTGGACGCTCATCGATCTTCCGGACGACCGTTACCCGAGCGACCTCTCGGTCGTGAACGCGCACCCTCCCTGCTGCTGGAAGAACGAGGAGAGGCAGCGCGCACTCGACTCGATCGCCGCGTGGCACCGCGAGCTGCAGTCGCCGGGCGCGGGGGCGGCGGATGCCCGCGCCGGGGCGCAGGCGGAGGCACCGGGGACAACGCCGAGGCTGCCGTCCGGGACGCCCATCGTGATCGCCGGAGACATGAACCTGGTGGGGTACGCGCGACAGGTGGAAACGCTTCTCGCGGGGAGGATCGAGTACCAGGAGGAGTTCGGCCCGTCTCACGCGGCCGACTGGGACGGGACGCCGCTCGCGGACGCGTGGCCGTACCACACGACGTGCCGAGAGGCCTACACCTGGCGGGGCGACGACAGCTCGTTCTCGCCGGGGAGGCTCGACTACGTCGTCTACTCCGACAGCGTGATCGAGCTCGCGAAGGGGTTCGTGCTCTGGACGCCGGAGATGAGCGAGGAGGATCTCGCCGCGTCCGGACTCAGGGCCGACGACACGGCGGTGGCTTCGGACCACCTGCCGGTCGTCGCAGACTTCGCCTTTCCTGCCGCGCCGTGACCGGCTCTTCCGGCCGGCCACGCTTCCCCATCACCCTTCCGTCGCGATTCGAGGATCAGTTCGCCCCTGGGGCCTCGGGCCACCGCCTTTGCGCGGGAGACCTGAGCACGTTCGCGTCGCGGACGAGCGCGTCGATCCCCGGAAGGCGCTCTTCGACCCCGACCATCCAGCGGGCCTCCTCGAGCGTCGCGAGCGGGCGCCCGCACTCCTCGGCGACCCTGACGATCCGCTTCACCACGTCCTCGTTCGTCGAGAGTCGGGTGCGGCCGCTGTCGTAGAAGATCGAGTCCTCGAGGCCGACGCGGACGCCGCCGCCGGCCACGACGGCCGCGACGTTCATCGGCAGCTGGAACATCCCGATCCCCGCTGCCGCCCACACGGAGTCCTCCGGCAGCGACGCGACGAGCGAGGAGAGATCCCCGATCGAGGCGGCGACGCCGCCGAGGCTCCCGAGGAGCAGGTTGAAGTACTTCCTTCCGACGATCGACCCCTTCCTCTCGAGGTACTTGGCGAAACCGATCATGCCCGGGTCGAAGACCTCGAGCTCGGGACGGATGCCGTTGTCGCGCATCGTCTCGGCGAGGCGCTTGATCATGTCGGGCGCGTTGACGCTCGGACCGGTCGGGAAGTTCAGCGACCCGAGGGTCAGGCTCCCCATGTCCGGCTTGCCGTCGCCGGTGATGAGCAGACACTCCGACCTCCGCTCGAACTCGGGCCAGTTGCGTCCGGATGTGCTGACGCAGCAGACGAGCCCGGGGCGCTCGCGGCGGATTCCGGCGATGATCCTCTCGTAGATCGACGCCTCCCACGTCGGCTTCCCGCTCTCGTCGCGCGCGTGGATGTGAACGATCTGGGCGCCGGCGTCGCACACGCGGATCGCGTCCTCGACGACTTCCTCCACCGTGACCGGCACGAACTCGGTCTTGTCCTTCGTGGGGATCATGCCCGTCAGGCACACGTTGATCAGAAACGGCGGGTACGGCGCGAGCGGGTGCGGTTCGTTCCGAGCGACGTGGTCGCGCGTCCAGGCCTTCTCGTCGGCCGCGCGCATGTACGCCTCGAGATCCATCTCCATCGTCGTCCAGTGGTAGATGTCGGGGTGGCCGAACGAGCGCAGCTTCTGGAGCCTCCCGACCTCTTTGTACCCGTAGTGCCTCTTGTACCAGACGATCGTCTCGGGGCGGTCGGCGTTCGTGACGACCGTCTTGACCCCCAGGCGACCCATCGCCTGGAGCCGCGCGTTCTGAAGCGCCCCGCCGATCCCGAGCTTGGCGTACTCCGGCAGCACGCCCAGAAGCGTCGTCTTGCCCACCGTCTGCGACAGGATCTTGAACCCGCTGGCCCCGATGACGCGCCCGTCGACCCGCGCGACGAAGAAGCACGACGTGTCGAGCGCTTCCATCTCGGGGGACGGAACGTGGTGCATGTTCCAGGGCCGCATGACCTCGAGGATGGCGTTGAGATCGGACGCCTTCGCCGGATCGATGATGTACGAGACCTCCATGGGACCCCTCCTGTAACGGGATGACCGGTTCGTCTCCAGAAGGGGTAGGTTTAGCAAGATCGCTGCCAGACGACGCGAGGCCGCCGCCATCTCGGGCGACGGCCCGGGTGCCCTGCCGCTGGTCTGTTTCGAGGTCGCCGTCCGCCGTGGGGTCGGCCCCGCTCGGCCGTTACCGTCGCGGGTCCGTCACTTCCGGAGTCTCGCCTGCACGCCCTCGCCCGTGAGCTCGCGGAGCGCGTCGGCCGCGATCCACCGCGCGGCCTTCGAGTCGATCTTCGCGATCCGCTTCGCCGCGGCCACGGCACGCCGGTTGAGGGAGCGGTTCCTCTTCCCGATCCCACGGAGCGCCCAGTTCACCGCCTTCCGAACGTAGTTCCGTTCGTCGGTCGCCTCCCGCTCGATCACGGGGAAGAGCGTGGCGAACTGCTTGTTGGTGGCGTCCTTGTCGTGGACGGCGAGGACGGCCATGAGGGCGAACGCGGCGCGCTTGACGAACTCCTCGTCGCGCTCGCTCCACTCGAACGCCTTGTCCCAGGCGAACGCGGTCTTCGCGAAGAGGTTCATGCAGCACTGGTCGCAGAGGTCCCACGAGCCTACGCGCTTCGCCCAGCGCTCCATCTGCGCCTCGGTGACGCGCGCGGGATCCTCGACCATCGTGGCAAGGATGCGGGCGTCGTGGATTCCGGAGGCCCAGAGCTTCCGCGCGATCGCGTGGTCGGTCCCGATCCTCGTCGCGAGCTTCCGGAGGTCGGGAACGCGCACGCCGAGCGCGTTCTCGGTGCTGATGCCGTACCGCGCCATCCCCTCGAGCGCTTCGGGACGCGCGCGGCGCTCGAGTTCCTTCACGATGTCGTCGTAGTCCATGGGGGTGTCCTCGTGGTGGTGGCGAACCGG
>JALGWI010000013.1 GCA_025774245.1 bacterium
CAGTCTTCGCGAAACCGCCGCTCAAGCTCGACCTCTAGGGTCATTGCTCCTCCGCGGCCGCGCGTCGCATCCCTGAACGGAGCCGTAGCCGATGTCAGCGCAGGAACACAACCCCGGCGCGTTCCTCGATCTCCCACCGGAGTTCGCCGACCGCACGAGGGCGCGCGTGTTCGTCCTCCCGATCCCGTACGAGGCGACCACGACGTGGGTGAAGGGCACCGCGTGCGGACCGGCGGCCATCATCGACGCCTCACATCACGCGGAGACCTACGACGAGATCGCGCGCGACGAGCCCTTCCGGGGCGGGATCCACACGCTGCCGCCCCTCGCCCCGGCCGGTGAGCCGGCCGAGGCGCTCGAGGACATCCGGCGCGCCGTCGCCGATCTCGCTTCGCAGGAGAAGTTCGTTCTGTCGCTCGGTGGCGAACACGCGCTCACAATCGGAGCGGTGCGCGGGGTCGCGGACGTCGTGGACGATCTGACCGTCGTCCAGATCGACGCGCACGCCGATCTCCGCGACGAGTACGAGGGGAGCCCACTGAACCACGCCTGCGTGATGCGGCGGCTCGTCGACAACTTCCCGATCGTGCAGGTCGGCGTCCGGAGCCTGACGGTCGACGGCGCGCGTCTCATCGAGGAACGGGGGATTCCGGTGTTCTTCGCGGAGCGGATCGCATCGACGTGCCCGTTCAAGCGCGAGGAGATCCCCGTCTGGATGAACGAGGCTATCGAGGCCATCCCGACCAGGCGCGTCTACCTCACGTTCGACATCGACGCGTTCGATCCCTCGATCATGCCGGCCGTCGGGACGCCCGAACCGGGGGGACTCCACTGGTACCAGGTCCTGACGTTCCTGCGCACGCTCTTCGAGCGACGGGACGTCGTCGCCGCCGACATCGTCGAACTCTGCCCGATCGACGGGATGGTGGCCCCCGACTTCCTCGCCGCCCGGCTCGCCTACGCGATCGCGGGCCACGCGCTTCGCGCATGACCCGCGTTTCCTGCAACCTGCCATCGATCGTGCCCTACGCCAGACTCTCCGCCATGACGCGAACCGCGTTCCCGAGGATCTGTGCGCCGTCGTGCTGGAACGGCCCCTCCCACCCGAGCGCCTCCCACGCCTCGTCCTCATCGAAGACGCCCTCGCCGTAGCAGGGGTGGAACTGCAACCCGTAGACCGGGAGTTCCCGGTGTCGGATCGCCTGGACGGTGCAGTAGTCCGACGTCGCGATGAGGTCAAACCCGTCGGGCACGCCTACGATCTGATCGCTGTGCTGCTCGGGGACGAGAACGGCCTCCCCGAGTCCCGAGAAGACGGGATCGTCGCCGACCGGCGCAACGTCGAAGAGCCCGACGCGCTTCTGTCGGCTGACGAGCTCCGAGCCGAACGCCTCCCCCAGCAACTGGTGCCCGAAACAGATCGCGAGCACCGGGAGCCCGGCGCCGACCGCCGCGCGCAGGAGATCCTCCTCCTCGAGCATCCAGGCAGCGGGCGACGTGAGGGAGAGGTCGCTTCCCGACAGAACCAGCGCGTCGGCCCCGTGCGAAGCGAGCCAGTCGCGGGCGGGCGCGAAGCCCTCGACCTGCGTCACGATCCGCGCCTCGAACGCGTCGGCGAACGCCTCGGCCAGCCGCGTGGCCCCGTACTCGGACGACGGGTGGTCGTTGTTGATGACGATCGCGCGCGGCCTACCCGACGACAATGCGCCCCCCCTTCCGCCGGAACTCCTCCCACGTCCGCCGCCTGATGAGAACGTTCCTCAGTGCGGGCCTCCGGGCCACGAACCCGATCCCGCGCGGCCCGAGAGCGTAGAAGGCGCCGCCGATCCCTCTGAGGACGTTGACATCGGGGAGAACCTCGGAGACGACGCGGCGCGCGTAGCGGTCAGAAATCGCTCCGCCCTTTCTGAACGTCGCCGCGACCGATTCCGCAGCGATCCTCCCGCTCGCGAGCGCGTGGGAGATCCCTTCGCCGGTGATGGGATTCGCCAGACCCCCGGCATCCCCGGCGAAAAGGCAGGGTCCACGAGCGAGATCGCGCATGCTCGTGCGGCACGGCGAGAGAGAGGCGAAGGGACCCTCGATGCGCCAGGTCGCGAGATCGAGCGATTCGAGGAGAGACGTCAGCTCGTCGCGAGAGCTTCCCTTTCCGGAGGCCCTCCCGTAGATGCCGACGTTCAGGTGATCTCTCTTGGGGAAGAGCCAGCCGTAGCCGCGGCGGCGACGCGTGAAGTCGAAGACGGCACGGCCGCGATGCGGGGTGAGATCGTCGGGGCTGGGAGGGAACGCGTGGACGTAGATGGCGCCGGTCACGGCGAGGCGGGGCATCCCGAACGCGCGGCGGATCGGCCCCTCGATCCCGTCGGCGGCGATGAGATACCGCGCGCGGTGGATCCCTCCGGCGGCGCGCACGGCGACGCCCTCGTCGTCGGCCACGATCGACTCCACCTGGTTGCCGAACTCGATCCGCGCGCCGGCCTCCTCCGCCCGCCGCGCCAAGAGCGAGTCAAGCTCCCTCCGACTCGTGGTCGCAAGGACAACACCGCCTCCCGCCCACGCGATCTTGAGATCGGGCGCGAGCAGGAGATCTACCGTCTCCACCCGGTCGTGGATCACCGCCTCGACTTCGGGACCCAGCCAGCGGAGCGCCCGGGCCGTCAGTCCCGCGGCGCACGGCTTCGGGCGCGGGAAGACCTGCTTCTCCAGCACGACGGTCGCCAGGCCGAGCTCCGCGGCCCGCAGGGCCGCGCTCGTCCCGGCGGGACCGGCGCCGACTATGATGACGTCGTGTCCGCGCTCCATCTCGAGTCCTCAGAGTGCGCCGCCCGGGGAACGCTCAGCTAGTCGAAGTGCATCTCCCCGAAGGTGCGCGGGTCGTAGTCGATCGGGATCTGCCAGTCGCAGGCCGCGGAGGTCCGCGCCTGCTTGCGCCGGAAGTTCAGGCCCCAGACAGGCTCCGTCGTTACGTCCGCCCCGATCTGCTCGAGCGGGATACGGGCCTCGATGCTCCAGCGGTCGTCGGTCCGCTGTGTGGCCACCTCGTACTCACCGTCCCAGGTGGCGTCGGTGGTGTAGTACATCGTCTCGTCGAACGAGATCCTCTGGTCGAACGGCGTCCCGAGCGCGTTGAAGTAGATCTGGTAGACGACCATCTCATCCCAGTCCGGCTGGAAGAAGAACCCTACGCAATCCTCGGTGTAGACGGCTCCGTCGCGCTCCTCGATGGTCGCGGTGACCTCGTCCATCTCGCCGTCGTAGCAGACGGCGGAGAGGTACAGGTTCGCCGCGTCGTAGGCGAACCGGAACTCGGTCTCACCCTCGACGATCGTGTCGTACGGTGGGAACATCTCCGTCGTCGGCGTGCCGTCCGCCCACTCCTTCTCGCCGACCTCGCCGTCGATCACGGGCGGTTCCTCGACCCAAGCGGCCTCGACGGTCCGCGTTACCTCGAGCGGGAGATCGACCTCCACCCGTCGCCCGTCGCTCATCGGATAGCCGCACGAGACTCGTGGGACGGGATAGAGCGGGCCGGTGTTCTTCACGTCGAACTCGATCTCCGCGGCCTCACCCGGGGCGACGACGAGATCGATTCGAGCGGGAGAGACGGTCCACCCTTCGGGAACTTCCCAGGCCAGCAGATCCTCGATCGGCACGTCGCCCGCGTTCTCGACGCTCACGGTGATCCTCGCCGCCTCGACCACGCCTTCACGCACCGGAAGGCCGCTCACCTCGATGAGTTCCGTCTCGATGCGGTCGATCTCTCCCAGGCCGTCGGCCGTCACGACCTCTCGAGGGTAGATCCCTCCGAGATCGATCACCGCGAGCTCGTAGCCCGACGGCTTCACGGTGACCCACCCGAACTGGAAGAACTCGCCGCGGACGACGGGCTCGGTCTGGCTCCGGAACAGGGCACCACCCGAGCTGCCTATGACGGTGTAGTCGATCCCGTCGTAGTCGGCGGCGAAGTAGCGGTGCAGGTGCGCGGCGAAGACAGCATCGACGCCGTGCTCGAGGAAGACCTCATGCATCGGGTCGGGCTGGCCCAGCGTGAGCGTCTGCACCCAGAGCGGCTTGTGATAGAAGACGAGTATGTTGTCGGCCTCCTGCGCGGCTCGGAGGTCCGAGACGAGCCAGGCCCGCTGTTCGTCGGGGAGCTGATCGGACCTCTCGGTCCGGCTGACGTCCAGGATGACGAAGTGCGTGTTCCCGTGATCGAACGAGTAGTAGGGCTGCTGACCGGTCCTCTCTGTGTAGACCGCCTCCGACTCGTCGCTCCAGATGTCGTGATTCCCGGGCGTCATGTAGATCGGCACGTCGAGACGGTCGAGGAAGCCGAGGAGCGTGTCCCACTCGGCACCCACCCTCTCGAAGTCGTCCCCGTAGCCTTCGATGTGATCGCCCACCGTGACGACGAAGTCGGGACTCAGGAGCCTGATCTCCTCGAGGACCCTGGGGTAGATGCCCTCCGTGTGGCCGCCGGTCCGATCGCTCAGGATGGCGAATCGGAACACGGGTTCCTGCGCGGTCGCCGCGATGCTCGACAGGCACGCCACGGCGGCAACGGCCAGCGCCGCTCCCGCGATCGTCCCTCTCCGCATGATCTGCCCCCTCCCCTGGCTGCTTCGGTCGCCGGGGACCTGTCGACACCCCGAGCGGGTGCCGTTCCCCTGACTCGATGCTAATCGCACGCCCCGGAGGTGTCAACCGGCGTCGCCGGACGCGGCGACCGTGTTCGGTTCCGGGACGGACCCCGGTCGACGGTCGGCGACCCGTCGCTGCTCCCTCCGTCGGAATCGCCGACTGACCCCGAGCCATCTCGGAGTTGTCCTCGCTGCAAGTTTCTGTTTGACTCTGGTTCGACCGTTGTTAGTATCATACGCGTTCGCGGGCCAGCGTCTCGACGAATCACCTTGGAGGATCAGCGGAGTGGCCACCTGTCCCGAGTGCGAGTGTGAGTTCGACGATCCCATCGTGATCTGTCCTCACTGCAACGTGCCTCTCGTGAATCGAGAGGAAGCTGAAGCCGGTGCCGGCGACGGAGAAGCCGTCGACGAAAACCTCCCCGCGGAAGGACTCGTCGTCATCGAGACGACGACCGACGACACCCGCGTCGGACAGATCCGTGAGCTTCTCGAAGAGAGCGGCATCCCCTGCTTCCTGAGCGACGAGCTGTTCCCCACCGATCCGCCGCCCGACGAAACGAAGGTCTTCATCCCGCGAGAGATGGTCGACGACGCCAAGCGGCTCATGCGAGACTACTTCATCGTGAACAAAACGGCGACGTAGCCTGAGCCCCGTCGCCGTCGCTCCCGGATCACGTCCTTCCACACTCAGCGCTTGTACCCGATCATCTTGAGGAAGTCCTTGCGCTTCCTGATGTCCTCCTCGCCCTCGATGCCCTTCGGGCTCTCGCCGTCTATGACCCCGAGAATGCCCTTGCCTTGGGGGCTTTCCGCCACAACGACCTCCAGGGGATTCGCCGTGGCGCAGTAGATCCTGCAGACCTCCTGACACGACTTCACGGCGTTCAGGACGTTAATCGGGAATCCCTCCTTCATCACGATCGCGAAGCTGTGCCCCGCGCCGATCAGGTTCACGATGTCGACCGCCGCGCTCTCGAGAGCGTCATCGTTTCCGTCGTGCCGGACGAGACACGGGCCCGACGCTTCGGCGAACGCGATGCCGAACTTGATCGTCGGCGACAAGCTCACCATCGCCTCGTAGAGATCCTCGACCGTTTTGATGAAGTGACTCTGGCCGAGGATGATGTTGGAGTCTTCCGGGAACCGGATCGGGACGTTTCTGATCTCCACGCTTCCCTCCTTGACGTTCGGCCATCCGTGACGGGAGGCGCCGGGAGTCGGTGCGCGCTCCCCGAGTCGGCCTGCCCTGCCAGTATCCCGCGTGGTCTGTGAGAAGTCAACGTGCCCCGGGACCCGTGACCTCGGAACGCGGAGGTTGCCACGGAGGGCGACCTCCGCTAGACTCTGCTCGGAGCACTCGCCGTACGCGCAGAGCGACACCCCAGCGTTCGAGGGTCGCCATGAAGATCCTCTACATATCCGAGGTCCAGTGGCGCGCCCAGATCTCGAGGAAGCACCAGCTCGTTTGCCGCTTCCCGAGAGACTGGCACGTCACCTTTGCTTCCCCGATGAACCTCACGCCGGGCGAGAACAGCCTGCGCCTCCGTGCCGACCCCGACCGTCCGAACGTCCAGTACGTGTCGCTGCCGCTGCCGAAGCCTGATTCGCTCGTCGCTCCGCTGCGAGCGCTGACCGGGCTCCTCTCGGCCGTCGGGAAGCGTCGCATCAGGAAGCTCGTCGCCGCGACGAGGCCCGACGTCGTCGTCACGTCGTTCATATGGGCCGCGCCGGCCGTCCCCTTCGTCAAGGAACTGGGGATCCCCGTCGTCTACGACTGCAACGACCTCCACCCCGACTTCTACCCGTCGCGGTCCGACGAGGCCTGGAAGGCCTTCCGATCGCTCGTGGAGGCGGCCGACGAGGTCGTCGCCTCGTCGAGCCAGCTTCTGCGCACCTGCGGACGCGGCGTGCTCGTGGGGAACGGCGTCGATCTCGACACGTTCGCGGGCAGGAGTCCCGGCCCGCTCCCCGCCCCGATCGCCGAGAGCCGACTCTCCGACTGCGATGACCTCGTGGCGTACGTCGGCTCGCTCGACGCCAGGATCGACTTCGACATCATCGAGGGAGTCCTCGAGGCGTTCGAGCAGAAGGGGCGCAGGCGCGGGCTCGTGTGCGTCGGATGGGTGCTCGAGACGCTCGCGAGGCGGAAGGCTGAGCTCGAGAAGCGGTTCCCGACGACCGTGCTCTTCACCGGAAGGAAGCCCTACGAGGAGCTCCCGGGGTACCTGTCGGCGGCGAGCGTCGGGATTGCCCCGTTCCTCGTGAACGAGCGAACCGAGGCCGTGAACCCCAACAAGCTCTACATGTACGCGGCCATGGACATGAACGTCGTCTCGACTCCGTTCTCCGACGAGATCCGCGCGCTGTCCGACTCGATCTTCATCGCGAACGGTCCCGACGAGTTCGCCGGGGCCGTCATGGAAGCGCTCGGCGACGATGAACGCCGCCGAGCGATGCGCGATTCAATTGCCCTTCCGAACAGCTGGGACCACAAGGCCCGGGAGTTCGTGCGGATCCTCTCCGATCTCGCCGGGAAGCACTAGTCCGCTGACTCCGTCGCCTCCTCCCTCGGCTCACCCACCATCACCCGATCGGCCGGCCCGGCACCCTCGGGGAGCCTCGGGCGCCCGCTGCGATCGACGTCGGACTGACCGCCGTCAGCGTGATCGCGGGCGTAGGGAGGAAGCGGGACGAGGTAGTAGTGCAGCGACTCCGACGGACGGTAGTAGTCGAGGCACACTTCGTAGTACTCGGAGTAGTACCCGTCCGCGAAGACATCGACGCTGTAGCAGACGATCTCGGGCCCGCCCCTGGCCTCGCGGTAGAGGAAGTCGGCGTGGATCTGGGCGTAGCCGCCGTTGTCGACGCTCCACGTGCCCAGGAACTCCCAGTCGTACAGCCCGTCCCGGTAGAGGTCGACCTCCGCCCAATCGATGGGATACCCCGTGTAGTAATCGTAGACGGAGACGTGAAACACGGCGCGGTGAGGCGGGTAGACCTGTTCGCACCACGGGACCGGACAGACGATGCACCCGGAGACGAGCACGGAGACGATCACGAACATCAGAGCCATGAACAGCTTTCGCACTCTCGGTCTCATGAGGGAGACCTCCTTTCGTCAGGCACGTCCTCGTCGACCCCCCTGGTCCAGAGCCTGCCGCGCGCAGCCTGGAACGAACAAGCACGATGGCCTCCACGGGGCCGGCTACCGTCCCCGGACGTTGACGTCGAACCGAATCCAATCGATGCTCTTCCCGTGTCGCTTCGGCCCTTGCCTGAGGCCGTAGTCGAGGATCTTGATGTCCACCCTGAGCGGACCGTCTCTCCACTTGAAGCTCCGACCGCGCTTCGGCTTCTTGCCGTGCCTCCCGTCGACGTCGATCCTGAACACGACCTCGCTCTCCCAGTCGTTGTCGCGGGTCAGCCGACCGACGATGGCGGTCGGACGCCCGTCGTAGCTCTCAACGCACTCGATGGAGAGGACGGCGGCCTCGTTCCCGTAGTAGATGTCGCGGTAGTAGGACTGGCCGCAGCGCTTCATCACGAACTCGTCGCGGAAGTGGCTGTCGCGGTGTCGCCCTCGCCTGTGCCGATCTTCCTCGACGTAGAACGAGACCGAGGCGCACGACCAGCGCTCCGGGCGGTCGTGCCACTCAGGGGGAACCGGCCAGTGACCGGGTCCGCCCACGACCACACGCTCATCGCGATCGTACCTGTCGCCGTCGTGGCGGACGAGCCGCTCGTCGCGGCCGTCCGGCCACCGGGGTCCTTCACTGCCGACCACGACGCCGCCCTCGCGAGCGCCCGGAGGGTAGTACGGATCCGGGCCGTACGTCGGCAACCACCGCCCGTACGGTCCGACGGGCCAGGCGACCTCGTGCGCGCAGGCGACGAGCGTCTCGATCCCGCTCCTCCCCGCGATCCTGAGCGAGTACCTCGTGCTCTCGGGAATGCGGTAGGCCCTCCCCGGTCGCACGAAGTTCATGCTCGACCACCTGTTCGGGAAGAGGATGTCCACGCTTCCGTCGGGCGAGTAGTCGACGATGGTCACGTAGCAGGGACGATCCACGCGGAAGTAGACCGACAGCCGTTCGCCCGGCCGGTAGGTCGACCACTCCCCGCGATCGATCCACATGCTGACCCTCGGGGGAGTGCGCGTGACGCGCCAGTGCCGCATGTCCCCGTTGGGACCACGCGGCTCCGGTCCTACGATGACCCTCTGCGCCGGCGCGTCCTGTTCTACCGGCCTCGGCTCGGCACCGGACTCGCTCTCCTCGACGGCGATGTTCGCGCCGCGCGCCGACGGCGAGAGAGCGAGGAGCGCGACCAATACAACGATCGCGCTCCAGAGTGCTGCCGCGTTCCGTCTTGCCTGAGTCGGTCCTGCAACAGCCATAGCAGTTCTCATTCTCTTCACCTCCTCTGCCGGTCCTGGGATCTCGTCTCCCCGACTTCTCCCCGATGTTCGATCGCCGGCCTTCTCCCCAACTGGTAGTTTCGACGAGTCGTCGATGTGGCTATTCATGAAACGAAGAGGCCGGGCCGTTGGCGACCCGGTCTCTCGTCACTGTGTGACAATGTGTCGTGTAACAATGTGTCGGGTGCTGCGCCGTCGCGGGTTCGCGCGCGCGGGACGCCGACGCGCGAACGCCGCGCGATGCGACGTCACTCTCGTTCGTCGCGCGCGGCGTGATGCTGTCGTCGTTCGTGTCGACCCGGCCGACCGGAGCACCGTCCGCGCGAACGCGCGCGGACGACGTTCGTCTATTTCCGCGCCGAGAGCGCCAGGATCAGAACGCCCGTGCTGATCGGCGGGCCGCCGAGCAGCACGGTCCCACCGTTCCCCAGCCTGATCTTCGTGCGGAGGACGATCTCCTGCTCCACGGCCGCGTGCTCGCGGCCCGACTCCTGCGAGCGGGATCGCTGCTCCCCGTCCTCGTCCGGCTTCGGCGGGACATCGTGGATCAGAGTGATCATCATCTCGATGCGCTCGTCGGTCTCGTCGTACGCCTCGGGCTCGACGACGAGCGAGAACCGCTCGGGAAGCTGGAACCTCGCAGAGCCGCCCATCGGGGACTCGGTCCGCCCGCTCGTCAGGAACGTGTACTGCTTGTAAGCGAAGAGCGAACGGAGCTTCCTGGCGTAGTCCGAGAGGCGGGAATCGACGAAGACCTCGCCGTCGGCCTTCTCGCTGTCCGCGGCCGTCGCCGAGGCCGAGATGGAGATCACCTCGATCGTCACCTCGTCCTTGGCCGCGGCGGGTGCCGCGAGAGCGAGGAGCGCGACGAGCAGGATCATGGGAAAGACGATAGCAATAGCTCTCATGCTTTTCCTCGAGGAGGGAGACCGGCGGTGACTCCGGAG
Organism: bacterium; assembly: GCA_025774245.1. Taxonomy (GTDB): domain Bacteria; phylum Joyebacterota; class Joyebacteria; order Joyebacterales; family Joyebacteraceae; genus JALGVN01. The sequence continues at coordinate 10,008 of JALGWI010000013.1, forward strand.
GGAGCCGCCCGGTGCCGTCGGGAATCTACTGCGCTCCCAACGCCTCCCCGGTCGCACCTCCCTCGACTTCCTCTGCGAAGACCCAGATGACGGTCATCTCCGGGTCCTCCGACGTGAAGAACATCGGCGTGTAGCCCGCGGCGTACGTTTCGATGCTGTCGACGATGCAGTCGTCGCCGTTTCCGTTCGACCGGGAGAGAAGCCCCATCGGCCCGAGCGATAACACGACGAGCACGATCCCGGCGCACGCGCCGACCGTCGCGAGCACCCGTCTGCGGAAGGCGCCGTGGAGCGGTCGCACCTCCCGGAGTCGAGCCGATCTTCTGGTCTCCCTGTCGACCTCATCGAGCGCCTGCGAGAGGCCGACGCGGAACTCCGACCACCGCTCCTCATGGAGCGCAGGCGGCCGCGCCGACGCAAGGATTCTATCAGATGCCCGGATCGAGTCAAGCTCACGGCTACAGGTTTCGCAGCGGCCCAGGTGTTCTTCGACCTTCCGTCGCATCCGCTCCGGGAGCTCGTTGTCTACAAAGGCCGTGAGGTGCCGGAAAACCCGGCAATCCCGCTTCATTCTCTAGTCCCCTCCTCCTTCCCCCATCACCGATGTTCCACCATCGACGTAGGGCTCGAGCATGGTTCTGAGCTTCTTTCTGGCGTAGTGAAGGCGCGACATCACAGTTCCTATGGAGCAGCCCACGATCTCGGCAATGTCCTTGTAGGAGAGCCCTTCGATCTCGTAGAGGACGAAGACGGACTTGTGGTATGGCGGAAGTGCGTCGACCGCCTTCTGAATCTGCTCCCCAAGCTCGCCGGAGAGCACCAGGTCGCCGGGACCGCGCGGTCTACCTGTCTCGACGGCGTCACTTCCGGCGTATTCAGCGACCTCTTCGGGAACCGTCTGGGCATCGACGGACCGCGATCGCTTCCTCGTGTAGTCGATACACGTGTTCATCGCGATGCGGTAGAGCCAGGTGGAGAAGCTCGATTTCCCCCTGAAGCTCTTGATCCCGCGATACGCTCGGATGAACACATCCTGCGAGAGATCGAGAGCGAGGTCCGGGTCCCGCGCGAATCGGTAGGCCACCGCGTAGACGATGTCCTTGTGGCGCTCGACGAGTTCGTCGAACGCCCCGCGATCGCCTGCCTGGGCGGCCTTGACCCTCTCGAGATCGAGTTCCTTGGGATCACGCTCGGGCATGGTCCCTCGCGCTGGTCTTAGACGGAGCGGGGCGAGCCGTATTCACCCTCGGTACCACAGCTGATTCCACCGGGAGGCTCCATCCCGCGGGGCCACCCCTGCCGCCCCGGCGTTCCCGCCGGGCCCGGTCAGAAGTCCCACTATATGGGCAGTTCTCGGTCATCATCCTAGTACTCAATCTCCCCGAATTCCCTGAGTTTGCCGGTCACGAGCTCCTGAATCTCACTGAGCCGCTGTTCATTTCTGGCCTCGAAACGCATCACGATGACCGGCTGGGTGTTCGACGCCCTCACGAGTCCCCAGCCGTCGCCGAAGAGGATCCTGACCCCGTCGACGTCGATCACGTCGTAGTTCGCCTTGAAGTACTCGACGGCCTTCTCGACCATCTCGAACTTCGTTGCGTCGTCGCTCGTCTCGCCGCGGATCTCCGGCGTCGAGTAGTACTTCGGGATCGTCGCCACCATCTTCGAGAGCGGCTCGTCGGTCCTGGACAGCATCTGGAGGATCCGGCACGACGCGTAGATCGCGTCGTCGAACGGATAGTAGTCGTCGGCCAGGACCATGTGGCCGCTCATCTCGCCGCCGATCGGTGCCCCGCTCTCGTTGATCTTCTTCTTGAGGAGCGAGTGGCCGGTCTTCCACATGACGGGAGTCCCGCCGTGCGCCTCGATGTCCTCGACGAGCGCCTGCGAGCACTTGACATCGAAGATGACCTCCGCCGGTCCCTTCGCGAGGATCTCCCGAGCGAGGAGCGCGAGCACCTTGTCGGCGAAGACGAACTCCCCCCTCTCGTCGACGGTCCCGACGCGGTCGGCGTCGCCGTCGTAGCCGATCCCGACGTCGGCGCCCTCAGATTTCACCGTGGCGATGAGGTCGGTGATGTACTCCAGCACCGTCGGATCGGGATGGTGGTTCGGGAAGTCTCCGTCCGGCTCGCAGAAGAGCGGTATGACCTCGCATCCGAGGCTCGAGAGGAGGTCGCACGCGACGAGGCTCCCGCAGCCGTTTCCCGCGTCGACGACGACCTTGAGCGGCCGCTCGAGGTGGATCCTCTGTCGGATTGCGTCCGTGTAGGCGTCGAGGACCTCCGCTGTCGACCGCGTCCCGGCGCCTTCCGCGAACTCCCCCGCCTCGATGATCGAGCGCACGGCCTGGATCTCCGCGCCGTACATCGAGTCCTTCCCGGCGTTGAGCTTGAGCCCGTTCATGTCGGGAGGATTGTGGCTCCCGGTGATCATGACGCCACCGTCTACCGGAAGCTCGTAGAGGCTGAAGTAGAACGCAGGTGTAGGGACGGTCCCGACGTCGATCACGTCGATGCCGACCGAGAGGAGCCCCTCCGTGATCCGCTCCCTGAAGCGCGCGGTCGAGTGGCGGACGTCGCCGCCGAGAGAGACCTTGCTCCCGCCTCGCCGGCTGATGTACGTCCCGAATCCCTTCCCGATCAGCCGGACGACCTCTTCGGTCAGGTCGTCGTCGACCACCCCGCGGATGTCGTACTCCCGGAAGATGTGGCCCTGCATCGTCTCTCCTTTCGTGGTCCGCGGTGATGCGGCGAAGGCTGCGGCCGCGGGAGTGCTGCGCCTGCGCGGCGCTTGGGCGGCCGGCTCGTGGTCTCTCAGGCCTCCTCCTCGTACTCGATGTCGGGCGCGAGGAGTGCGAGGTCGGCCGACTTTCCGATCGCCCGGCGGACGTCGACCCACCAGTGCTCGCCGTGCGCGCTCAGGAACTCGACTCCGAAACTGCTCGGTCCCGTGACCCTGATCCGCACCCACGCCTGCCCGCCTTCTCCCCCGGGATCGACTCGGACGTCGAACAGGCCGAAATCCTCGAGCGTCTCTCGCAACAACGGGAAGCGCATCGGGTCGCGGCGCGCGCTCTCGTCGAAGATGTAGAGCGCCGCGCGGGTCAGGCTGATCTCGGCCGGGAAGGAACCGCCCCGCTTGCCGTTCACGAGCCGTGCCCGAAGTCCGCGCTCCCTCCGGACGAGCCCCTCCTGGAGGATACCCTTCTCCCACCCCTCGCGCGCGGCCTTTGTCTTGCGCCTTCTCCATATCTGCGTGAGGACCGCCAGGAGCGGCGCGACGAAGTAGCCGAGCGCCCTTGCCGGCTTCGCGAGGGAGGAGAGATCTATGTCGATGGAGCCGCGGTACCGGTAGACGACGTAGGCGACGGCGAGCACCGCGAGTGCGACCGGGACCCAGCGTTCGTTCCGTTCTTCGGCCAACGGCATTTCCTCTCGGAGGGTGTGGTGCGCCGCTCGGAGGGCGTGAGGCCGCCGCGGGGACGCTGCCGGATCAGCCGGCCGTCCCCTCGAACGCCACCCCGGTCCTCTCCTTGACCTCGGCCATGGTCGCCCTGGCGATCGGCCGAGCCCTCTCCCCGCCGTCACGGAGGATGCGTCGCAGCTCCTCCGGACGGGCCAGAAGGTCCGTGCGCTTCTCGCGGATCGGCCCGATGAGTTCCTTCATGTGCTCGATGAGGATATTCTTGCAGTCGAGACAGCCGATCCCGGCTGTCCGGCAACCCTCCGCGCAGTGCTCGAGCTCCTCGGGCGTAGAGAACACCTTGTGATAGCTGTAGATGTTGCAGACGTCCGGGTTCCCGGGATCGTCCCTCCGCTTGCGCGCCGGATCGGTCGGCGCCGTCGAGAGCTTCTTCGTGATCACCTCGTCGGTGTCGTCGAGGTAGAGGCAGTTGTCGAGGCTCTTGCTCATCTTGTCGACGCCGTCGAGGCCGAGGATTCTGGCGCCGCTCGAGAGCACCTCCGCGGGCTCCGGGAACGTCTCGCCGAAGGTGTTGTTGAAACGTCTCGCGATCTCCCTCGTGAACTCGAGGTGCGGGACCTGATCCTCCCCGACCGGGACGATCTCCGATCGGTAGAGCAGGATGTCGGCCGCCATGAGGACGGGGTAACCGAAGAGCCCCATGTTGACGTTGTCGGGGTTCTGCCTGACCTTCTCCTTGAAGGTCGGTATGCGCGAGAGCCTTCCCATCGGGGTGACGCAGTTCAGGATCCACGCGAGCTCGACGTGCTCGGGGACGTGCGACTGCACCATCATGATGCCCCTCTCGGGATCGAGCCCCGCCGCGAGGTAGCTCGCGGCCGCGTCGAGAACGCGCCCCTGCATCTCCGATGGATCGTAGCGGGCCGTCATTGCGTGGTAGTCGACGATGCCGAAGACCGGCTCGTACGAATCCTGAAGGGCGGTCCACTGCTTGATCGCCCCCAGGTAGTTCCCGATGTGAAGCCGTCCGCTCGGCTGGATACCGCTGAAGAAGTTCTTCCTCATCTGTGCTCCCGCCCTGTGGGCCGCGTCGGCCCGGGCTCGCGCGGGTTCCCCGCGCCACCGTGTCTCGCCTGGGGTGCCGTCATGCTAGCACGGCTCCGTTCGGCGCTTCAACCCGCGCGCGGAGCCGTCTCTCACTCCGGATCGACCGCGAGGATCTCGAGCCGCTGTCTGGCCTCGTCCAGCTCCGGGTTCGCCTTGAGCGCCAGCTCGTACGAGCGGATCGCCGCTCCCGTGTCGCCCGACGCCTCGTGGAAGCGTCCCGCCGCGACGTAGACCTCTTCCCGCGCGGCTCCCGTCCCGTCCTCGGAACCGCCGAGAGACAGAAGCGCCGCAACGCTCTCGTCCGCCTCCTCGAGCCGACCGAGCCCGACGAGGCCGATGACCATCTCACCGTAGACCGCGGGGTCGTCCGGCCGCTCCGCCCTGTACCGCTCGAGGTGCCCGAGAGCCGCCTCGTAGTCGTTCAGCCGGAGGTAGAGCCGCGCCACCCACATCCGACGGGAGAGATCCGGGGGATCGGCCGCGACGGTCGCTTCGAGAACCGTCAGCCCCTCGGCGAGTCGACCCGAGTTCACGAGCGCCTCACCGTACCAGAACTGGTAGGCCGAAGCTCCCGGATCGAGCGTGCTGGCCTTCCGGAACTCCTCCACCGCCTGCCCCCACTCGTTCGCGAGTCCGGCCGCGAGACCGCGACCGAAGTGCGCCTTCGCGAGGTCCGCCGCGCCGATCCGCGGGACGAGACGGCGGGTATCCAGGAGCACGGCGAACGGCTCAAGCTCCGTCTCGAACTCGAAGGCCTGCTCCGCCGACTCGATCGTGACCCACTCCTCGTACGACCACACCCCCAGGTCGATCGTGAGGGGAAGCGGCGTCCTGTAGATCTCGCCCTCCTGGGAGATCGTGCCGCGAACGAGATGGCCCCCGCCGCGAGCAACCGACTCATACTCGAGGACGTACGTCGGCAGATCACCGCGGTAGACCCACTCGTAGAAGTACCAGTCGAGGTCGCTGCCCGAGGCCGTCTCGAAGGCGTTCACGATCTCGCGGAGCCCGATCGCCTCACCCGCGTGCACCCGCGCGATCTCCCCGAGCGCGCGGCAGAAGGCATCGCGGCCGATCAGGTGTTCCAGGAGCTCGAAGAGAGCGGAGCCCTTCCCCCGACAGACGCGCGGGTCGTTCGACGGCGACGGACCGAGGCACGCCTTCAAGGGCGCGCGTCCGCCGGAGTCGACGAGCGCATCGACGTACAGAGCCAGCATCGACTCCCTGCTTCTGACGGTGCCCTCGCTGTCCCCGGTCGCCTCGAGCCATGCCAGCTCCGCGTAGCTCGCAAGCCCTTCGGAGACGAGTGGTCCGGCATCCAGGAGACACGGCCACCAGCTCCGCGACAGCTCTGACGCGTAGAAGATCGGGTCCCTCGGAAGCGGCGACCGCGGCCTGCCGGTTCGTGCCACGACGAACCCGGGCCCCATCACGACGGACGGCGCCGTCAGCGGTTGGGCGGGGGCGTTCACGACATTGAGCCAGCCGAACGGATAGGGACCGAAGCATGTCTCGAGGAATCGAACGACGGGTTTGAGGCCCGAATCGTCGAGCTTCGGATTCGGCGCTCTGCCGGGCCGGCCGTCGGTCGACGGCGGCACGATCGTGAAGCAGTTCACGAAGACGTCTCCGAGCACGGAGAGCGTGCTCTCGAACCTGCCGACGCCGGCGGCGGCGCGGGTCACCGGGGAATCGACGCGCCAGATGTCTCCATCGGCGCAGGGGTCCGAGCGCTCCGTGAGGGACGGCGCCATGCCCGACAGCGTCCCGGTCGCTACGCTCGAGTATCCCTCCGGGTAGCGCACCACGATGTGGAAGGTCGCCGGGTCGTGTACGACGGGAACCGGGTGCCAGTCCGACTCCGCTCCGAGGAGAACGAGATCGGGCCCCCTCCGGACGCCTCTGCCTGCAAGCTCGCCCTCGTAGCGCACCTCGATCCGGATCGGCTCCTCGCCGGCGCCTTCCGGCACCGACACCTCGAGAGATGGCCCGCTCCGCTCGTGCGCGAGTGCACGGCCGCCCGTGAGCCTGACGGACAGAACGGAGAGCTGCTCGTTCAGGCGGAACCGCACGTGAGGGGTCCGGGCGAGCACCGAGATCGTGCTCTCGCCCGAGATCGCGCGGGTGCGCGGGTCGATGCAGACCTCGATCTCGTGGTGGAGCACGTTCTGCTCCTCGAGGGCCAGGCGCGCCGCTTCGACGCGCTCGTCGTCGAGAGCGATGAGCTCCGCGAGCGCGGACGCTGCGTGGTCCGTGATGATCGGTGCGAACGGCACCTGTGCCGCCGCCTCTGCCCCCGCGAGCGCGACGAGAACTGCCGCGACCGCGAGTCCCAGCACTTGCCTCATGTCCCCTCCCGAAGCCCGGGCGCTCGCCACGGCCGGCCGCCCCAAGGGCCAAGCCTCCCGAGTTGACGGCCATCTTACCACCGGCCCGCGGTCGGGACAAGGAGCGTCGCACGCCGGGCGTCCGAGCCGCCCAGCGTCGCTTGACGCCGGGCGCGACGCAGGGTATCATATTTGTTGGAACATCATGAAAGGAGCCAGGTCAGATGTCACCCGGTTACAGCGAGAAGGTCCTGGAGCACTTCCGGAATCCGCGGAACGTGGGGAAGTTCGAGAATCCCGACGGCGTCGGAGCCGAAGGGAACCCGGTCTGCGGAGACCTCATGGAGATCCACATCCTCGTCGAGGACAACAGGATCAAGGACATCAGGTTCCAGACCTTCGGATGCGGTTCTGCGATCGCGACGAGCAGCATGGTCACCGAGCTCGCGAAGGGCAAGACGCTCGAGGAGGCGCTGGAGATCACCCGACAGGACGTGGCCGACGAGCTCGACGGTCTCCCGCCGCAGAAGATGCACTGCTCGAACCTCGCGGCCGACGCGCTGCACAAGGCGATCGAGGACTACTGGAAGAAGCACGGAGGAGGTCCGGCCGAAGATCCCAAGAAGAAGACCGACTAGACACGACGATCGCAGGTTCGAATGAGGAGAAGGAACGCGGCCCTGGTCCTCCGGGGCCGCGTCTATGTTTTCGAATCCCCTTGACTTTTTGTACGCGCCATCGTAATCGATGGACGTTGACAGACGGAAGTTCGAACCCGCGCGGCGCGAGAGGAGAAGACGATGGAAGGTACTCCACCGGCCCAGCCGCAGACACCGTCGCCGACCCAACCGATGCTGGTCAAGCCGCATCGAGGTCCCGCGGTCCTCGTCCTGGGCATCGTCGGCATCGTAGTGTGCTTCGTTTGTGGCATCATCGCCTGGATCATGGGTTCGGGCGATCTCAAGGAGATGGATCAGGGGGTGCGCGATCCCGAAGGTCGCGGTCTGACCAAGGCCGGCATGATCTGCGGCATCGTCGGCACGGCTCTGGCTGCTCTCGGCCTCGTCTGGTGGCTCATCGCCATGCTCGTCTTCGGGACGAGCTTCCTCGGCGCGCTGGGCAACTGCTACTAGAGCGGCGAGCCCCTTGAACCTCAAGCTCGTTCGCGGCGCCCGGCCGTACGGCGCGCCCTGGCAGGCGATCGCGGCCGCGGCCGTCCTCGTCGGCCTGGGGATCGTGGTCGCCGCGCAACCCGTGCTCGAAGAAGGCCCCGTCGTGTGCCCTTTCCGGGCGGCGACGGGGCTTCCCTGTCCAACCTGCGGTCTTCTTCGTACTGCCCACCACCTGCTCGGGGGACGAATCGGCGCCGCGTTCGCCGTGAACCCCCTCGACGCCGTTTTTCTCCTGGTCGTCGCTCCGGCGCTCCTGCTTCTGTGGATCGCGAACGCCACGCGCGGCGTCGCGCTCAGGGTCACGCTCTCCCCCGGCCAGCGCCGTTGTGCGTGGGCCGCTCTCGGAATCGTCGTCGCTCTCAACTGGATCTACGTGCTCGTGGCCCAACTGTAGAGGGGAACGGAGTCCGGCGGTGCAGGCGGCGGTCGCACGTCGAGGGCCGCGTCGAGAGCCGCCTCGAGAAGCGCGACGAGGGGCGCGGCGGTCAGCCTTCGTGCGTGCCGTAGATCTCGCGGTAGATGCCGTAGTAACGGTACACGATCCGTACGTAGTCGTTCGTCTCCGAGAAACCGATGTCCTCCACAAACACGTCGCTGTCTCTGCCCCCCCCGTATCCCCACCAGCGCTCGGCGTTGTCGGGCCCGCCGTTGTAGGCGGCGAGCGCCCTCAGGATGTCGCCGTCGAAGTCCTCGATGAGTCCCGCGAGGTAGTAGGTGCCGAAGCGGACGTTCGTCTCGGGACGGAGGAGGTGATTGGTCCTGAAACCCCTCACACCGAGGCGGCGGGCGATGCCCCTCCCCGTCGAGGGCATGATCTGCGAGAGGCCGTGCGCGCCGGCCCACGAGACGGCCTCGGGCTCGAAGAGGCTCTCCTGTCGCATCAGGGAGAAGAACAGATTGGGATCGAGCCCGCTCTCCTCGCACTCCTCGATGACGATGTCGCTGAAGTGCTTCGGGCAGATCTTCTTCCTGAGGTAGATGGGGGCGTCGCTGAGCTGCTCGGCCGGCGAGATCGCGAGAAGCCTCTCCGCGATGCGGATCGCCGGCTTGTGGAGGCCTTCCTTCTCGTAGTAGTTCACGAGGACGTCGAGCATCCTCGGATCCGAGCCGAGCACGTCCTCGACGAGCTCGAGCTCGGCGAGCGCCTCGCCCCTCATGTGAAGCGCCAGGAAGAGGTCGGCGCGGGCGAAGCCGGGCATCTCCATGAGGCCCTGATACAGCATCTGTCTGGTGGCCGGAAGGTAGACGTCCTCGTACCACTCCGCGAGCCACGTCGAGAAATCGAGGAGCTCCGCGCTCCAGCCGATCGTGCCGTCCGGTCCACGAAGGTCGGGACGCCCTCCCCCGGAAACGGCCCGGCGGGCGACCTCGCCCCGTTCGGCCTCGATCCGAGCGAACGATCTTCGCCCGTAGTAGGAATCCCGTTCCGCCTCGCTCGCTTCGATGAACCGCTCGACCGCTTCGTTCGCGTCCCCCAGCTCCTCGCGGCTCTTCCCGGCCCAGTAGAGCGTTCTCGCCGGCTCCTCGGGCTCGCTTCCGAGGAAGAGGTCGGCGAAGACCTCTTCGGCGCGGTCGTAGTCCTCGAGCTTGAAGAGGCAGAGGCCCGCTCTGAAGAGCGCCTCCTCCTTCATCTCGGACGAGGGGTAGCGATCGGCCACGCCGCGGAAGGTCAGAGCGGCCTCGTCCCAACGCTTCTCCTCTTCGAGGAGGCGCCCCTTCTCCCACTGCAGCAGCGCGGCGCTCCCCCCGTCGGGATGGAGCTCCACGTAGCGATCGTAGGTGGCGAGTCCCTCCTCGACCCGGCCGACGACGCGCAGGCAGTAGGCGAGCTTCGACCAGGCCAGCTCGTAGTACTCGCCGCCGCCGCCGAGCGCGATGACCTCCTCGTATGCCTTGGCCGCCGTGCGGTAGCTCCTGCGGCGCTGGTGGCTCCGTCCGAGGAAGTAGGAAGCCTCGGTCTCGAACTTCTTCTCCGGGTCGTGCTTCAGGTAGTACTCGAAAAACTCCCTCGCGTCGCCGAAGTGCTTCCGGTTGTAGAGGACGAGTCCCTGGTGGTAGCGGTCGGTGAACGACTTCGAGATCTTCCTGGCCGCCTTGAGCGCGTCGTGGGCGTACCGCGAGCGCGGGTACTCCTCGACGGCGAGGGCGAAGCTCTCCCGGGCCGCGTCCTCGTCGCGGCGCTTCGAGTAGGTCAAGCCTACCTTGTAGTGAGCCCGCGCGCGCTCGTTGTAGCTCGCGGCCTCCGCGAGGAAGAGGCGGTACCACTGCAGCGCCATTCCCCAGTCGCCGTCGTCGTAGAAGCTGTCGCCGAGCTGCTCGACGGCCGTCCGGTCGAGGGGCGTCTTCCGCCCGTCCTCGAGGATCTCCCGGAGCATGTCGGCGGCCTCCCCGAACTCCTTCTTCTTCCGGTGGCACCGGGCCAGGCGAAGCCGCACCGCGTCCGAGATCGGACCGAGCTCCGAGAGAGACACGGTGTACGCCTCGATCGCCGCGTCCCACTTCTTCCGGTATTCGTGCGACCGTCCGGCGAGGAAACGGGACTTCGACACGAGCCCGGCGAAGTACGGGCCCGCGGCCGTGCCGTCGTTCGCCTCGACGAGTTCGATGACCCTCTCATAGAGCCCGGCCGCGTCGGAGTAGCTCCCCGCAGCGAACTCCGCCTCGGCGAGGAAGTAGAGCGAATCCGCCGTCGCGCGCCACGACGAAGCGGCCGTGCCGGGAAGCCCCGGCAACAGGAGGAGCGCCAGAAGGGCGGGAGCGATGAGTCTTGTGCGGGTTCTCATGGGGCGCAGGATCCTCGAGGCGGCGCGCCGCCTCCGGGCAGTGTCTCTTCAACAACCTGGCTTCGGAAACGGAGGGAGTCAACGGGCGTGGCGGCCGCCCACACCGAACCGGGAACGGTTACGAACGCTCGAGGTCGAAGATGACCTCGACCTCCTCCGCCGTCCCGGCGGCGAGCGCTCGCGAGGTCAGCTCCCTCGCCTTCGCCAGGTCGGTCTCGCGTATCGCCTTCTTAGCGAGGAGGAACCTCGCCGGCGAGACGGAGATCTCCTCCAGACCCAGACCCAGAACCAGGGGAACGTACGCGGGGTTTCCACCCATCTCCCCGCAGAGCGCGACCGGCTTCCCCTCGGCCCTGGCTCCCTCCACGGTGCGCGCGATGAGAGCGATCACCGCCGGGTCGTGAGGCCGGTAGAGGTGATCGACGAGCGAGCTTCCTCGGTCGACCGCCAGCGTGTACTGGATCAGATCGTTCGTGCCGATACTGAGGAAGTCGCACTCCGCCGCCAGGCGCTCGGCCAGGAGCGCCGCCGACGGTATCTCGATCATCACCCCGGCCGGTGTGTCCTCCCGGAACGGGACCCCCTCCTTCCGGAGGGCGTCCTTCGCCTCGCCGAGCCTCTCCTTCGCCGCCCGAAGCTCTCCAAGCGTGCAAATCATGGGCCAGAGGATCCGGGCGTCGCCGTGTGCGCCAGCCCGGAGAATCGCCCTCATCTGGGTGAGGAAGATGTCGGGGCGCTCCAGGAGCACCCGAATCGACCGGTAGCCGAGGTTCGGGTTGCGCTCGCGGTACGGGTTCTCGGGACCGACGAACTTATCGCCCCCGATATCGAGCGTGCGGATGACGACGGGGCGACCGGGCATCGCTTCGACGACCGACCGATAGGTCGAATACTGCTCCTCTTCATCGAGAAAGTGGCGGGACGCCATGAAGACCATCTCGGTGCGGAAGAGGCCGACGCCGGCCGCGTTCATGCCGGCGGCCTCGGCCGCGTCGTCGACCGAGCCGACGTTGCACATGAGCTCGACCTTCACGCCGTCGGCGGTCTCGGTCGGGAGGTCTCTGAGCGACGAGAGGTCGGCCCACTCGCGCTCGTCCTCTTCCCTCTTCAGGCCGTAGCGATCGAGCGCGGCCTCGGAGGGGTGGAGGACGACGCAGCCGTCGTCGCCGTCGACGATGAGGACGTCGCCCGTCACGACGCGATCGACGATGCCCGGCACGCCGACGATCGCCGGGACGCCGAGCGAGCGGGCGAGGATCGCTGCGTGCGACTCCTTGCCACCCACCTCGGTGACGAAGCCGAGGATTCGTCCCCTGTCCATCGTCACCGTGTCCGAGGCGCGAAGCTCCGTCGCGACGACGACCATCGGCTGCACGAGTGGGCAGTGCGACCAGACGCCGAGGAGGCGCTCGATCACGCGCTTCCCGATGTCGGTGATGTCGAAGGCGCGGTCCCTGAGATAGCTGTCCCCGGACGCGGCGAGGACGGCGCTCACGCGCTTCATCACCTCCGCGACGGCCGCCTCCGCGTTCACGAGGCCGGTCCGCACGTGTCCCTCGATCTCCGTGATCGCCGACCTGTCCTCCAGGATCATCGAGTGCACGAGGAAGACGTCCGCGTGGTCCTGGCCGAGCTGCTCGGAGATCCGCTCGACGTCGCGCGCGAGCTCATCCTTGACGAGCTCGACGGCGGCGCGGAAGCGCGCGAGCTCCCCCTCGACCTCGTCGGGGCGGATCGTGCGCGTTTCGACCTCGGTCAGGATGTCGCCGAAAACGAAGGCGGGGCCGACGGCGATGCCGGGAGAGACGGCGACGCCCTCGACGGCCGCTTCCGGCGGAAGCCCGCGGACCGGCTCGTCTGTCGTCGAACGCTCCATGTGATTCACTCCCTGGTCAGGTGCAGCGTGGGCGACACGCGTCGGACGCGTCAGCCGGCGAGCTTCTTCACCGCCTGGCCGGCCGCGATCAGGATGGGATCCCACACCGGGGCGAACGGCGGCGCGTAGCTCATGTCGACCTGAGCGAGGTCGGCCACCGTCATCCCTGCGTGGAGCGCCGTGGCGATCGTGTCGATCCGCTTCGCGACGCGCTCCCTCCCGATGATCTGACCGCCCAGGAGCCTCCCGCCGTCCTTCTCGAACACGAGCTTGACGGTGATCTCCTGCCCCCCGGGGTAGCCGTGCGCGCGCGTGCTGGCCCTGATTCTCGCGGACTCGGCAGCGTGGCCCTCCGCCTTCGCACCCACGGCGGTGAGGCCGGTCTGCGCCACCTCCAGGTCGAAGACCTTCGCGACGTTGGTGCCGGCGATCCCGCCGAACTGGACGTTCCCGCCAACGGCGTTCTCCCCCGCGATCTTCCCTTGCTTGTTCGCCGTCGTCCCGAGGGGAATCCAGACCGGGCGGCGCGTCACGATGTGCGTCGCTTCGCAGCAGTCCCCGGCGGCGAGGACCGACGGCTCGCTCGTGACCTGTCGCGCGTCGGTCCGGATCGCGCGGGTCGGCCCGAGTTCGATGCCGGCCGATTCGGCCAGATCCGTGGCCGGCCTCACGCCGGTCGCCATGATCACAAGGTCGGCGGCGACGCGCTGGCCGCCCGAGAGGACATATCCGACACGGCCGGGGTCGTCTCCCGGCTCGAATCCCCCGACCTTCCGCTCCTTGTGGAGGACGACGCCGTTTGCGAGAAGCTCCGCCTCGACGATGGAGCTCATGTCCGGATCGTAGGTGAAGAGCACCGTGGGCAGGAGCTCGACGACGGTGACACCGATGTCCCGGGCGGCCAGCGCCTCGGCCATCTCGAGGCCGATGTAGCCGCCGCCCACGACCGTGGCGCTCCGAACCTGTCCGGAGCCGAGGAAGCGTTTGATCCGCTCCCCGTCTGCGAGCGTCCTGAGCGTGAACACGCCGTCGAGCTCGACGCCCGGCAGGGGGGGTCGCACGGCCCGGGCGCCCGTCGCGATAACGAGCGCGTCGAACTCGAGGACCTCCCCGTCCGGCGTTCCCTCGATCTCGCAGGTCACGGTCCGCCGCCTCGCTTCGAGCTCGACGGCCCTGGTGCCGAGCCTCACGTCGATGTGCCGCTCGCGACGGAAGAAGTCCGCATCGTAGCGAACGAGCTGGTCGCGCTCGGTGACGAGATCGGCAATGTAATAAGGAAGGGAGCACGCCGCGTAGGAGACGTCCCGCCCCTGTTCGAGAACCACGACGTCGACGTCCGGACGGAGCCTCCTGGCGCGGCTCGCCGCGCTCATGCCCGCCGCGTCACCACCGACGACGACGAGGCGCCCTCCCTCTCTCATGGCCGAAGGCATGCGGATCTCCTCTCCCCAGATGGTCCCGGATTGTCTCGATCGGGCGGCGCGAGCGGCCGCGAACCATGGTGGCACATGGTGGGGGCGATGACAAGGGGGGCCGACGCACATGGCCCCGGAAAGAGGATCGGGGGCGGCCAAACGGCCACCCCCAATCTGGCCTGCGCATTCACGGGTGCTTCGTCTATGCTGTGGCGCCGGCCGAATCATCCGACCGGATCGATCAGTCGCCCTCGATCTCGATCCTCCAGCCCTTCGCGACCCCGGTCTTCGGAACCTCTACCGTCAGGACGCGATTTCCATCCTCTACTCTCTATGATGCGGTGGCGCCCCGGCGGTTTCTCCGGGACGCCAAGGAGCCCGCGGGCGGGCGGGCGCGGCCGCAACGGCCGCGGCTGCGCTGGAAACGGAGTGCGCGCCTCGTCGAGGCGCGCACTCCGAATGGTAGCTCTGTCGAGATCCTGCCGCCCCTGTCATCTCAGGGCGGCGGACGGGTCGAGCCGCTCGCGCTGGCGCCCGACCTACTCGTTGCCGCGAGCGTACTTCTCCAAAATGTCGCGCAGGCGCTCGTGAACGGCCTCGGGCATCGGCTCCTCGCCTCCGGCGCGCCTGTGGAGGATGATCGTCTGCTCCACGGTATGCACCATCGCCCTCGCGTTCACACAGTACTTGAGGTGCTTCTCGAATTGGATCCTGACCTCAGCCCTGAGGTCGTCGTCCAGGTACTCCGAGATGCACAGGAGGAACGCTTCGCAGCCGACCACTTCGTCCATCGCTCGATCCTGCTTGCCTCCCGAGTGCCTTGAAGATGGGTCGCCGCCGGCCCGGGAGTTCGGCCGTGCGACCCGCCGGTTGCTCTACTCGCCCTCCTCGGGCTCCTCGTACCGTCCGCCGAGGTGCTTCGCCAGGAACTGCTCCGCCGTCCCGTAGAACGACAGCCGGTTCTCTGGCTTCATGAATCCGTGTCCCTCGTCGGGGAACACGACGTACTCGACCTCGAGTCCCTTCGCCTCCATCGCCGCGACGATCTGATCGGACTCGGCCTGCACGACGCGCACGTCGTTCGCGCCCGCCGCGATGAGCATCGGGATCTCGATGTCGTCGACCTTGAAGAGCGGGGAGCGAGACCTCAGGAACGCGGGCTCCGTCTCGGGATTGCCGAGGCGCTCGTAGAAGATCGTGAGCATCGTTGTCCAGTAGGGCGGCACTGTCTCGATGAACGTGGTGAGGTCGCTCGGCCCGAACATGTCGACCGCGCAGGCGAAGAGGTCAGGGGTGAACGTGGCGCCCACGAGAGCCGCGTAGCCGCCGTACGACGCGCCGTAGATCGCGACCCGCTCCGGGTCGGCGATCCCCTCGGCGACGGCCCAGTTCACGGCGTCGACGAGATCCTGATGCATCTTGCCGCCCCACTCGCGATTGCCGGCGTTGACGAAGTCCTTGCCGTAGCCGGTGGAGCCGCGGAAGTTCACCTGCATGCAGACGTAACCGCGGTTGGCGAGCCACTGCGCCTCGGGGTTGTACCCCCAGAGGTCGCGGGCCCACGGACCGCCGTGGACGTTCAGCACCATCGGGAGGTTCCTGCGCCCTTTCCCGACCGGGTAGGTGATGTAGCCGTGGACGTCGAGGCCGTCGCTCGCCTCGAACACGAACGGCACCATCGACGTGAGCTCGTAGTCGTTGAGGTCTGTGCGGTGGTCGAAGACGAAGGTCCAGTCCATCGACTCGCGGTCGAGGCTGTAGTACGAGATCGGACCGTCGTCCTTCGTGAACGCCACGAGCCAGGTGCCGTCGTCGTTGTCGCGGCTCACGATGCTGAACTCGCCTTCGGCCTTGTCCCGGATGGCGTCGAACTCGACCTCGAGCGCGGGATCGAGGAGCGTCCACTCTTCGCGCGCCTTCGTGAAGCTCACGGCCTCGAGTTCGTACGTGTCGGGGTTGATCATCACGTCGCTCACGTCGTAGACCGGGTCCTCAGCGATGACGTCGATCTCGTTCGTGTCGAGGTCGATCTCGACGAGACGACCGGCGTTGGCATCCCGGGAGTCGATGAGGTACATGCTCTTGCCGTCTCTCGTGAAAGTGACCGGCTGGCTCGTCAGGTTGTCCTCGGATCCCCAGGTCAGGACCTTCTCCCACATGTCCTCCTCGGTCTCCCTGACGATGAGGTCGAGCCCGCCCTCCGGCGTCACCGCGACCGCGCCGCGGACCTCGAGGTCGTAGTCGGTCATCCAGCCGACGATGTTCCCGGGGTTCCTGGCGACCATGGTGAGCTCACCGGTGTCGAGGGCGAGCTTGTAGACGTCGTGAAGGCGCGGGTCCTGCTCGTTCATCGAGAGGACGATCGTGTTCGGGTGCCGCTTGGACGAATCGACGACGCGGACCTGGACCTCCTCGTACGGCGTGAGGTCGCGCGTCTCGCCGGTCCTAAGGCTCGAGGCGTAGAGGCGCCAGTTCTCGTCGCCTCCCTCGTCCTGGATGTACAGGATCTCCTCGCCGTCCTGCGACCAGAAGTAGAAGATGACGCCGCGGTTGTCGTCGCTCGTGACAGGCCGATCGTCGGTCTCACCGACGGTCCTGACCCAGACGTTGAGGACGTCGTCGACGGGAGCGACGTAGGCGAGCTTCGTTCCGTCGGGCGAGAGCCTGGCGCGGATGCGCTCTGGATTGCCGAAGAGCACCGTCCGAGGTATGAGCTTGGTCTCACCCGTGCCGCACGACGAGATCGCGAGGGCGAGACCGGCGACGAGCACGGCAACGAGCCCAGCGCTCAGGATCCTTCTCGAAGACATCTTCATCCTTCCTCCTTACGTCCGGCCCCCGCGGGGTCACGAGGTACCTTGTCCCTGCCGGACCGCCGGCCCTCAGGCGGCGGCGGTTCCGCGCGTATAGTAGTGCTCGAGTCTCTCTCTCAGGTACAGCCTCGCCCTGTGCAACCGCGACTTGACCGCGGGAACCGACAGCCCGAGGATGCTCGCCGTGTCGTCGGTCGACATTCCGTGCACGTCTCTCAGGACGAAGACGATCCGGTTGTCGGGACGGAGCTCGTTGATGTGTCGAGTCAGAACGCCGGAGAGCTCCTCGTTCATCAGGTCCGAGGACGGATCGGTCGTCCAGTCGGGCACCTCACGCGGGAGCGACTCGCCACCGATCATCATCGGCCGGTCGAGCGGCACGGTGTCGAGCTTCCTCTTTCTGAGACGCATGAGGCAGGCGTTGGTTGCGATGCGATAGATCCAGGTGGAGAAGCGCGCTTCCTGGCGGAAGTGCGGAAGGGCCTCGAACGCCTTGATGAAGACCTCCTGGAGGCAGTCCTCGGCGTCCTCGGCGTTACCCAGCATCTTGATACAGAGCCCGAACACCTTCGACTCGTGCCGCTCGACGAGCTCGCCGAAGGCGTCTTTGTCGCCTTTCTGGGCTCGCTCGACGAGTTCGGTGTCGTCCGGGAGGTTCGTCGCGGTCATTGTCACCTCGTACCCGCGCAGCCGCGCGCCCCTGACGACAGCGCCGCCGACCTTCCTACAACCACTCGCTCTCCAGGGAACTCGTGCCGAACTCCTCGTGCGCTATCTGCGCCACCAGGCGGGGCACCGCCTCGCGGGCGATCAGTGCGAGGTCCTCCCCGCGGGCGCTTCCGTCGCCAACCTCGATCGCGTAGATCGAGATCTCCGCCGGCACGACGACGCCGTCCGACGCCTCGAGCTCGAGGGTCGCGCGGTACTCGGCGTCCCTGCCCGAGCGCCGCCTCTGCACCAGCGTCAGGTCGGAGAGCCCCAGCCTCCTGAGCTCTCCCACGTCTCCCTCGCCGCTCGGGATGCAATCGACCACCACGACCTTATCGTATCCGGCCGCGAGGTCAAAGAGGTCCAGATCGGTCGACGGAATCTCAATGATATCGACATCAGGGTCCCGGAGCTTCGCGTGCAGACCGCGCGCGACGTCGAGTCCCATCCGTTCGCTCTCGAAGCGGGGGTTTCCCAGTCCCAGTATCAGCGTTCTCATCTGCCCCCCATCGGGAAGAATCGTGCCCAGGATCCTAACGGCGCGGACCGGGGAGCCCCCGGTCCGACCATCGGTATCGAAGCGCTACCGCCCCGCGTCCTGACACGACGAGGTCACGGAAGCACCGGCAGCTTCTGCTCGATCGTCTCCGGTCGACGGTACTCGGGCAGGAGCATGGGCGCGACGTGCTTCTTCGAGACCCGCGCGGCCTTGAGCGCCGCGTGGAACTTCTTCAGGTGCCCGAGCGTGAGCTTGCCGGGCTTCTTGATCGAGGCCGCCCGCTCGGCCGCCGCCTCTCCGGCACGCCTGCCGAAGACCACGACGCCGAGGAGCGAGTTGCCCATGAGCCTGTTCCGGCCGTGGATCCCTCCCGCGACCTCACCCGCCGCGTACAGGTTCTTGACCGGCGTCTCGGTGTCCGCCGTGATCTTGAGCCCGCCGTTCTGGTAGTGCTGCGTTGGGTAGACGAGGAGGGGAATCTGGCTCATGTCGATGCCGAACCTCTGGTACTGACGGAACATCGCCGGCAGGCGCTTCCTGATCGTCCCCGCCCCGTGCTTCGCCTCGATGATCGGCGTATCGAGCCAGACAGAGACGTAGCCCGACGGTGTCGTGACGCCCTTCTTCCTCTCCCCGCACTCCCTGATGATCGCCGCCGCCTCGACGTCTCTGGTCTCGAGCTCGTAGATGAACCGGTGGCCGGCGGTGTTCACCAGCTGCCCGCCGAGCCCTCTCACCTTCTCGGTGACGAGCTGGCCGAGGAGCTGCTCCGGATACGCCGCGCCCGTCGGGTGGTACTGGATCGTGTCCATGAAGACGAGCGGAGCACCGGCGCGGTAGCCGAGCACGAGGCCGTCCGCGGTCGCGCCGTAGTGGTTCGTCGTGGGGAACCCCGCCACGTGCAGCCGTCCCGCGCCGCCGGTCGCGAGGATCACGGTCTTGGCCCTGACGACCAGGAAGTCGTAGGTCTCCATGTTGTAGAGGATGGCGCCGGTGACCTTCTTGCCGTCGGTGAGAAGCTCGTAGACGGGCGAGAACTCGATGGCGTCGATGCCGTGGTTCTGGGCCTCGTCACGCAGGGTCTTCATGATCTCGCCGCCGGTGTAATCGCGCGCCGCGTGCATGCGCTGCCGCGACGTGCCGCCACCGTGGATCGACATCATCGTGCCGTCCGCTTCCTTGTCGAACATCACGCCGAGCTTCTCGAGCCACGCGAGAACCTCGGGGGCGTCTATGACGAGAGCCTCGGCGAGGTCCGGGTCGTTGAAGTAGCGCCCGCCGCCCATCACGTCCAGGTAGTGGATCGACGGCGAGTCGTTCGCCTTGTCGGCGCCCTGGATGCCGCCCTGCGCCATGATGGTGTTCGCATCACCGAATCTGAGTTTCGTTACCAGGAGGACGCTCGCCCCCTTCTCCTTCGCCACGAGCGCCGCCGCGGCCCCGGCACCACCACCACCCACCACCAGCACGTCGACGTCGTAGTCGATCTTCGAGAGGTCGAACTTCTCGGGGTCCAGCACGCTGTACGCCTCGAA
The DNA here is from genome assembly GCA_025774245.1 of bacterium. Classification (GTDB taxonomy): domain Bacteria; phylum Joyebacterota; class Joyebacteria; order Joyebacterales; family Joyebacteraceae; genus JALGVN01. The sequence goes on from JALGWI010000013.1 coordinate 29,669, forward strand.
GAGCTCCGCGAACTCCTTCGGCGTCATCGTCCCCTTCGACGGCCCCACCTTCAGCTCGCGGAACACATCCTCAATGTAGTCCGGGTGGTAGTTCTCCAGAAGATCGACCTTCTGCACCGGATCGAGGAGGGGCAAGTCCTGTGTCATCCTGAACTCGCGCGTCGCTTCGATGCGCTTCATCGATTCGAGCATGCTCGGGGTGTAGTTCACCTATGCCCTCCTAGTCTGCCTGCTCAATGTCCCGTGCGTCATAGAGCTTGGCGAGGTCGCGCTTCTTCATGCCCTTGAGGTCCGCGAGCTCCTTGTCGAACTTCCGGCGCTTGACCTCCTTGAACCGTTTGGCGAGGTGCTTCGCTTTGGGGGCGACGTGGCGGGAGTAGAGCCTCCGGCAGAGGAGCGCTACATTGTACTGGACGATCTCCGCGGGGCACCTCGCGGCGCAGAGCCCGCACATGAGGCAGTCGAACGACAGGTCGGCCGCCTTCTCGATGTCGCCCCTGAGCGCGGCCTGGATGTACTCCATGACCTCGATGTCCTGCGGGCACGCCTTGGTGCACGTGTTGCAGGCGAGGCATCGGAAGACCTCGGGGTAGTTCTTCAGCACCGACTCGGCGTTGGGCTTGAGCCTCTCGACGTTGTAGTTCGACTTGTTCCCAGGGAAGAAGGGAATCTCCGAGAGGTACATCTCGTCCTGGACGACCTCCTGACAGGCAAGACCGACCTTCAGGCGGTAGTCGTCCTTCGTGCGATAGACGGTCCCGCAGGCACCGCAGAAAGCCCCCCTGCAACCACATCCCCTGAGGAAGCGATACCCGGCGTACTCCATCGCCTTCATGATGGTGAGGTCCCTGGGAACCTCGTAGGCCTTCCCCATCACGTAGATGGTCAACATCTCATCTGCCATCGTTGCTCTTCCCCCTTGTTCACCGTGAGGGTGCGCTCGGCGTAGGAAGGAGAAGGAGGCGGCACGATCTCCCTCACGCACGTCGTGTTACCTGGCTTTGCGCGCGGCGGGCTTGGCCTTCTTCCCCGTCTTCTTCGCAGTCGTCTTCTTGCCGGCCGCCTTGGCCTTCACGGCGGGCTTCTTCTTCGCCGGAGCCTTCGCCGCTCCCCCGTTGCCCTTCTCGCCGGTGAGCCCGAGCTCCAAGGCCCCCAGGCTCTTCACTTCGTCGACGAAGTCCGACATCACGTGGACGAGCTTCTCGCCCTCGGCCGCCGAGATCCACTCGAGGCGGAGTCTCTCTGGCTCGATACCCATGTCGGAGAGCATGCGCTTCAGGAACGTCACCCGGCGCATCGTCTTGTAGTTGCCGTCCTGGTAGTGACAGTCGCCAGGATGGCACCCACCGATCAGCACCCCGTCGGCCCCCTCGCGGAACGCCCAAAGCACGTGCTGGGGATCGATCCGGCCGCTGCAGTTCACGCGGACCACGACCCCGTTCGGCGGGTACTGCTTTCGCGACGTCCCCGCCAGATCGGCGCCGGCGTACGTGCACCACTTACAGAAGAAACAGACGATTCTCGGTTCGTACATGTCAACCCTCCAGAGCCGCCGAGACCATCTTGTAAACCTGCTCGTCAGTGAGGTTCCTCTGCTGAGCCGAGGCGGACGGACACGCGGCGATGCAGGCGCCGCAGCCCTCGCAGATCGCCTCCTGGATCTTGGCGATCCCGTTCTCCTCGTCGAACTCGGCAGCGTCGTACGGGCAGACCGATATGCAGACCCTGCATCCCGCGCAGGTGTCCTCGTCGATCCACGCGATGATCGGCTCGCGGTGGTACTCCTCTTCCGCGAACAGGTGCGCGACCTTGCTCGCCGCGCCGGATGCCTGCGCGACCGCTTCGGGGATGTCCTTCGGCCCCTGGGCGGCGCCCGCGAGATAGAACCCGGGCGCCAGGCTCTCGACCGGCCTGAGCTTCGGGTGCGCTTCCGCAAGGAAGCCCCACTCGTCCGTGTGGATCTTGAGCTTGTTGGCCAGCTTCTTCGCCGCGACGTTCGGCACGGTGGCGAGTCCGAGGACGGCCATGTCGGCCGCGATCTCGACCTTCTTGCCCGTCAGCGTGTCGACGCCCCAGACCATGACCTTCCCGTCCTCTTCGTAGATCTTCGACACCTTGCCGCGGATGTAGAGGACGTCGTCCTCCTCGGCCGCGCGGGTGTAGAACTCCTCGTAGCCCTTCCCGGCCGTCCTGACGTCCATGTAGAAGACGTAGGCCTGGCCGTCGTGCACCTTGTGCTTGTAGAGCATCGCGTGCTTCGTCAGGTACATGCAGCAGACCTTCGAGCAGTACGGCATGTGCGCCTCGGGATCCCTCGATCCGCAGCACGTCAGGAAGACGATCTCCTTCGGCTCCTTGCCGTCCGAGGGGCGGCGAACCTCGCCCTCGGTCGGTCCGGACGCGGACAGCATCCGCTCGAACTGGAGGCCCGTGATCACGTCGGCGTACTTGCCGCCGCCGTACTCGCCCATGTTCTCGATCGGGTAGAGGTCGTACCCCGTCGCCACGACGATCGCGCCGACCTCCTCCTCGATGATCTCGTCCTTCTGCTCGTAGTCGACGCAGCCGACCGGACAGACCTTCTGGCAGATCCCGCACTTGCCGTCCTTGAGGAAGTACGTGCAGTGCTCGGGATCGAGGACCGGCTTGTTGGGGACGGCCTGCGGGAACGGCGTGTAGATCGCCTTCCTCATCGCGAGCCCCTCGTCGAACTCCGACTCCGTCTTCACCGGGCACTTCTCGACGCAGACGCCGCACCCTGTGCAGGCGTCGCGATCGACATAGGCCGCCTTCTTCCTGATCTTGACCTTGAAGTTGCCGACGAACCCGGCGACGTCGTCGATCTCCGAGTAGGTCATGAGGTTGATCCTGGGGTGCTGCGACACCTCGACCATCTTCGGCGTCATGATGCACTGCGAGCAGTCGAGCGTCGGGAACGTCTCGGAGAGCTGCGCCATGTGCCCACCGACCGACGGCGACTTCTCGACCAGGACGACCTCGTGGCCGGCGTTGGCGATGTCGAGCGCCGCCTGGATGCCGGCGATCCCCGCCCCCACCACGAGCGCCTTGTGCGTCATCGGCACCGAGATCGGATCGAGCGCCTCGTCGAGTCGGGCCTTCTCGACCATCGTCTTGATGATCTTGATGGCCTTCTCGGTCGCGGCTTCCTTCTCGCCCTGGTGCACCCAGCTGCAGTGCTCGCGAATGTTCGCGATCTCGACCTGGTACGGATTCACTCCCGCCACCCTGCCCGCTCGTCTGAAGGTCGCCTCGTGGAGCGTCGGCGAACACGCCGCGACGATGACCCCCGTCAGGTTGTGTTCCTTGATGGCGTCCTTGACCAGATTCTGGCCGGGATCGGAACACATGTAGGTGTAGTCGGTGGAATGCGCCACGCCGGGGTACTTCCCCAACTCCTCCGCGACTCGCTTGACGTCCACCACCCCGGCGATGTTGCTCCCGCAGTGGCAAACGAAGACCCCAATGCGTTCTTCCATCACCCCTCCTTAAAGCAAGCTCTTCTCGGCCAGCACCGGCCGCGGATCCACGTAGTTATCTGTGAAGTCAATGTGCTCACCGTCGATCCCGAGGGCGATCCCCAACAGCTGCGTGAAATAGATGACGGGGATCTTCCTGAACCCGCGGACCTCCTTCGCCATCTCCTCCTGCTTCTTGTCGAGGTTGTAGCGGCAGAGCGGGCAGGTGGTGACGATCACGTCCGCGCCGCGCTTGATCGCGGAACTGACGACGTTCCTCGAACACGCGATGGCCAGATCTTCGTCGCTGACGATCTGGAACCCGCCGCAGCACTCGGTCTTCATCGGGAAGTCGACCACGTCGCAGCCGAGCGTCTCGAGGAACTCCTCGAAGATCGAGGGCTGCTCGGGGTCGTCGAACTCCATCTCCTTCTTCGGACGAAGCAGCATGCACCCGTAGTACGGCGCGACCCGCAGGTCCTTGAGCTTCCGCCTGACCTTCTTCGCGACCGCCTCGTAGCCCACCAGGTCCCTGAGCATCTCGAGGAAGTGGATCACCTCCACCTGGCCGGTGTAGTCCTCCCTCGTGTAGCTCTCGATCTCTTCCCGGGCCTCGGTGTCGGCCCGAAGGAAGAGGTTCGCCTTCTCGGCCTTCTCCGGGTCGGTGCGGATCGTCCTGTTCGCTCGCTTCAACACGTGATAGCAGAACGAGCAGAGCGTCACGAGCTTGTCGCCCTCCCTCGACGCGTACGCGAGGTTCCTCACGGGCGCGAGGATCTCCATCACGCTGTCGGTGACGAGCGGGAAGACCGCTCCGCAGCACGTCCAGATCGGCAGTTCCTCGAGCTCCACCCCGAGGGTCTTCGCGCATTCCCTCGCCGAGACGTCGAAGTCGAGGGCTCGTTCGTGAAGAGTGCAACCCGGGTAGTAGGGGATCTTCATCTCTTCCTCCGTCTCGGTCTATCCGTTCAGCTTTCTGAGCGCCCCGACCACACCCATCTGAGGAGCGTCGGACACCATGATCGCCGACACCTCGTCCGCGTCCATCCTGGGCGTCGAGAGACGCTTCCTGAGAACGATCTGCCTCAAGGCGTCGCAGATGCTCGAGAACTCGACACCCTTGGGACACTTGGAAGCGCACTGCAGGCACGACGCGCAGATCCAGATCGTCTTGGAGTCGAGCGCCTCGTCGGCCTGACCGAGCTGGAGGAGCCTGATGACCTCGCTCGGAATGACGTCCATCTCGTTCACCACCGGACAACCCGCCGAGCACTTCCCGCACTGATAACACTCGAGAAGTGACTGCCCGGACAGGTCTTCGACCCGTTTGATGATGTCGCCCTTGATGTGCTCGCTCGTGATCCTGAGCCTCATCGATACCTCCGAAGCGTGCCGGCGGACGCGGGCGCGCGGTCCGTCGTCGCCCTCGCGTCGCTGAGCGTGGTTCCGCGGCTCCTCCCATTCGGGGAGGTCGCCTCCTGTCATCGCTGCGCCACTATAGAGATGAGGGTAGGCGACTTCACCTACCCGTCATGAAATGAGAATGGCCCGTCCCGCCGCACCGAGAGTGTGTCCCGTTCTATGCAGTTGAACGCTAGCTGCTCCCAGCCCTCGCCGACACCCCAACGGTCCGTCCCAGCCCTTCTGACTGTGCCCGCGCGGGGGCCGCGATCGGCCCTCCACTCACCTAGACGAGAAGGAGTCACCGCAGCGCATCGCCCCGCACCACGGTGACATTCGAACAATGAGAGTACAACGGAGGAGTGCGGGTGTCAACATTCTTTGGGGCTGTCAGGTGCGGCTGGCGGGCGCGAGCGAGCGGGGCTTCGCTCTCGCCGCGCCCCCCCGGGTGCGTGCGGCTGCCGGTCCGGCGTCCTGCCGAGCGCGCCGCCCGGTGTCCCACCGGCCCCGGCTCGCCGGTCGATCGACCGGCTTGTGTCGCCGCGCCGGCCTGTGCGCGGCCTGTCAGGGGGGCGCAGGCGCCGGGGACATCTGCGCGGGATCCGACTTCAGCGCAATTCGCGGCAGAACATCCGGGTAGACATCATCATACTTGTATGTTATAATCTTAGTACTCGCCGAGTGCACGAGCGGCGCCGGCCCCTCCCGGCCCTGGCCGCCGACACTCGCTCCCCCCCCAGGAGGTGCGCATGAGGCGCTTCGACACGCGCGCGCTCACTCCTACCACCGCTCCGAAACGGTGCGACGCCCGGCCGGATCCCGGGACAGGGCTCCGTGCGGCTCGAGGGTGCATGCGAACCACTTCCACAAGGAGGTCGCGTATGACGTTCACCGCGATCGAGTGACGCTCTGTAACCCTCAGTGCTGGAGGTGAGGTATGCTACGCACAAGCCTCCTCTCCCTGACCCTCGTTGTCATTCTCTCAACTGCCCTCCCCGCCGACGTCGTCTACGTCGACCCCTACGGAGGGGGGGACTTCTACACCATCCCCGCTGCGGTGGCCGCCACTTCCGCCCCGGACACGGTCCTCGTGGCCCCGTGCACCTATTTCGTGTTCTCGTGGGCGGGCTGGCCCGTTCCGCTGCTATCGACCGCCCCCGTGATCATGAGCGAGGGTGGTGCGGACGTCACGATCCTCGATGGTGACGGATTTGCCGCGGCGTTCGAGACGTTCGATGAGGGCGCCCGCATCTGCATCATCGGCTTCACGATCACGGGGACAACGACGCCGGTGATCTGTCCCACCGCGAACTTCGTGGAGTTCACGGACAACATCGTTACCGCGAATGCCACCGGGCTGGACATCGCCAACGTCATGTCCGCGGGCCTCATCGCTCGGAACGTGTTCAGCTACAACGGCCCGTTTGGGATCCGGATCTGGCACTTCTGGGGGCCGATCGAGGAGAACGAGATCTACGGAAACGGCTACGGCATCAAGGGCACGTGCTGCGAGACCCCCCTCATCAGGAACAACCACATCCACGATAACAACCAGGGAATCTCAACCGGTTTCTATGCGACGATCGAGGGGAACACCGTCGAGTACAACGGATACAGGGGGATCGGCGCGTCCGGCGGTTCGGACAGCTACGTCCGCAACAACATCGTCCGCTACAACGGCACCGGGCTTCTCCTCGGGTACGTGACAGGAATCGAGGTGAAGGGGAACGACCTCTGCGACAACACGACGTTCGATCTCGAGCTCGCGGCGGGCGGGTCACCGGGCAACGTGGACGCCACGATGAACTGGTGGGGCACCACCGACCCGGACGTGATCTCGGACCACATCTGGGACTGCAACGACGATCCCGGCATCCCGAACTGCGTGGTCTTTGAGCCCTGCTGCGACGCGCCGGGCTGCCCGATCACCCCGGTCGAGTCCCTGACCTGGGGCGCGATCAAGGGGATGTACCGGTAGGTCCGCGGGTTCTCGGGACAGAGGAGCAGGCGTCGCTCGGCGCCTGCTTCCTCTTGCCGGTCGCTGCTGTTCCCGGTAGAGTCGGGAGAGCGGCGCGGTCCGAGTGGCGCCGCGGTCCACGAACGAGAATCGATCCAGCGAACGGAGCTATCGAGATGAACATCGACGCACTCGCGACCACGGCGCGCGCGATGGTCGCCCCCGGCAAGGGCATCCTCGCCGCCGATGAGAGCACCGGCACGATCAAGAAGCGCTTCGACTCGATCGACGCCGAGTCGACGGAAGAGACGCGGCGGGCCTACCGCGAACTCCTCTTCACGACGGAGGGCGCTCCGAAGTACGTCAGCGGCGTCATCCTCTTCGACGAGACGCTCCGCCAGCAGGCAAGCGACGGCAGGCCGTTCCCGAAGGTCCTCGCCGACAGCGGGATCATCCCGGGCATCAAGGTCGACATGGGAGCGAAGGACCTCGCCGGGTTTCCGGGAGAGAAGGTGACCGATGGACTCGACGGTCTCCGTGGCCGGCTCGCCGAGTACTACGACCTCGGTGCGCGCTTCGCGAAGTGGCGTGCAGTGATCACGATCGGCGACGGCATCCCGACGCGCACGTGCATCGAGTCGAACGCGCACGCGCTCGCCCGCTACGCCGCACTCTGCCAGGAGTCCGGACTCGTGCCGATCGTGGAGCCCGAGGTCCTCATGGACGGCGGCCACACGATCGAGCGCTGCGAAGAGGTCACGCTCGCGACGCTCGAGCGCGTCTACTCCGAGCTTCACGGGCACCGCGTCGTCCTCGAGGGAACGCTGTTGAAGCCCAACATGGTGCTATCCGGGAAGGACTGTCCGACGCAGGCCGGCGTCGGGGAGGTCGCCGCGGCGACGCTCCGGTGTTTCCTCAGGGTCGTCCCCGCGGCCGTGCCGGGGATCGTGTTCCTCTCCGGCGGGCAGACGCCGGAACAGGCGACTGAGCGCCTGAACGCAATGAACGCGATGGGCGACTACCCGTGGGAGCTCAGCTTCTCGTACGGCCGCGCGCTTCAGGCGCCGGTGCTCGAAGCCTGGCGCGGCAGCGACGCGAACGTCGGCGCGGCGAAGCGCGCCTACCACCACCGCGCGAAGCTGAACGGCGCGGCTCGCTACGGGAACTACTCACGGGAGATGGAGAAGGTCTCAGTCTAGTCCCGGCCAGGATCCGCCCCGCCGCCCGGGCTCCGATCGAGGGCACGAGATCGTCATGCTCTTCTATCCTGAGAAGGCCGACGTCCCCGAGCGTCTGACGACCGACGAGGTCGTGGTCAGGCCCCTTCGCTCGACGGACGCCGAGGCGGACTACGACGCGTTGATGTCGAGCCGCGAGATGCTCCGCGTGTGGGACCAGAGCGACTGGCCTTCCGACGAGTTCACGCTCGAGGAGAACCGGGCTGACCTCGCGGAGCACGAGTCGGACCACGCGTCGCGCCGCGCGTTCACGTACACGGTGACGGATCCCGCAGAAGAGCGGTGCCTCGGCTGCGTCTACATCTACCCGCTGGAGCCGATCCTGAAGAGCGTGGGCGAGAGCGAGGGTGAGCTCGCCGACGTGGGTGACTTCGAGGCGTACGTGACGTTCTGGGTGCGCGAGTCGGAGCTGGCAGGCGGGCTCGAGCGGCGGCTCCTGGCGGGGCTCATCGACTGGTTCGACCGCGAGTGGGCGTTCGGGCGCGTCGCCTTCGGGACGAACAGCGCCGACGCCCGGCAGATCTCCGTCCTCGGCGAGATGGGGTTCGAGACGAAGTGGCGGTACCCGGTTCCCGGGCGAGCCACCGACTACGTGATCTGCGCGCGCGAGCAGGGCGCGGGCTGACGGGCGCACACGGTCGACGACATGGAGGAAGACACCGTGGCTCTGAGATTCGTCGTCCAGGAGCATCACGCCTCGCGACTCCACTACGACTTCCGGCTCGAGCGGGACGGCGTGCTCGTCTCGTGGGCGATCCCAAAGGGGCCGTCGATGAACCCGGCGGAGAAGCGGCTCGCGATCCAGGTCGAGGACCACGATCTCGAGTACGCCGACTACGAGGGGATCATCCCCGACGGGGAGTACGGCTCGGGCGCCGTCGTGACGTGGGACACCGGCACCTACGAGCCGGTCGAGTGGAAGGAGCGCGAGATCCAGTTCGTGCTCGAGGGCGAGAGGCTCAGGGGCACCTTCGTCCTCGTTCTCCTCAAGAGGGGCAAGGGGAACGAGTGGCTCCTCATAAAGAGGAAGGACGAGCACGCGCAGACCGACTGGAAGATCGAACGGGCGCTCACCCCCGAGAGAGAGGGCCAGCTCGAGATCAGGATGCCGTGAAGTGGCTCGTCGCCCGCGACCCCGAATGCCCGCCTCAGCAGCCGCACCCCTTTTCGTGGTATGATCGCAGTACCTGTGAGAGAACGCTCGGCGGGCGAGGCCCCCGGCGCTCGGACGGGAGCCGCGTCATCCCGAGCAGGCGCGCCCCCGCACCATAGAGCGGAGGAAGACAGATGAGAGACATGAGCGCAGCCGGCTCGAGCACGGCCGCTCTCACGCGAATGACCGAGCCCGCGAGGCCACGGCTCGGCATCAGCACCTGCCTTCTCGGCGAGAAGGTCCGCTACGACGGCAGGACGAAACGCGACCACTTCCTCACCGACACGTTCGGGGAGTTCGTCGAGTGGGTGCCCGTCTGTCCCGAGGTGGAGTGCGGCCTTCCCGTCCCCCGCGAGCCGATGCATCTCGAGGGCGATCTGTCCGCTCCGCACCTCGTGACGTCGAGAACCGGCATCGACCACACACCGCGGATGCGACGCTGGGCGAAGAAGCGGCTCGACGAGCTCGCGAGGGAGGATCTCTCCGGGTTCGTCTTCAAGTCGCGGTCGCCGAGCTCGGGAATGGAGCGCGTCCCGGTGTTCGATGCGGACGGCGTCCCGCGCCGCGTCGGCGCCGGGATCTTCGCGCGGGCCTTCATGGACCGCTTCCCCCTCCTTCCCGTCGAGGACGAAGCGCGTCTGCACGATCCAGAGCTCCGCGAGAACTTCATCGAGCGCATCTTCTGTCTTCAGCGGTACCGGAAGGCCCTCGGGAAGCGCAGGTCGCGTGGCGCGCTCGTCGACTTCCACGCCGCGCACAAACTCGAGATCATGGCGCACAGCCCGAAGATCCTCAGGGAGATGGGACGCGTCATCGCGCACGCGAAGGACGTCCGGCCGAGCGAGCTGTGCGCTTCGTACGAGGAGCTCCTCGTGAAGGCCCTCGGACTCAAGGCGACGCCCGGCAAGAACGCCAACGTGCTCCGCAACGCCCTCGGGTACTTCAAGAAGGAACTCACAGCCGACGAGAGGGCCGAGGCCCTGGAGGCGGTCGAGGCGTACCGGGAGGGGTACATGCCGCTCGTGGTGCCCCTCACGCTCGTCGGCCACTACGTCCGGAAGTACGGCCAGCCGTACCTCGGGCAGCAGTCGTATCTCCACCCCCACCCCGTCGAGCTCAAGCTCCGGAACCACGCGTAGAGGGGCCCGGGACAGCGGACGGAAGGGGTTGACAGCGGCATTCCCGAGGAAGATACTTGGCGGGGAAATGAATGCGTATTCAGTAATCATGGCCTTCTTTGGGGGGACCCAGGCAGGCCGTTCTTTGTGGAGACCCATCTCAAGGAGTCCAGACGATGCCTGACACGAAGACACGAAAACCCGTGCGGATCAGCAGGACCGGCATGCCGGCCGGCGTCGACCTTCTGCACGACCCCAGCCTGAACAAGGGAACCGGGTTCACGGAGGAGGAGCGGGACGCGCTCGCCCTCCGCGGGCTCCTTCCCCCTCGCGTGCACACGCAGGACGAGCAGGTAGCGCGCACGATGGGGAACTTCCGGCTGAAGGACACCGACCTCGGCAAGTACGTCCACATGATCGCGCTCCAGGATCGGAACGAGACCCTCTTCTATCGCGTCATCCTCGACCACCTCGAGGAGATGATGCCGATCATCTACACGCCGACCGTCGGCAAGGCGTGCCAGGAGTACGGACACATCTTCCGTCGCCCGCGCGGCCTCTTCATCACGAAGCGCGATCGCGGCAGGATGACCAACGTGCTCAGGAACTGGTCGTACGTCGACGTCCGCATCATCGTCGTCACGGACGGTGAGCGAATCCTCGGGCTCGGCGATCTCGGCGCCGACGGCATGGGCATCCCTGTGGGGAAGCTCTCGCTCTACACCGCGTGCGCCGGCGTCCACCCGTCGCAGTGCCTTCCGATCACGCTCGACGTCGGCACCAACAACGAGTCACTCCTCGAGGATCCGCTCTACATCGGGATCAAGGAGAAGCGGATGCGCGGGCAGGAGTACGACGACTTCATCGACGAGTTCGTCCACGCGGTCCGCGAAGTCTTCCCGCACGCGCTGGTCCAGATGGAGGACTTCGGCAACACGAACGCGTTCCGCCTCCTGGACAAGTACCGCGAGAAGATGTGCACGTTCAACGACGACATCCAGGGGACGGGCGCCGTCGCGCTCGCCGGGATCTACTCCGCTCTCAGGATCACGCGCGGCAAGCTCACCGACCAGACCGTGCTCTTCCAGGGCGCCGGCGAGGCCGCAGTCGGGATCGCGAACATCACCACCTCCGCAATGGTCGCCGAGGGGCTTCCCGAGAACGAGGCCCGGGGGAGGCAGTGGTTCGTCGACTCGAAGGGGCTCGTCGTTAAGAGCCGGACGGATCTTGCGGACCACAAGCTGCCGTACGCGCACGACCACGAGCCGGTCGCCGATTTCCTCGCGGCCGTCGAGGCCCTGAAGCCCACGGCGATCATCGGGGTCTCGGGACAGCCGGCGACCTTCACACAGCCGGTGATCGAGGCCGTGAGCAGGCTGAACGAGCGGCCGATCGTCTTCTCGCTCTCGAACCCGACCTCGAAGTCGGAGTGCACCGCGGAGGAGGCGTACACCTGGTCGAAGGGGAAGGCGATCTTCGCGAGCGGGAGCCCGTTCGATCCCGTGACGCTCGACGGGAAGACCTACGTGCCCGGCCAGGGGAACAACGCGTACATCTTCCCCGGCGTCGGCCTGGGCGCGATCGCCTGCGAGGTGCGCCGGGTAACCGACGAGATGTTCTTCGTCGCCTCGAAGACGCTTGCGAACCTGGTCTCCGAGGACGACCTCGCGAAGGGTCGCGTCTACCCGTCGCTCACGATGATCCGCGAGGTCTCCGCGGCGATCGCGACGGCGGTGGCCGAAGTGGCTTGTGCTCGGGACCTCGCCGGGAAGGCGAGGCCGGCCGACCTCGAGGAGCACGTGCGATCGCAGATGTACGTCCCGGACTACGAGAGCTACGTGTAGGAGGGCTTGCGAACGGCGGGGCGCGCGGATGTCGCGGTGTCCTGATGAAACTTCAAGGGGACGAACGGACGGCGGGTCACAGAGGCCCGCCGTTTCCCGTTTTGGTGAGTTGTGCTCACCGCCCGCGGCGGTGCGCTGGTCTGTGCGGGATCCGGCAGGCGCACGGACCGACAACGTTCACCCTTCCTCCGCATCCTAATATACCGAGCAGGCGGCCCGGCCGCTGAGTCGAGCCACCGGGTCTACAAGTCATTGGGTGGGATGAGGAGGTGGAAAGATGCTCCGTGCAACCGCGGCCATCGCCGCATTGATCGTACTCTGGACCGCCGGTCCCGCACTCGCCCGGTCTGGGAACCCCCCGGACGCGAGGACGGGTGCCCCGGGCGAGAGCACCTGCGCCGGCTGCCACGGCAACCTGAACACTGGGAATGGCTCGATCGTCGTGACCGGCCCGGACGCCTACGCCGCCGGTGATACGATAGACGTGTTCGTGCAGGTCGAGGACGCCGGCCAGTCGCGATGGGGATTCGAGGTGACCGTGCTCGACGATTCGAACGAGCCGGCAGGCAGTGTGATCCTGACGGACCTAGCCCGGACGCAGCTGTCGGTGGCCGGGGGCACCGGGCGCCAATACGTGAAGCACACGTCGCTCGGAACCGATCCCGGCACTCCGAACGTCTCGCCCGGGTGGGGCTTCAGGTGGGCCGTGCCGGTCCCGATCCCAGACGCCGTGACGTTCTACATCGTCGGGATCGCCGCGAACGGAAACGGGAGCACGAGCGGCGACTACACCTACACCGACGTTCACGTCATGGACGGCGTGAGCGCGGCGCTCGGGGAAGACGAGACCACGTGGGGGAAGATCAAGTCGCTCTTCCGATGAGCGTCCACAGTTTCCGCAGCAGGAGTTCGAACCAGGGAGGTAGGATGATGCTGCACGTCATTCGGCTGGTCGCTCTCGTGAGCGTGATCGCGTTCGCAAGCATCGCGGTCGCCTTCTCGACCGGCCCGCCGAACGAACGGACCGGGGCCCCGGGTGAAGGCACGTGCGCGGACTGCCACGGCAACCTCAATGTCGGCGACGGCAGGATCGTCGTCCAGGCGGACTCGCCGTACGTCCCCGGAGAGACGGTGGACGTGACGGTATGGGTCAGGGACCCCGGTCAGATCAGGTGGGGGTTCGAGCTGACCGTCCTCGACGGGAACAACCTGCCGGTCGGCGATCTCATCGTGACCGAGCCGACGCGCACGCAGGTGTCGGTCGCCGGGAACGGGCGCCAGTACATCAAGCACACGGCACTCGGGACCGACAACGGAACGCCCGACGAGTCGCCCGGATGGAGCTTCCAGTGGGCCTCCCCCGCCGTCGACCCGGGCAGCGTGACGTTCTACATCGCCGGGAACGCCGCGAACGGGAACTTCGCGAACACAGGCGACTTCATCTACACGAACGTCTACATCTATGATGGCTCTCACTCGTTTCTAATTGACGACGACACCACGTGGGGTATGATCAAGGCGCTGTACCGATAGCCGAGCGTCAGCCGTCGCGGCGCCTGCCACGGTCGCGACATGGGTGCGCCCGATCCGATCGGAGCGCGCGAAGGAGGCCACCATGTCCAAACCGAAGTACCTCTGGCCCGTGCTCTTCCTCACGACAGCTCTCCTCGCGGGCTGCAGCTCGAGCGATCCGTCCTCCTCGAACGGGGGGAACGGAGACGTCCCCGAGGAGCCGTCGTTCTCTGAGCACGTCCAGCCGATCTTCAACGCGAACTGCACAGCCTCGATCTGCCACGGCGGCTCGGCGGGCGGACTCACGCTCACGTCCGGCAACTCCTACGACGAGCTCGTGAATGTCGATTCCGGGAATGAACCGCAGTGGAAGCGCGTCCTCCCGGACGACGCCGAGAACAGCTACCTCGTCATGAAGCTCGAGGGACGGCAGACCGTCGGGGCCCGCATGCCGTCCGGCGCGGCTGCGCTCCCGAACGATGACATCCAGACCATCAGGAACTGGATCGACGACGGCGCAGAAGAGAACTGAGACAGGACACTTCTACCCGGAGAGTGGTAACGATGATGAAAGCACTCCTAGTCGCAGTCCTCGTCTTGGCGTGCGCCGGTTCCGCGCTCTCGGAGAACCACGAAGAGACGGCGACGGACGAAGTGACCGAGGCCGCGGAGGTCACCGGGACGACGGAGGCGAGACCCGTTGCCACGCCCGAGACGAAGGTCGCGGCGCTCTTCCAGTCCCGGTGCATCGCGTGCCACGGGGGCGAGCGTCCGGCAGCGGGCATGAGCCTCGCCGTCGACGGTTTCGTCGCGTCGCTCACGGACGTGCCGAGCACAGAGGCCAAGAAGCTCGCCCGCGTCGACACCGGGAATCCCGAGGCCAGCTATCTCCTCATGAAGCTCCGCGGCGACAAGGGGATTCAGGGGAGCCGCATGCCGATCGGCCTCCCTGCTCTCGAGGAGGAGGAACTTCAGATCGTCGTCGACTGGATCGAACTCCTCGCGGCGGAGCGGGCCGAGGCCGCCGCCGAATCCGATGGCGGCGAGGCCGGCGCTGCCGCCGCCGGTGCGGCCACTGCAGGGGGAGCAGCCGCTGCCGGGACCGCCGGCGAGACAGAGGAAGTCTCCGGAAAAAAAAAGCCATAGATCCAGATGACGCCGGGGCCGCGCTCGCGTACGCGCCCTCGGCGTTCTCCGCGCTCAAGCTCATCAACCTCCCGACGACCCGTCCGATCGGCGGGCACAACATCCTGTTCAGAATCTCCCACCGGTTCGTCCCCGCAACGCGAACGGGCTACGACACGTTCTACGGCGTGAACGGCCCGGCTATCATCCTGCTGGGTCTCGGGTACGGCATCACCGACAGGATCGGCGTGATGTTCGAGCACACGAACGTCTTCCACGAGTACGAGCTCACCGTCACGTGGCTCGCGATGGAGCAGAGCGGGTCGACCGGTGTTCCCGTCTCTCTGGCGCTCGCCGCGAGTGGGTGCCTCGTGACGCAGACCGGGCCGGACGAGGACGTCTTCGCGTCCGAGAACATGAAGTTCACGCTGCAGTCGATCGTCTCGCGCCGATTCGGGGACTCGTTCTCCGCGCTGGCCGCTCCGATCTACGCGTCGAACACGGACCACTGGGAGAAGGACTCGCAAGGCACGTTCGCGATCGGGATCGGAGGAAGGTGGGTCGTGACGGGTGGTTTCTCGCTCACGGGCGAGTGGATCCCCGTGATCGACGGCTACGAGACCGGCCACGAGTCGTGGGGATTCGGACTCGACTACGAGGTCGGGGGACACGCGTTCCAGGTCGTCCTCACGAACTGCTTCGGTCTCACGACCGACCAGTATGTCCCCGGCGGCGACCTGAGGTTCACGGACGGCGAGATCAGGATCGGCTTCAACATCTTCAGGACGTTCTGGCTCTGACGGTAACCGGAGTCGATGCGCCCGAGCGAAGGATGGCACCGTGGAAAGGCACCGGAGGCGCATCAGCATCGCGGCCGCGGCGATCGTGATCGTCGCGATCGCGCTGGCGAGATCGGGAGGAGAGAACGTGACACCGGAAGGCACGCCCAACAGGCTCATCCACGAGAAGAGCCCCTACCTGCTTCAGCACGCCCGGAACCCGGTCGACTGGTACCCATGGGGCGACGAGGCCTTCGAGAGGGCGGAGCGCGAGAACAGGCCGGTCTTCCTCTCGATCGGTTACTCCACCTGTCACTGGTGCCACGTCATGGAGCACGAGTCGTTCGAGGACCCGGAGGTCGCGGCCCTCATGAACGAGACCTTCGTCTGCATCAAGGTCGACCGCGAGGAGCGGCCCGACATCGACGGCGTCTACATGGAGGTCGCCCAGCTCATGAGCGGGAGGGGCGGCTGGCCGCTCACGATCATCATGACCCCGGACAAGAGGCCGTTCTTCGCCGCGACCTACATTCCGAAGAACGACCGCTTCGGCATGACGGGGATGATGACCCTCGTGCCGCGGATCGCCGAGCTCTGGTCGACGCGGAACGCCGAGCTCGTCGCGACGGCCGATCGGGTCGTCGACGCGATCCGGCAGGCGTCCGCGGGCGCGGCCGGTGGCGACCTCGACCTCGGAGCGGCGGTCCTCGAGACGGCCTACGGCCAGCTCAGGGACTCGTACGATCTGAGGTACGGCGGCTTCGGCGGCGCTCCGAAGTTCCCGACGCCGCACAACCTGCTCTTCCTCCTGCGCTACTGGTCCAGAAGCGGAAGCGACGACGCGCTCGACATGGTCGAGACGACGCTCCACGCGATGCGGCGCGGCGGGGTCTACGACCACGTCGGGTTCGGCTTCCACCGCTACTCGACCGACGCCGAGTGGCTCCTCCCCCACTTCGAGAAGATGCTGTACGACCAGGCCCTCCTCGCGATGGCGTACACGGAGGCGCACCAGGCGACCGGTGGGCCCGAGTACGAGCGCACGGCGAGGGAGATCCTGACCTACGTGTTGCGCGACATGACCGCTCCCGAGGGCGGATTCTACTCCGCCGAGGACGCCGACAGCGAAGGCGTCGAGGGGAAGTTCTACCTGTGGACGACCGCGGAGATCCGCGAGGCGCTAGACGACGAGGAAGCCGAACTGGCCGCCAGGGCCTTCAACCTCCGCGACTCCGGCAACGTCAAGAACGAGGCGACGGAGCACGAGACCGGCGCGAACATCTTCCACCTGACGGAGCCGCTTCCCGCGATCGCGAAGTCGATGGGCCTCTCCGAGGAGATCCTCGCGGCCCGCCTCGAGACGATCAGGCAGAAGCTCTTCGAGATCAGGGAGAGGCGCGTTCACCCCCACAAGGACGACAAGATCCTGACCGACTGGAACGGTCTCATGATCGCGGCGCTCGCCAAGGCGGCGAGCGTTTTCGGCGACGACTCGTACGCCAACGCGGCCCGAAGGAGCGCCGACTTCCTTCTCACGACGATGAGAGAAGACGGTCGATTGCTCCACCGG
This sequence comes from bacterium, assembly GCA_025774245.1. Lineage (GTDB taxonomy): Bacteria > Joyebacterota > Joyebacteria > Joyebacterales > Joyebacteraceae > JALGVN01. The sequence continues at coordinate 46,842 of JALGWI010000013.1, forward strand.
TTCCGCGACGGCGACGCCGCGATCCCCGGGACCGCCGAGGACTACGCGTTCCTCACGTGGGGACTCCTCGAGCTCTACGAGGCGACGTTCGAGGTCCGCTACCTCTCCGCCGCCGCGCGCCTGAACGAGGAACTCCTCGCCCACTTCTGGGACGACGAGGGCGGCGGGCTCTACTTCACCGCGGACGACGCGGAGACGCTTCTCACGCGCCGCAAGGAGATCTACGACGGCGCCATTCCGTCGAGCAACTCCGTGGCGATGCTGAACCTCCTCCGGCTCGGGCGGGTCACGGGCGATCCTTCGTTCGATGAACGGGCGGCCTCGATCGGCCGCGCCTTCTCCGAGCAGGTCGAACGCTATGCCGCCGCGCACACGCAGCTCATGAGCGCCATCGACTTCGGCGTCGGGCCTTCCCGCGAACTCCTCATCGTCGGGGAGCCCGGAGCGGACGACACGCGAGAGCTCGTCGCGGCGGCGCACGCACGATACGTTCCCAACAAGGTCGTGCTCCAGAGGCCCGCAGACGGAGCCGGCGAGCTCTCGGGAATAGCCGGATGGGCGGACGCCCACGCGGCGATCGACGGACGCGCCACCGCGTACGTCTGCCGGAACTACGAGTGCGAGCTTCCGACGACCGATTCCGCGAAGATGGTCGAGCTCCTCACGACGCCCTGACGCGTTGCATCGGCCCCGCCCTGTGGTAGACTCCTGGAACCGCGACACGACGGCGTGACGACCCGGGCCGTACTCCCGCGCGGTCCACGCCGGTGGCGCGCTCTTGCCGGCCTTCGCGCCCGGCCTTCGCCTCGGCCTTCGCGCCCGGCGGAATCCCGGAACGTCTTCCGCGACCCGGAGGAACGACCCGCCATGCCAGGAATCGAGGTTCGCCCTCTCGAGACGGGATCGGAGCCGCTCTGGATCGGCCTCGACCAGGCCCCCGGCGACGCCGAGGCGCGGCTCGAGGCGTTCGTTGCGAAGCTCGCCGAGAAGGACCATCGCGATCCCCGCGCGTTCCTCCTCGCCTTCGACGGCGGGACGTGCGTCGGCCGTCTCGAAGGCGTCTTCCTCCATGACAAGCTCTACTTCATCCGCGAGGTCCTGTCGGCCGAGGGCGTCGATCACGACGCCGTCGCGGACGCGCTCGGGACGTACCTGCGTCGTTCGTTCTCCCGGAAGGCCGTCGAGGTCCTGACGTGGGACCGGCCCGACGCGGAGCCGATCCACCGTCTTCTGGCGCGAACGGGGTTCGTGGTCGACAAGAAGAAGATCTTCGTCGAGAAGAACCTCTCGGGGTACCGGCCACAGCACGAGGACCCGTTCACCTACCGGCCCCTCTCGGAGATCGGCGAACCCGCCTTCCTCGGAATCATGACCGAGGCGGCGACAGGCGATCCGTTCGAGGAGATAAATGCGCGCGACCCGGAGGAGGACTTCCGGGACCTCAAGGCCTACGCGGGGAGCAAGTTCGACCCCACGTGGTGGAGGGTCGCCTACCTCGACGACGAGCCGGTCGGCGTGGCGCTGCCGCAGGAGTTCTCGGACCGGGAGAAGGAGGGCACGCTCTTCTACGTCGGCGTGCGTCCGAGGTTCCGCGGCCGCGGCTTCGGGAGGGTGCTCCACGCGAGCGGACTCGCGTTCCTCGCGGGCAAGGGGGTGACCCGTTACGTCGGCTCCACGGACACGCGGAACCACCCGATGGTGAGGATCTTCGTCGTGAACGGCTGCGACCAGACGGGAAGGCAGCTCTTCTACAAGGCGCTCAGGCGGGATGACGCCGGCGCGGGAAACTGAGGTTGCTCGTGGCCGCGAAGAAGCAGGATCACGCGAAACTCACGGTGCTTCCGGTCACCGCCGAACGCTGGCCGGATCTCGTCACGCTCTTCGGGAAGCGCGGGGCCTGCGGTGGCTGCTGGTGCATGTGGTGGCGGCTCACGTCTGCGGAGTTCGAGCGCAGAAAGGGCGCCTCGAACCGGAGGGCCATGAAGCGGATCGTCGAGTCGGGCGAGGTCCCGGGGCTCATCGCCTACGACGGGGACGAGCCGGTCGGGTGGTGCTCGGTCGCGCCGCGCGAGAAGTTCCCGAGGCTCGCGCGCTCGCGGATCCTGAAGCCCGTCGACGACACGCCCGTCTGGTCGATCGTCTGCTTCTTCATAGCGAAGGAGCATCGAGGCAAGGGGGTCTCGACGGCGCTCCTCGGGGCGGCGGTCGACCGCGTGAAGAGCCGGGGCGGCCGTGTCATCGAGGGATACCCGGTCGAGCCGAAGAAGGACCGGATACCGGACGCCTTCGCGTGGTACGGCATCGCGTCGTCCTTCCGGAAGGCGGGGTTCAGGGAGATCCTCCGCCGGTCGGAGACGAGACCGATCATGCGGTACGAGATCGGCGGCGGCGCGCGGACCGGATCCGCGCGCAAGTCCCCTTCGAGGAGGAAACGGACGTGAGCGACGGTGGAACGGTCGGCACGGCGGTGACCCGCGTCGACGCCGAGGACAAGGCGACCGGGCGCGCCCTCTACGTCGACGACCTCCGGTTCGCCGGCATGCTCCACGCCGCGCTCGTCTTTCCGGGGTGCGCGTCAGGGCGCCTCGTCGGGATCGACGCCTCCGCGGCGCTCGACGTTCCCGGCGTCCGGGCCGTGCTGACGGCCGACGACGTCCCGGGCGAGAACCAGGTCGGCGTCGTCGACTCCGACCAGCCCCTCCTGCCAAAGGACACGATCCGCTACACCGGCGACGCCGCGGCGATCGTGGTCGCCGACTCGCCGGCGCTCGCGCGCGAGGGGGCGCGCGCGGTCCGCCCGCAGATCGAGGAGCTTCCCGGCGTCTTCGACGCCGTCCGCGCAATGGAGCCCGACGCTCCGAAGGTCCACGAGGGCGGAAACGTATTCCTGCACTACAAGGTCCGAAAGGGCGACGTCGACGCGGGATTCGCCGAAGCCGACATCATCGTCGAGCGGACATTCCGCACGCACCACCAGGAACACGCGTATCTCGAGCCCCTCGGCGCGATCGCCGTCCCGGGCGACGACGGATCGATCACGATCTACGGCACGATGCAGTCCCCCTACTACGTTCAGAAGGCGGTCGCCACCGTTCTCGGGGTGCCGCTCTCCCGCGTCCGCGTCATCCAGACCGTAACCGGCGGCGGATTCGGAGGCAAAGAGGACGTCCCGAGCGAGATCGCCGCGTGCGCGGCGGTCGCCGCCCGGAAGATCGGGCGGCCCGTCAAGCTCGTCTACTCCCGCGAGGAGGACTTCTACCGATCGAGCAAGCGGCACCCGATGGTCGTCACGTACAAGCTCGGCGCGACGAGGGACGGGAGGTTCACCGCGGCCGAGATCCGCATCGTGGCGGACGCCGGAGCGTACTCTACCCTGACGCCGGTCGTCGTCTTCCGGGCGACGGCTCACGCGACCGGGCCGTACGAGATCCCGAACGTCCGCACCGACGCCTACGGCGTGTACACGAACAGGCAGACGACCGGAGCGTTCCGCGGGTTCGGGCAGCCGCAGACGATCTTCGCGAACGAGTCCGTCGTCGACGAGGTGGCAGACACGCTCGGGATCGACCCGATCGAGATTCGCCTCCTGAACGCCCTCGCCGTCGGCAAGCGGACCGCCACGAACCAGCTTCTCGAGGAGAGCGTCGGCCTTCCGGAGACGCTCGCGCTCGCCCGCGAGCGATCCGGATGGGACGAGAGGCGACGCGAGTTCGTGAGCGACACGGGCGCCATCAGGCGCGGGATCGGCGTCGGCTCGATCTACTACGGAGTGAGCCTGGGAGCCAAGGGCCTCGCCCTCGACGGCTCGGGCGCCGTCGTGAACGTCTACCGCGACGGGTCGGTGCGGATCGCGATCGGCGGCACGGAGATGGGCCAGGGGCTCCTGACCGTCCTCACGCAGATCGCCGCCGACGCGCTCGGGGTCTCCATCGAAGCGATCCACATCGACCACGTCGACACGAGCGTCGTGCCCGACAGCGGGCCGAGCGTCGCGTCGAGGACGACGCTCATGTCCGGGAACGCGATCATCGACGCCGCGGAGAAGCTCAAGGCGCGCATGGGCGCGGTGGCCGCCGACGTGCTCGGCGTCGACCCGGCCGACGTCAGGTTCGGCGCGGGGCGCGTCGGCGGACGGGGACGCGATCTCGCGTTCGACGAGCTCGCGGCGGAGTGCTGGGCGCGGAACGTGAACACCGCGGCGGAAGGCTGGTACGCCGCGCCCCTGTCCACGTTCGACGAGAACGGACAGGGCGACGCCTACGCTGTCTACTCGTACGCGACGCAGATCGCCGAGGTCGAGGTCGACACCAGAACCGGCCGCGTCCGCCTCGTGCGGATAACGGCGGCGCACGACGTCGGTCGGATCCTGAACCCGGTCACCCTCGAGGGACAGATCCAGGGCGGCGTCCTCCAGGGCGCGGGCATGGCGCTCTACGAGAAGATGGTGACCGACGGCGGCGAGATCCTGACGCCCGACTTCTCGACCTACATCCTCCCGACCTCGCTCGACGTTCCCGAGATCGGGACGGTGTTCGTCGAGGCCCCCTACTCGAAGGGGCCGTTCGGCGCGAAGGGGATCGGCGAGACTCCGGCGATGCCGGGGGCCGCCGCGATCGCCAACGCCGTCGCCCACGCCACGGGCATCAGGTTCCACGAACTCCCGCTGACCGCCGAGGCGGTCCTGCTCGCTCTCTCCGAAGGGAGACACCGATGAGAGTGACGACAACGCTCGTCGTCGTGCTTGCGCTCCAGCTCGCCCCCGTCGCGGGGGCCGCGGGGGTCGACGAGATCCTCGACGACGCGCTCGCGGCGATCGTGCTCACGCGCGACGACCTCCACTTCCGGACCGACTACGCTGACAGGCCGGACTCGTTCCGGATCTCCGTGGTCGATTCGCTCCTCGAAAGCCCGCTCGACACCGAGCACTACGTGCTCGCGTTCGCCGACCGGATGCCGGAGCTCGAGCGGCTCGAGGACCTGGTCGTCGCCTGCGCGGCGGACCTCGACCTCGATGTCCGGCTGCCGGATCCGGGCGACGCGCCGCCGGCGAGCGGAACGATGGAGCC
>JALGWI010000014.1 GCA_025774245.1 bacterium
CGTGTGCTTGGCGGGGGTAAGTCCGGGAGAGCTCGTGACTCGGGCCCCGGCCGGCCCTCGATACTGAAACACCGGGCCACGCCATGGAGCTTGTCAGGCGCGGTGTTATGTGGTATACTCTGTCGGCTTATGCTCGATCGATGTGTGTGGGACGATGAGTTGGATCACCCTTGAACCGAGGGAGGTGAAGGTGCGAATGGAAAGCAGACCTCTTGTCCTCCTGGGCGTCGCGGCCCTGCTCGTCCTGTCCGTGACCGGGGCTGGTGCCAGGGGCCTCGAGATCGACTCGACGGACGACCCCGTGTGGGGTCGGCAGGACGTCGAAGGCGCGGAATTCCAGAGCGCCCGGCTCGAGACGCTCTGGATCTTCGATGCCCAGTTCAACACGACCACGGGAGACGACGACTGGACCGTTCTGGACCGTAGCGGCACCTTGGGCATGGAGAACGAGTGGCACAAGGACACGATCCGGATCGGCGGATTCCCGCACCTCGGAGACAGCGCGTGGTGGTGCGGCAAGTACAACGAGTGCTGGCGCCAGCCGCGCGGCTACGGAAACAACTGGCTGATGTCGCTCGAGCGCGCGTTCCCCGAGGTTGCGATCAACACCAACCCCGGTGACGAACTGACCCTCGAGTACGACCAGCGCTTCGCGCTGGAGCACGACTACGATTACGGGTACATCGACGTCTCGACGGACGGCGGCGACACCTGGGTCACGGAGCACTCGGTCAACAACCCGGGCTTCGCCGGCAAGCCGGGGTTGTCCAAGGACTGGGACGACCCGGAGACCGGTCACGACACGGTCGATCTGACGATCTACGCGGGTTTGGACGTCGACATCAGGTTCCGGGTCGAGTCCGACGGGGCGTACTCCTCGGAGGACGAGCCCGACAACGGCGCGCCGAACCACTCGGTGCAGGACGGCGCGTGGCAGATCGACAACATCGAGCTGATCGGTCCGGGCGGCACCTTCTGGCTCGACGACTGCGAGTCCCCCGGCGACAACGGATGGGTGCGCGAGGACACCGAGAACACCGGGCAGATCGGCACCGTGTGGTGGAGAGGTCAGTTCGGGGTCGACTTCTTGACCGGCCGCGCCTTCACGTGCGACGACAGGCCGATGGGCACCTGGATGTTCGCGCCGGTCGACATCGTCACGAGCGCGATGGTCGACAACGAGAACACGTGGCTCATGAGCCCGCCGATCGACATCTCCGGCGCGCCGAAGCTCGTCGGCCACTGGGACTACTGGGCCGACGCTCCGGATCCGACCGGCGACCGGTACAACCTGTACCTCGCGTCGAACGACATCGAGGCGTGCGTGCAGGACCCGGGCGGCTTCCTCGACGAGGATCCGGGGTGGTGGTTCGCCACGGCAGGCTGGCGGACGAAGACCGACGATTGGGACGCCTTCGCGGGGAACGCCTGGCTCTCGATCCTTCACGTCGCCCTGAACGACACCCTCGACGCCAACGGCGAGCACTGGGGCGGCATGTTCCTGAACTTCCAGAGGCTCGGGATCCCCTCGGGCGACGCGGGCACGACGTGGGAGCATCACACGTGGGAGGGCTTCAACGACTGGTTCGTCGACCAGCTCACCGACGCGCTCCTCGACACGGCGAGCGTCAAGATCAAGGACGACGACGGCATCGTCTCGGCCAACACACTGGCGTCGAACGACGGCGGCCTCACGTGGAGCTCCTACGCGGGGCGCAAGCAGGCTCCGGACCCCCTCGACCACTGGTGGTACCTGCCTCCGCCTTCCGCCGAGATGACGATGGGCAGCGTGATCCGGTACTACTTCGAGGGCATGGACGGCGTGGGCAACATCGCGACCGATCCCGCCGGCGCGCCCGACAGGTGGTACGAGATGACGATCCTGCCGATCGTCGGAAGCGAGCTCGAACCGGGGATCCTCCTGGTCGACAAGCACGGACGGCGGACGCCGGGAGCGCAGCGCGACTGGCGCCACAGCTCCGAGTACTACTACACCGAGGCGCTCGGGATCCTGGGGTACGAGTACGACAAGTACGACGTCGAGGTGCCCTCGGGAAGCAGGCTGTCCGACGGTCCCGACTCGGTCGGCATGAAGTACTACGACACCCAGATCTGGTTCAACAACTACTTCGACGCCCACACGCTGAACCGGATCGACCAGTACAACCTGCGCGAGTGGCTGAACCAGGCGGCGCTCCCTGCGGAGCGGAACCTGCTCGTGACCGGGAACAACGTTGGCCGCGAGCTGATCGGCGCCGGCGTGGAGACGCTGGCCTTCTACGAGACGTGGCTGGCATCCGACTGGCTCGAGGACGCGGTCGGCTCGGTGACGGTCGACAGCATACCCGGGCTCGAGGACCACGCGGGCGGCTGGGACTTCCTGACGCACGACGACGGCGAGGCCATCCTGAGGGGCGGGTGTCCGCATCTCTCGTACTACGACGTCGTCACGCCGACATCCGGCATCGCGGGCACCGAGATCGTGGCCGACTACGTGCGGCTCGACGAGGTGAGGAAGAACGCGGGCGTCGCGTACACGCACCAGACGCTCGGCTACCAGACGGTGAACCTCGGATTCGGCATAGAGTACATGATGGACGGCACCCACGGCGGCGGTAGCTCGAACTACACGACCGAGGGCTACTACCACACGGGTCTCGACGACCGCCTCAACCTCATGCAGAACATCATGGACTACTTCGACAAGGCCGCGGGCGGCGATCCGACGGGCATCGTGGACGGAGGGGTGCGGAACACGCTGAGCCAGGCGTATCCGAACCCGTTCAACCCCGTCACGAAGATCGCCTACAGCGTGAGGGAGGCGGGTCGCGTCACGATCCGCGTCTTCAACGTCTCGGGCCGCACGGTGAGAACGCTCCTCGAGGAGGAACTCGCCGCGGGCGCCACGGGCTTCGTGGTGTGGGACGGCGCGAACGACGCGGGGGAGAGGTGCGCCAGCGGCGTCTACTTCTACCGCATCGAAGCCCCGGGCTTCGCCTCGTCCCGGAAGATGGTGATGCTGAAGTAGATCGGACCTTGCGGGCCTGAGCCAGGCCCCGAGGAGACAGTTCGGGAGGGGACGGGAGACTCCTCGTCCCCTCCCTCTGCGTGGAGGCACCCCCTGCCCTCCGTTCAACGCGGAAGAGACATCCCGTGTCCAAAGACGTTGGGAGCGTGCGCCTGACGGCGACGCGCCCACCCCACCCCCCGGCCCCCCCGGGGGCGCGGCGAAACCCAATGAGCATTCGCATGGATCGATGAGCTGGATCGCGACCTGAGAAGGGGAGGTCCGTATGAAGAGGATGCTTGTCGTGGCGCTCCTGGTCTGCGTCGCGATGGCGATCTCGGCCCCGACGGCGCTCGCTACGGGCGACGGGACCGGGTTCAACAGCAGCAAGGTACGTCCCGTCGGCTCGTCCGACGAAGCGGCGTTCCGCGGAGCGAGAAACGAGACGCTCTGGATTTTCAACGCAGACTTCGAGACCGAGACGGGCGACAACGCCGGCTGGACGGTTTTCGACCGCAGCGGAACGGTCGCGGTCGAGAACTACTGGCATCACGACACGATCAGGATCCGCGACTTCGCTCACCTGGGCGACTCGACCTGGTGGTGCGGAACCAACAACGAGTGCTGGGCCCAGTCCCGCGGTTACGCCAACGACTGGATCCAGGTTCTCTCGAGGAGCTTCCCGGAGGTCGAGGCGAACACGAACGTCGGGGACGATCTCTTCCTCGAGTACGACCAGCGGTTCGCCATGGAGCACGACTACGACTACGGGTACGTCGACGTCTCGACGGACGGCGGCGGGACCTGGACCACGGAGCACTCGGTCACAAACCCGGGATTCGCCGGCAAGCCCGGCCTGGCCCAGGACTGGGACAGCCTCGCGCACGGTCACGCCGAGGTCAACCTGAGCGACTACGCAGGCCAGGCGATCGACATCCGCTTCCGTTTCGAGTCGGACGTCCAATACTCGTCTGAGGACACCTACAACAACGGCGCGCCGAACAACTCCGTTCTGGACGGAGCGTGGCAGATCGACAACATCGAGCTGATCGGTCCGGGCGGGACCTTCTGGCTCGACGACTCCGAATCCGGCGACATGGGCTGGGTCCACGAGGACCAGGAAGCGGCCGGCCAGACGGGACTCGTCTGGTGGCGCGGGCAGTTCGGGATCGACTTCGTGACCGGGCGCGACTTCACCTGTCAGGACAGGCCGGTCGGCACGTGGATGTACGCTCCCGTCGACATCTTCTCGAGCCAGATGATCGACAACCAGAACACGTGGCTCATGAGCCCGCCGATCGACATCGAGGGCGCGCCGAAGCTCGTCGCGCACTGGGACCAGTGGGCCGACATGCCGGAGTCCTCGGGCGACCTCCACAGCGTCTTCGTGTCGTCGAGCGACAACTACGAGTGCGCGACGGATCCCTCGGGCTTCATCAACGAGGAGCCGGGCTGGTGGTTCGCCGATCCCTTCTGGTACAACGAGGTCGACGACTGGGACGCCTTCGCCGGGAACAGCTGGCTCGCGTTCTACTGGTCCGTCCGTAACGACACGACGGACGCGAGCGGCGATCACTGGGCCGGTCTCATCCTCAACTTCCACAAGATCGGCATCCCCTCCGGCGACGCCGGGACCGTGTATGAGGTCGATCAGTGGAACAACTTCAACGACTGGTTCCAGGACGACATCGCGGAGGCTCTGCTCGACTCGGCCCGCGTCAAGATCAAGGACGACGATGGCATCGACGAGGCCTACGTCGTGGCCACGAACGACGGGGGGGCAACCTGGTTGTCGTACGCGGGTCACCGGGAGACCCCGAGCGATCCGGACAGCCACTGGTGGATCATGGCGCCACCCTCGGGCCAGATGACCCCGGGGAGCGAGATCCGGTACTACTACCAGGCCACCGACGGCGTCGGAAACGTGACGACCTATCCCAGCAGGGCGCCCGACCGGACCTACGAGATGTCGATCCTGCCGATCACGGCTTCGATCGCGCAGCCGGGCATACTCCTGGTCGACAAGCACGGCCGGAACACGCCGGGCGAGACGCGCTACGGTGACCCGAGGCACTCGTCTGAGTACTACTACCGAGAGATGCTCGAGAATCTCGGGATCATCTACGACAAGTTCGACGTGGAGGTGCCCTCGGGGAGCATCCACTCGGACGGCCCGGACACGACGGGCATGAAGTACTACGAGACGCAGATCTGGTTCACGAACGACTTCAACGCCCGGACGCTCAATGCCACCGACCAGTTCAACCTGCGCGAGTGGCTCAACGAGGCGACGTCCAGCGTCGAGCGCAACCTGCTCCTCACGGGCAACGACATCGGGTACGACCTGGTCGAGAGCGGAAACGAGACGCTGGCGTTCTACGAGACGTGGCTGGCCTCCGAGTTCATCGACAACACGGTCGGGACGGTGACGATCGACAGCGTTCCCGGAGTCGAGGACCGCGCGGGCGGCTGGAGTTTCATGACGAACGGTGACGCCGAGTGCATCGTGAGAGGCGGTTGCCCGGTCCTGAACGCGTTCGACGTCGTGGAGGCCCGGTCGTTCTCCGGGACCGAGGTCGTGGCCGACTACATCCGGATGGACTCCGGCCGTAGGCCCGCTGGCGTGGCCTACACGCACGGAACCTCCACGTACCAGACGGTGAACCTTGGGTTCGGCATGGAGTTCATGATGGACGGCACCGTGGGCGCGGGCTCCTCCAACTACACGGCGGAGGGGTACTACCACACGGGGCTCTACGACCGCATGAACCTCATGGAGAACATCCTGGCGTACTTCGGCGTCGCGACGTCCGAGACGGGCGTCGTGGACGGTGGAGTGCGGAACACGCTGAGCCAGGCGTACCCCAACCCGTTCAATCCGGTCACCAGGATCGCCTACGGCGTGAAGGAGGCGGGTCCCGTGACGATCCGCGTCTACAACGCCGCGGGACGAGCGGTCAGGACGCTCCTCGACGAGGAGATCGGAGAGCCAACCTCGAGCTTCGTGGTCTGGGACGGCAGGAACGGGAACGGGGAGAGGTGCGCGAGCGGCGTGTACTTCTACCGGATCGAGGCTCCGGGCTTCGCCTCGTCCCGGAAGATGGTGATGCTCAAGTAGATCGAAACGGAGCGGGATCGAACGATCGAGACCGGACGGGGACCCCCTTGGGGTCCCCGTTCGCTTCGTGCGGCCTCGAGGTCGTCGAAATTACGACGCGAGTCGCGTCGACCGCGTCGAGAATGTGACGCGCGAGGACCCGACGCACGTCGCTCGGTCGCGCCGGAGGCGATGCGCGTTCGTTCGAGAGCGAACGTCAGTCGAACGAAAGCGAGCGCGAGTCGCACGGAAGCGCCGCGACGCCCGTCGTGGACGCAACCCGGAAGGCCCGCGAGGTGTCATATCATTTGCGGGACGCGCAACCGTGAGGCCGTCGTCCCGCTCCGCGCCGCCGCGACCGACGGGGCGCGGGAGCGACCAGTGAGTGACAGTGCGATTCGATGAGCGGATCGTCTTGTAGAAGGGGGGGTGACGGAGTGATGCAGAAGAGTGCGTACGTGATGCTCCTTGCGGGCATCGCACTGGTGACCTTCGCGGTCGGAGCGTCGGCGAAGGCGCCCGACACGGAGTTCAGCAAGCAGTGGATGGAGCCTCATTCCCCGGTGATGCCCTCGGGCGAGCTGAGGGGGGCCAGGCTCGAGACCCTCTGGATCTTCGATGCGGACTTCGAGGACGAGGCCGGCGACAACGCCGGATGGACCGTGTACGACAACAGCGGCACCCTCGGGGTCGAGAACTACTGGCACCACGACACCATCAGGGTGAGCGGCTTCCCGTACCTCGGAGACAGCACGTGGTGGTGCGGCACGTACAACGCCTGCTGGCGGCAGCCGCGCGGCTACGGCAACAGCTGGCTCCAGATCCTCGAGCGGAACTTCCCGGAGATCGAGGCGAACACGAACGTCGGTGACGACCTCTACCTCGAATACGACCAGCGGTTCGCCATGGAGCACGACTACGACTACGGGTACACCGAGATCTCGGCCGACGGCGGCGCGACGTGGACGACGAAGCAGACGGCGAACAACCCGGGCTTCGCGGGAAAGCCGGGCACGTCCAAGAACTGGGACGACCCGGCGGAGGGCCACGTCACGATCGACCTCTCCGAGTACGCGGGTCAGACGATCGACATCCGGTTCCGGATGGAGTCGGACGCCTTCTACTCTTCGGAGGACGAGCCGAACAACCCGCCAAACAACTCGGTCGAGGACGGCGCCTGGCAGATCGACAACATCGAGCTGATCGGCCCGGGCGGGACGTTCTGGCTCGACGACTCCCAGTCGGGCAATCTGGGTTGGGTCCACGAGGACACCCCTTCGTCCGGCCAGATCGGCACCGTGTGGTGGCGCGGCCAGTTCGGGATCGACTTCGTGACCGGCCGTGACTTCACGTGCAACTCCAGGCCCTACGGCAGCTGGATGTACGCGCCGGTCGACATCTTCACGAGCGCGATGGTCGACAACGAGTGGACGTGGCTCATGAGCCCGCCGATCGACGTCAGCGGCGCGCCGAAGCTCGTCGGGCGCTGGGACTTCTGGGTCGACGCGCCACCCTCCACCGGCGACCTCTTCAACCTCTACCTCGCTTCGGATGACACGCGCGACTGCGTGGAGGATCCGGGCGGCTACATCGACGAGGATCCGGGCTGGTGGTACGTGTCACCCCCGGGCTGGTACAAGGTCTCCGACGGCTGGGACGCGTTCGCCGGGAACAACTGGCTCGGCGTCATGTGGGCCGTCCGCAGCGATACGATCGACGTCAGCGGCCTGCACTGGGGAGGCATGTTCCTGAACTTCCAGAAGGTCGGCATCCCCTCAGGAGACGCCGGGACTTCCTGGACGCACCACGACTGGCTCGACTTCAACGACTGGTTCGTGGACGACATGACCGAGGCTCTCCTCGATTCTGCGTACATCATGGTCAGGGACGACGACGGCATCACGGCGGTGAACCTCCAGGCCTCGAACGACGGCGGCATGACGTGGTCGACGTACCCGTGTCGCCAGCAGGACCCGAACGATCCGGAGGACTTCTGGTGGATCGCGGGCCCGCCGGTCGGGCAGATGGTGCCGGCCAGCGAGATCAGGTACTACTTCGAGGCGATCGACGGCGCGGGGAACATCGCGACGGACCCGGCCGCCGCGCCGGACCGCACGTACGAGATGTCGATCCTGCCGATCACCGGGAGCGTGGCCAATCCGGGCATGCTGCTCGTCGACAAGTTCGGGTACTGGACGCCGGGCGAGAGCCGCTACGACGTCCTGCGTACTGCCGAGTACTACTACCGCGAGATGCTCGAGATCCTCGGCTACGAGTACGACGTGTACGACGTCGAGGTGCCGTCGGGAAGCAGGCTGTCCGACGGTCCCGACACGACCGGCATGAGGTACTACGACACGCAGATCTGGTTCTCGAACTACTACTCGCAGTACACGCTGAACCCGATCGACCAGTACAACCTGCGCGAGTGGCTGAGCCAGTCGACCCCGAGCGGGCCGCGGAACCTGCTCATCACGGGCAACAACGTCGGCTTCGAGCTGATGCAGGTCGGGCGCGAGACGCTCTCGTTCTACGAGACGTGGATGGCCTCCGACTACATCGAGGACGAGGTCGGCGTGGTGACGGTCGACAGCGTTCCCGGGCTCGAGGATCACGCGGGCGGCTGGGACTTCATGACCCACGACGACGGCGAGTGCATCATCCGGGGCGCGTGCCCGCTCCTGCATCGCTTCGATGTCGTCCAGCCGTATTCCGGAATCGCGGGGAACGAGACGGTCGCCGACTACGTCCGGATGGACGACGTGAGGAGGATGGCCGGCGTCGCGTACACGCACGGGACGAGCGGCTACCAGACGGTGAACCTCGGGTTCGGCATGGAGTTCATGATGGACGGCACCGTGGGCGCCGGCGCCTCCAACTACACGACAGAGGGCTACTACCACACCGGCCTCCAGGACCGCATCAACTTCATGCAGAACATCATGGACTACTTCGGCCAGAGCCCGACGGGCGACGGGACGGGCATCGTGGACGGAGGGGTGCGGAACACCCTGAGTCAGGCCTATCCCAACCCGTTCAACCCCGTCACCAAGATCGCCTACAGCGTGAAGGAGGCGGGTCCCGTCACGATCCGCGTCTACAACGCCGCGGGGCGTGCGGTCAGGACGCTCCTCGAGGAGGAGGTCGACGCGGGCGTCGCGGGCTTCGTGGTCTGGGACGGCAGGACCGAAACGGGAGAGAGGTGCGCCAGCGGCGTCTACTTCTACCGCATCGAGGCCCCGGGTTTCGCCTCGTCGCGCAAGATGGTGATGCTGAAGTGATATGGAACGGTCGGGCCCGACCGTTCCATATGGTCTAGACGGATCAGAGCAGGATCGAACGACCTCCACCGACGGGGGCTCCATGAGGAGCCCCCGTCGTGCTGTGCGGACACGGCGTCAGCAGTTGCCGCGGGCTCGGATCTGTGGTATACTTGCGCCGAGTCTGGGAAGACGCGCCGTGCAGGTGCGCCTCAGAAGCGGGTACAGCAGCGCCGGCGAGACCCACGCCGGTAGCACCGACGCCGGCACTGCCAACGCCGCGCGCCACGACAACGCCGATCGACGGTCGCCCCCCCGACCGAGGAGACCGCTCCGCATGACGAACTCCGTCCCGCGTGTGCTCGTGACCATCGCCCTGGCGGCGACGATCGCGAGCGTTGCCGTGGCGCGAGAGCCCGAGGCCGAGCCCCGGAGTCGCCTGCCCAGGATCGACGTCGAGACGATGCGCGGAACCCGCAGGCGGGCGCGGCTCGAGACCCTCTGGATCTTCGACGCCGACTTCTCCGACCTGTCGGGCGACAACGCCGGCTGGACGTCCTACGACGTCAGCGGAACCGTCGGATACGAAAACGTCTGGCACAAGGACACGATCCGCATCGGCGGCTTCGACCAGCTGGGGGACAGCACGTGGTGGTGCGGCACCTACAGCAGCTGCTGGCAGCAACCCCGGGGATACGGGAACGACTGGCGGATGATCCTCAAGAGGAGCTTCCCGGAGGTCGCCGCGAACACGGACCCGGGTGACGAGCTGACGCTCGAGTACGATCAGCGGTTCGCGATGGAGAACGATTACGATTACGGCTACACCGACGTCTCGACCGACGGCGGCGCGACGTGGACGACGAGACACACGATCGACAACCCGGGCTTCGCCGGCAAACCCGGAAACTCGCAGGACTGGGACAGCGTGTCGCACGGCCGCGTGACGATCGACCTCTCCGCGTACGCCGGCCAGACGATCGAGGTCCGCTTCCGGTTCGAGTCGGACAACCTGAACTCGTCGCAGGACTCGCCGAACAATCCGCCGAACGACTCGTTCCTGGACGGCGCGTGGCAGATCGACAACGTCGAGCTCAAGGGGCCGGGCGGCGCGACGTTCTGGCTCGACGACTGCGAGTCGCCCGGCGACAACGGCTGGGACCACTCCGATCCGCAGTCCTCCGGGCAGGAGGGCGTCTTCTGGTGGCGCGGGCAGTTCGGATACGACTTCGTCACCGGCCGCGACTTCACGTGCGACGACCGGCCGGAGGGCTCCTGGATGTACGCTCCCGTCGACATTTTCTCGAGCGCCATGGTCGACAACGAGTTCACCTATCTCGTGAGTCCGCCGATCGACATCAGCGGCGCTCCCAAGCTCGTCGGGAAGTGGGACTGCTGGGCCGACGCCCCGTTGCCGACGGGCGACCTCTTCGACCTCCTCCTCGCATCGAGCGATCTCGTCGAGTGCGTGACCGACCCGTCGGGGTTCACGGACGAGGAGTTCGGATGGTGGTACGCCGACGCCGGATGGTACGTCCGGATCGACGATTGGGACGCCTTCGCCGGGAACGACTGGTTCGCGATCATGTGGGCCGCGAGGAACGACACGGTGACGGGGAACGGCAACCACTGGGGCGGGTTCTTCCTGAACCGCCAGATGGTCGGCGTCCCGTCCGGCGATGCGGGGACGGTCTGGGAACGCTCCGACTGGGAGAACTTCAACGACTGGTTCTGGGAAGACCTCGCCGACGCGGCCCTCGACTCCACGCGCATCCTGATCAAGGACGACGACGGGATCGTGTCCGCGCACGTGATGGCTTCGAACGACGGAGGGACGGCCTGGCACTCCTACGCGTGCCACCGCGAGGATCCCGGCAACCCCTCGAGCCACTGGTGGATCGCCCCGCCGCCCTGGAGCCTGATGGTCCGGGGGAGCGAGATCCGCTACTACTTCGAGGCGATCGACGGCGCCGGCAACGTGGCGACGTTCCCGGACGGCGCGCCGAACGAGACCTTCGAGATGTCGATCCTCCCGCTCGACGCGACAACGGATGACCCCGGCCTCCTCGTCGTCGACAAGCACGGACGGGCCACACCTGGAGCGCTCCGATACTCGGGCGAGCTCCTCGAGAGCCTCGAGCTCACGTACAGCACCGAGCGCTACTACCGCGAGGCGCTCGAGATCCTCGGCTACGAGTTCGAGGTCTACGACGTGGAGGTTCCGTCCGGGAACATCCTCTCCGACGGTCCGGACTCGAGCGGCATGAAGTACTACGACACGCAGATCTGGTTCACGAGCGACTTCGACGCGTTCACGCTGAACCCGCGGGACCAGTACCACCTGATCCAGTGGCTCGGACAGGCCGCGGCGGGAAAGGAGCGGAACCTCCTCGTCACGGGGAACGACATCGGCTACGAACTGATGGAGACCGAGAGGGAGACGCTGGCGTTCTACGAAACGTGGCTCGCGTCGCACTACCTCGAGGATAAGGTGGGGGCCGTCACGGTCGACAGCGTTCCGGGCCTCGAGGACCACGGCGGCGGGCACGCGTTTCTCACAGAGGGGGACGGGGAGTGTATCCTCCGCGGCGCCTGCCCGAGACTGCACTACTTCGACGTCGTCGAGCCGCGCTCGGGCGTCGGCGGGAACGAGACCGTCGCGGACTACGTCCGCACCGACGGGCTCCGGAGGCCGGCCGGCGTCGCGTACACCCACCCGACGTCCGGCTACCAGACGGTCAACCTCGGATTCGGGATCGAGTTCATGATGGACGGTGTCGCGAACGGGGGAGCGTCGAACTACACGCCGGAGGGCTACTATCACACCGGGCTCTTGGATCGTCTCGACCTCGTGCAGAACATCATGGACTACTTCGGGAAGACGGCCCCGGGGACGGGGACGGGCATCGTCGACGGCGCGCCTGTGAACACGCTGGCCCAGGCGTACCCGAACCCGTTCAACCCCGTGACGAAGATCGCCTACAGCGTGAAGGACGCCGGCCGGGTGACCGTCCGCGTCTACAACGCGGCGGGACGCACCGTGCGAACGCTCCTCGACGAGGAGACGGCGGCCGGCACCGACGGCCACGTCGTGTGGGACGGAAGGAACGACCGCGGCGAGCGGTGCGGAAGCGGCGTCTACTTCTACCGCATCGAGGCACCGGGCTTCGCCGCCTCGCGGAAGATGGTGATGCTGAAGTAGATGGAGGTACCGAACCGGATGACGGCGCCGGAGGAGACCGGCGTCGGGAACGGACGGGGGAGTCTCGCTCCCTCGAAGAGGGTGACGCGCCCGGACCGCGGGTCGGGCTGGCGATGCGGCCGGGTGAAATGCAGTGGGCGCGAAGGCGCAGGAGACGCCTTCGGAAGCAAGGGGGGGATGAGCGCATGCGTAAGAGACCTCTGGTCTTCCTGACCATCGGCATCGCTCTCGTGGCGATGGTGTCCGCGGCCTCGGCGACGGGGCCCGGCACGGTGCACACGAGCGCGCGGTCGGCGGCAGGCGGTCCCGCGCCGGAGGCCACCGGGTTCAGGGGATCGAGACCCGAGACCCTGTGGATCTTTTGGGCTAACTTCGAGGACCTGGAAGGCGACAACGCCGGGTGGACGGTGTACGACCGCAGCGGAACCATCGCGATGCAGAACCACTGGCATCACGACACGATCCGCATCCAGACAGCCTTCACGTGGCTCGGCGACAGCACCTGGTGGTGTGGGACCTACAGCGAGTGCTGGGCACAGCCTCGCGGATACGGAAACGACTGGGTACAGATCCTCAAGAGGAGCTTCCCGGAGATCGAGACGAACACGAACGTCGGCGATCCCCTGTTCCTCGACTACGACCAGCGCTTTGCGATGGAGCACGACTTCGACTACGGCTACACCGACGTTTCGACCGACGGCGGCGATACGTGGACCTCGGTCCACGTGGTCTCGAATCCGGGCTTCGCAGGCAAGCCCGGCCTCTCTCAGGACTGGGACAGCGTTGCGCACGGCCACGTGACGGTCCCGCTGCCGACGCACGCGGGCCTCACGGTCGACCTCCGCTTCCGCTTCGAGTCGGACATGGGCTACTCGTCCCAGGATCAGTACAACAACGGCCCGCCGAACAACTCGGTCCAGGACGGCGCGTGGCAGATCGACAACATCTCGTGGACGGGACCAGCCGGCGTCTTCTGGCTCGACGACTCCGAGTCCGGCCTCATGGGCTGGGACAACGCCGATCAGGTGGCCGCGGGACAGGAGGGCGTCGTCTACGAACGCGGCCAGTTCGGGATCGACTTCCTGACCGGGCGCGGCTTCACCTGCGAGGACCGTCCCGTCGGGACCTGGATGATGGGGGCGGTCGATCCCGTGACGAGCCAGATGGTCGACGGGCAGTACTCGTGGCTCATGAGCCCGCCGATCGACATCAGCGGCGCGCCCAAGCTCGTGGCGCACTGGGATCAGTGGTGCGACATGCCGCGCACCTCGGACGACGTCTGCAACCTCTACCTGGCCTCGGACGACCTCATGGAGTGCGTCACGGCCCTCGACGGGTTCATCGACGAGGATCCGGGCTGGTGGTACGCCGACCCGCAATGGTACGAGGAGTTCGACGACTGGGACGCCTTCGCGGGTAACGACTGGCTCGCGGTCCTCTGGGCGCAGATGCACGATCCACCGGCGTCGGGGCCGTCGGGCGGCCAGCACTGGGCCGGTCTCATCCTCAACTTCCAGAAGGTGGGGATCCCCTCCGGCGGCGGCGGGACGGTGTTCGAACCCGACACCTGGAACTGGTTCAACGATTGGTTCCAGGAGGATCTCGCCGAGGCCATGCTCGACAGCGGGCGGGTCAAGATCAAGAACGACAACGGCGTCAATACGGCTCTCCTCCTGGCCTCGAACGACGGGGGCCTGACGTGGAACTCGTACAACTGCCACAAGGAGAGCGCCGAGAGCAACTGGTGGGTCGCGCCGCCGCCGCACAACGAGATGACGCCGGGCAGCGAGATCCGGTACTACCTCGAGGCGACCGACGGCAACGGCAACGTCGAGGTCCACCCCGACAGGGCACCCGACGCGTGGTACGAGATGTCGATCCTCCCGATCACGGCGACCGGACCGAACACGGGCATGCTGCTGGTCGACAAGCACGGCCGTCGGACGCCGGGCGAGGAGAGGGACTACCGTCACAGCTCGCAGTACTACTACCGCGAGATGCTCGAGATCCTCGGCTACGTGTACGACGTGTACGACGTCGAGGTGCCCTCGGGGAGCACCGACCAGTCGGACGGGCCGGACACGACGGGCATGGCGTACTACCACACGCAGATCTGGTTCACGAACGACTTCAACGCCTACACGATCAAGCCCGTGGACCAGGTCAATCTGATCCAGTGGCTGAGCGCGGCCGGCGTCGAGAGAAACCTGCTCATGACCGGCAACGACATCGGGTTCGAGCTCATGGAAGCCGGGAAGGAGACGCTGGCGTTCTACGAGACATTCCTCGCGTCCCACTATCTCGAGAACACGGTCGGGGCGGTCCTCATCGACAGCGTTCCGGGCCTCGAGGATCACGCGGGCGACTGGGACTTCATGACGCACGACGACGGCTACTGCCTCGTCAGGGGCGGCTGCCCGGCCCTGAACCAGTTCGACGTGGTCGAGCCGTTCTCCGGCATCGCCGGAACCGAGATCGTGGCCGACTACGTCAGGGCGGACTCAGAAAGGAAGCCCGCCGGCGTCGCCTACACGCATGCGACCGCGGGCTACCAGACGGTGAACCTCGGGTTTGGCATGGAGTTCATGATGGGCAGCATGCTGGGGTCCGGTCACTACGAGACCGGCCTCCACGACCGCCTCGATCTCATGCAGAACATCATGGACTACTTCGCGATCACGCCGACCGCGGACGGGACCGGGATCGTCGACGGCGTGGCGAGGAACACGCTGGCCCAGGCGTACCCGAACCCGTTCAACCCGGTGACGAAGATCGCCTACAGCGTGAAGGACGCCGGTCGGGTGACCGTCCGCGTCTACAACGCGGCGGGACGCACCGTGCGAACGCTCCTCGACGAGGAGATGGCGGCCGGCACCAACGGCCACGTGGTCTGGGACGGACGGAACGGCCACGGCGAGCGGTGCGGGAGCGGCGTCTACTTCTACCGCATTGAGGCGCCGGGCTTCGCCGCGTCGCGGAAGATGGTGATGTTGAAGTAGATCGCGGGATCGGACGGAACGACGAGTTCCGGCAGATCCGGCCGCACGAGGAGCAGCACGGAGACGGGGGGCCCCCGAGGCCTCCCGTCTCTCCGGATGCGGACGGGCCGCGACCCGTGTAGACTCGTCCCTGAGAGGGGAAGGAGAACGGAACCCGAGAGGAGGGAGAGAACGCGTGAAGCACATCCGGAAGACCGACCGGGCCCCGGCGCCGATCGCCGTCGAGGGAGCCAGCGGGGTCAGCAAGGCGGGGCTCATCGCCGAAGCGGACGGGGCTCCGACCGCCGCGATGAGGCTGTTCGAGCTCGCGCCCGGGGGGAACACCCCGTTCCACGCGCACGACTGGGAGCACGTGATCTACGCGCTGGACGGGCGGGGAACGGTCGTGACAGGGGACGTGAGGACCGAATTCGGCCCGGGAGACGCCATCCTGGTGGAGCCCTCAGAGGAGCACAACTTCGTGAATGAGGGGGAGGAGCCCCTGAGGTTCCTCTGCGTCGTGCCCCTGAGGGGAGACGCCTAGGAGCCTCCGCGGAGCCCGGGACCTCCCGAGCGAGCTGGGCGCCGCCGGCCGTGCAGAAAGACCTTGCACGGCTGGGGGCCCTCGCGTATACTGTCCGTCCAGTGACATGTAGTTACCTTTTAATCTAGCACTGCGAGGCTAGAAAGGGTGCTCAGAAGAGAACGCATAACAGCGGGTGATCGCGAGCGACAGCTCGCGTAGCCCGTTTTTGCGTTTCACCCTTGGCCTCGGGGAGGAGAGAGTGCGCTGGACACGGAAGCACCTCCTTGGCCTCGAGGGAGTCGAGCGCGAGGAGATCCTCGCCATCCTCGACACCGCCGCGAAGTTCCGGGAGGTCCTCGACCGCCCCGTCAAGAAGGTCCCGACCCTCCGGGGCGTGACCATCGTCAACCTCTTCTTCGAGGCGAGCACGCGCACGCGCATGTCGTTCGAGCTCGCCGAGAAGCGGCTCTCGGCCGACACGCTGAACTTCTCGGCGTCGACGTCGAGCGTGAAGAAGGGGGAGACCCTCCGCGACACCGCCAAGAACATCGAGGCGATGATGGTCGACATGGTCGTCATCCGCCACTCGGCGTCCGGCGCTCCGCACTTCCTGACCGATCACATCGACGGCTCCGTCATCAACGCGGGCGACGGAACGCACGAGCATCCCACGCAGGCGCTCCTCGATCTCTTCACGATACGGGAGGCGCTCGGGGACATCGAGGGAAGGAAGGTCACGATCCTCGGCGACATCCTCCACTCCCGCGTCGCGCGCTCGAACGTCTGGGGCCTGAACGCCCTCGGCGCGAAGGTCACACTCTGCGGCCCGTCGACCTTCATGCCGGCCGAGATCGAGCGCATGGGCGCCACGGTCACGACCGACCTCCGCGAGGCGACGGCCGACGCCGACGTCGTGAACATCCTCCGCATCCAGCAGGAACGCCTGGAGGGCGGCTTCCTCCCGAGCCTGAGGGAGTACGCGAGGCTCTTCGGAGTCGACGCGGCGCGCGTCGCCGAGATGAAACCCGACGTCGTCATCATGCACCCCGGACCGATCAACCGCGGAGTCGAGCTCTCGGCCGACGTTGCCGACGGCGACCGCTCGGTCATTCTGGACCAGGTCACGAACGGCGTGGCCGTCAGGATGGCGATCATCTACCTGCTCTCCAGGGTCCGCGCCCAAGAGAGGGTGGAGGAACCGGAGATCCTGGCGGAGGTGGGACTATGAGGAAGATCATCCTGAAGGGCGGCCGGCTGATCGACCCGGCCACGAGAACCGACGACTACATCGATCTCCTCCTCGCCAACGAACGGGTGGCGAAGTGGGGAGAGGGCACGCCGGTCGACGAGGACACGCTCGTGATCGACGTCCGGGGAGCGGTCGTCTCGCCCGGCCTCGTCGACATGCACGTCCACCTGAGGGAGCCGGGCCGCGAGGACGAGGAGACGATCGAGAGCGGGGCGCTCGCGGCGGCGCACGGCGGCATCACCGCCGTCGCGGCGATGCCGAACACCGAGCCGACGATCGACACGCCCGCGTGGGTCGAGTACGTGCGCTCGAGGGGGACGGCGATCGCGGTCTACCCGATCGCCGCGATCACGGTCGGGCGCGGCGGGAAGACGCTGACGGAGATGGCCGCGCTGGCCGAGGCGGGCGCGGTCGCGTTCTCCGACGACGGCAGCCCCGTCGAGAGCGCGACGGTCATGCGACGCGCCCTCGAGTACGCCTCGATGGTGGGACGACCGATCATCTCCCACTGCGAGGATCTCAACCTCACCGGATCGGGCGTCATGAACGAGGGGTTCGCCTCGACGATGGCGGGCCTCCGTCCGATCCCCGCCGCGGCGGAGGAGGTCGCCGTCGCGCGCGACATCATCCTCGCCCGCACGACGGGCGCGAACCTCCACATCGCCCACGTCTCCACGAGGGGCTCGGTCGAGCTCGTCAGGAGGGCGAAGGAGGAAGGGATCGCCGTCACCTGCGAGACCTGCCCCCACTACTTCACGCTGACCGACGACGACGTCAGGACCTACGCCACGAGCACGAGGGTCAACCCGCCTCTCAGGAGCGCGGCCGACGTGTCGGCCATCAAGGTGGGTCTGGCCGACGGCACGATCGACGCGATCGCGAGCGACCACGCCCCGCACTCCATCGAGGAGAAGGAGGTCGAGTTCGACGCGGCGCCTCCGGGCCTGATCGGCACGGAGACGCTCCTGCCGCTCACCCTCACGCACCTCGTCGAGTCCGGGACGATCACGCTCGGGCGGGCCGTCGAGCTCATGAGCACGGATCCCGCGAGCATCCTCGGGATCCCGCACGGGAGCCTGGCCGAGGGATCCCGGGCCGACGTCACCGTCTTCGATCCCGACTGGGCCTGGGAGGTCTCCGAGGACTGGTTCCTGTCGAAATCGAAGAACTCGCCGTTCATCGGACGCACGCTCAGAGGGCGCGCCGTCCTGACCATCTCGCGAGGGGAGATCGTCTTTGAAGAACCGGGTGCCGCGCACCGCGCAGGCGAGACTCACGAAGAAGGCGAGCATCACGCCGCGGAGCTATCTGTTCACGCTTGAGGTCGACCGAGAGTTCGCGACGCCGATGCCGGGCCAGTTCGTCCACGTCGCGGCGTCGGAAGAGCTGACGCTGCGCCGCCCGTTCTCGGTGGCCGGCGTCCCGCGCGAGCGGTCGCTCGATCTGTTGGTCGAGCTCCGGGGGAAGGGCACCCGCACGCTCGCCGAGCAGGCCGAGGGATCGTCCGTGTCGGTCATGGGCCCCCTGGGGAACTGGTTCTCGCCGCCGCGCGAGGGGGCCACGGCCATCCTCGTCGCGGGCGGCATCGGCGTGGCGGGCCTCCGCTACCTCGCGGAGGAGTTCGTCCACGACGGACGTCCGGTGCTCCTCCTCGTCGGGGCGCGGACGCGCGAGGGACTCCTGGACGGACTCATGCCCCGGCCGAACGGCGGAATCACGCTCGAGCTGTCGACCGACGACGGGAGCACGGGTACTGCGGGCACGGTGTGCGAGCTCCTCGCGAGCCATCTCGAGCGCGTCGAGAACCCGGCCCGCGTCTACGCCTGCGGCCCCCCGGCCATGCTGAAGGAGGCGGCGGCGGTCGCGCTTCGGCACGGCCTTCCCTGCGAGGTCCTCCTCGAGGAGATCATGGCCTGCGGGACGGGCGCCTGCCGCGGCTGCGTCGTCAACACGAAACACGGCTACAAGACGGTCTGCTCGGACGGCCCGGTCTTCGACGCGGCCGAGCTCCTCTTCGAGGGAGGCCCCTATGCCTGACATCACGACCAAGATCACGGGTCTCACGCTCAGAAACCCTGTGGTCCTCGCGTCCGGAACCGTCGGATACGGTCCCGAGTACGCGGAGCTCATCGACTACGAGACCGTCGGAGCGATCGTCACGAAGACGATCACGCGCGAGCCGCGGGAGGGAAACCCGCCGCCCCGGCTGGCCGAGACGCACGCGGGGCTCCTGAACGCAATCGGCCTCGAGAACGTCGGACTCCGCCGGTTCCTGTCGGAGAAGCTCCCCGAGGCGGCCGAGCTCCCCACGGAGATCATCGCGAGCGTCGCCGGGGGAACGCCTGCTGAGTTCTGCGAGCTCGCAGGCGCCGTCGGGGAACGCGACGCGGTCCGGGCCGTCGAGATCAACATCTCGTGCCCGAACGTCAGACGTGAGCGGCGACCCGTCTGGGACGACCCGGAGGGAACCGCCGCGGTGGTCACCGCCGCCCGGAGCGCGACCAAGAAGCCGCTCATCGTGAAGCTCTCCCCGAACACGGCCGACATCCTGAGCGTCGCAGAGGCCGCGGTCGGGGCGGGCGCCGACGCGCTCGTCGTCGCGAACACGATGCCGGGCATGCGGATCGACCTCGAGAAGCGCCTGCCCGCCCTCGGTAACGTCACCGGGGGACTGTCGGGACACGCGCTCATGCCGATCAACCTCGCGCTCGTCTGGAAGGTGTCGGCCGCCGTCGACGTGCCGGTGATCGGCTCGGGCGGGATCGCGACGGCCGAGGACGCCCTCGAGTTCCTGATGGCGGGGGCGACGGCGGTGCAGGTGGGAACGGCGCTCTTCCTGGATCCCGGGGCGCCCGCGGCCATCGTCTGGGGGATCCGTGAACACATGCGAATGAACGGAGCAGAAACGATCGACGAGTACATCGGGCTGGCCCGGGAGGAAAAGCAGAGATGCACGGAGAAGATCGCGGCAGACTGATGGTCGCCCTCGACGTTCCGACCTTCGACAAGGCGAAGGAACTCGCGGGCCAGACGGGCGAGTACGTGGCGCACTTCAAGGTCGGGAGCAGGCTGTTCACCGCCGAGGGCCCGCCGCTCGTCAGGAACCTCAAGGAGTCCGGGTACGGGGTCTTCCTGGACCTCAAGTTCCACGACATCCCGAACACGGTCGCCGAGGCCGCCACGGCGGCGACCTCGCTCGGCGTCGACTTCTTCGACGTCCACGCGGCCGGCGGCACCGACATGATGCGCGCCGCGGTGGAGGCGAGCGGGGAGGAGGCGGATCGGATCGGCGTGACGCCGCCTCGCATTCTCGCGATCACCGTCCTCACGAGCATGTCGTCGACCGTCGACGAGGTGCTGGCGCTCGCCGAGCGCGCGAAGGACGCCGGTGTCGACGGCATCGTCTCGTCGGCGTGGGAGGCCAAGGCGATCCGCGAGGCGCTCGGGACCGACTTCCTCATCGTCACGCCGGGCATCCGGCCGGCGTGGTCTGCGAAGAACGACCAGCGCCGCGTCGCGACGCCGCAGGTAGCGATCGCCAACGGCGCCGACTACATCGTCGTCGGCCGGCCGATCCGGAACGCCGAGAGCCCGACCGAAGCGGCGAGGCTCATCGTGGAGGAGATGGCTCCGGCGGAGGTGAGGAAGTGAGCACATCCGTGACCGAGAGGGCCGTGGACCTGATGAAGCAGTGCGGCGCCCTCACGACCGGGCACTTCAGGCTGACGTCGGGACTCCACAGCGACGAGTACTGCCAGTGCGCGAAGGTGCTGGAGCACCCGGAGATCGCGAGCGAACTGGGCGGGATGCTCGCCGACCGTTTCCGAGACGAGACGATCGACATCGTCGTTTCGCCGGCGATCGGCGGGATCGTCATCGGCTACGAGGTAGCGAAGGCGCTCGGGGTGCGAGCCATCTGGGCGGAACGGGACGGCGGGGCGATGACCATGAGGCGCGGCTTCGCGCTCAGGTCCGGCGAGCGCGTCCTCATCATCGAGGACGTGGTCACGACCGGCGGATCGGTCAAGGAGGTCGCCGGACTCGTGAAGGACGCCGGCGCCGAGATCGTCGGGTTCGGGTTCATCATGGACAGGAGCCGCGAGCCCCTGAACCTCCCGGCGCCGTCGAAGGCGCTCGTCGAGGGGCGAGATATGAAGACGTACCAGCCGGACCACTGCCCGCTCTGTGCGTCGGGCGTTCCGGTCGAGAAGCCGGGAAGCCGTCCGGTCCAGGAATAGCACGCCGCGTCGAAACGCGTACGCCGACCAGCACGAAAAGAGACAGACGGATAGCACGCGCGAAGGAGCCCGCAAAGGAGGTCTCGATGGCGGACTATATCGGTCATGGAAGGAAAGCCAGAAGGGCGTTCGGCTTCGACGAGGTCGCCATCGTCCCCGGGAGGGTGACGATCAACCCGGAAGAGGTCGACACGGCCTGGGAGCTCCGCGATCTCAAGTTCCCCGTGCCGATCCTGGCCGCGGCCATGGACGGCGTCGTCGACACGAAGATGGCGGTCGGGATGTCGAGGCTGGGAGGGCTGGGCGTCCTCAACCTCGAAGGGGTGCAGACGCGTTACTGCGACCCCGAGAAGGTCCTGGACGAGATCGCGAGCGCGGGGGCCGACACAGCGACGCAGCTCGTGCAGAAGCTCTACTCGCCGCCGATCCAGGAAGGCCTGATCGAGAAGCGCATCGAGGAGATCAAGGACGGGGACGCGGTGGCGGCGGTGTCGTGCACGCCGATGGCGGCGGCGAAGTACGGGAAGCTGGCGGAGAGGGCGGGGGCGGACGTCTTCGTCGTCCAGTCGACCGTGGCGGCGGTCGACCACATATCGAGCGCCTACGAGACGCTCGATCTCCAGTCGTTCATCGACGCGATGTCGATCCCGGTGATCGTCGGGAACTGCGTGACGTACGACGTGACGCTCGACCTCATGGAGGCCGGCGCCGACGCCGTCCTGATCGGGATCGGGCCCGGAGCCGCCTGCACGACGAGGGGTGTCCTCGGGATCGGCGTCCCGCAGGTCACGGCGACGGCCGACGGGGCCGCCGCGAGGGACCTCTTCATGAAACGAACGGGGAAGTACGTCCCGGTCATCACGGACGGCGGGATGGACACGGGCGGAGACGTCTGCAAGGCGTTCGCGTCGGGAGCCGACGCGGTCATGATCGGCTCCGCCATGGCGCGCGCGAAGGAGGCGCCCGGGCGCGGGTATCACTGGGGCATGGCCACGCCGCACGTGAACCTGCCGCGAGGCGCCAGGATCAAGACGGGAACGAGCGGGACTCTCGAGGAGATCATCATCGGTCCGGCGAGGACCGACGACGGGACGCAGAACCTCCTCGGGGCCCTGAAGACGTGCATGGGCTCTGTCGGCGCGAAGAACATCTTCGAGCTTCAGCAGGCCGAGCTCATCATCGCTCCGGCGATCCGCTCCGAGGGGAAGCTGATGCAGCAGGCGCAGCAGGTGGGGATGTGGAGGTAGCGTGAACGAACCGACCGGTGGAAGCGCGGCAGGCAGGACGGCCACGGCGAGCGGAGGAGGAGGGGAGTCCGGGAAGGTGAAGAGAACGCGCGTCGTCATCCTCGACTTCGGATCGCAGTACACGCACCTGATCGCGCGGCGGATCCGCGAGTGCGGCGTCTACTCGGAGGTCATGCGGTTCGACGCGGACCCCGACGAGATCGCGAGCGGCACGGGCGCGATCGTCCTCTCCGGAGGACCGTCGAGCATCTACGACGAGGCCGCCCCGAAGCCCGATCCCAGCATCTACGAGCTCGGCATCCCCATGCTCGGGATCTGCTACGGCATGCAGGCGATGACGGAGGCCCTGGGCGGCACGGTGGTCCGGGGAACGACGCGGGAGTACGGGCCGATGGGGTTCCTGCCGACCGACGGGCACGCGCTCTTCCACGGCGTCCCGGAGACGACGCAGGTCTGGATGAGCCACGGCGACGAGGTCGTCGAGCCGCCCGAGGGGTTCTTGGTGCTCGGACGGAGCACCGACGAGAAGATCGCGTCGATCGGCTCCGACGAGCGCCGGTTCTACGGGCTCCAGTTCCACCCGGAGGTCGTGCACACCGAGCGCGGCAAGCGCGTGCTCGAGAACTACGTGCACGAGATCTGCGGCATCCCCTCGAACTGGTCGCCCGAGTCGTTCGTCGAGGAGACCGTCGAGGCGATCCGCCGCGAGGTCGGCGGCTCGATGGTCGTCTGCGCACTGTCGGGAGGCGTCGACTCGTCGGTCATGGCGGTCCTCATCCACCGGGCGATCGGCGATCGGCTCGTGCCGATCTTCGTCGACAACGGACTCCTGAGAAAGGACGAGGACCACGACGTCATCACGAGGCTCAGGACCAAGCTCGGGATCAAGATCGACGTGGTCGACGCGCGGCGCCGGTTCCTCGATGCCCTCGAGGGCGTCGAGGACCCCGAGCGCAAGCGGAAGATCATCGGGACCGAGTTCATCCGCGTCTTCGAGGAGGAGGCGAAGAGGATCGGCGGCGCCGAGTTTCTCGCGCAGGGGACGCTCTACCCCGACGTCATCGAGAGCGTCTCCGTCAAGGGGCCGTCCGCGACGATCAAGAGCCACCACAACGTCGGCGGGCTCCCGGAGACCATGAACCTCCGGCTCATCGAGCCCCTGAAGACGCTCTTCAAGGACGAGGTCAGGGAGGTGGGAAGGGAGCTCGGCATCGATCCCGACATCCTCGGAAGGCACCCGTTCCCGGGTCCCGGACTCGCCGTCCGGATCCTGGGCGACGTCACGCCGGAGAGGGTCGCGCTCCTCCAGGAGGCCGACGCGATCGCGATCGAGGAGATCCGGCGCGCCGGGCTCTACGACGACATATGGCAGGCGTTCGTGGTGCTCCTTCCCGTGAGGAGCGTCGGGGTCATGGGCGACGAGCGGACCTACGAGCACGTCGTCGCGGTGAGGGCGGTCGACTCGCTCGACGGCATGACCGCCCACTGGTTCCCGATGCCGCACGACGTCCTCGAGCGGATGTCGGCCAGGATCATCAACGAGGTTCGCGGCGTGAACCGGGTCTGCTACGACATCAGCTCGAAGCCGCCGTCGACGATCGAGTGGGAGTGATCGCGGGAGACGTGCCTCGAGAGGCACGCCGCTTCCGCACGGAGAGAACATGATCGAGAGATACTCAACACCCGAGATGACGGCCGTCTGGGACGAGCGCGTGAAGCTCGCGCTCTGGGTCAAGATCGAGATCGAGGCCGTCAAGGCGTGGGCCGAGATCGGCAAGGTCCCGAAGGACGCGGCGGAGAGGATCGAGAAGAAGGCGTCGATCTCGATCGAGCGCATGAAGGAGATCGAGGAGGAGACGCACCACGACGTCATCGCGTTCCTGAAGGCGCTCGGTGAAGAGGTGGGGGAGGACGCGAGGTACGTCCACCTCGGGATGACGTCGTCCGACATTCTCGACACGACCATCGGCGTCCAGATCTCCCGATCGGGCCGCCTCATCGTCGACGCGGTCGACGAGCTCTGCGAGGCCGTCCGCGACCTCGCGCTCACGCACCGGGAGACGCCGATCATCGGGCGGACGCACGGCGTCCACGCCGAGCCGATGTCGCTCGGGCTCAAGTTCGCCTACTGGTGGGACGAGCTCTCGCGGGCCGGCGACGTCCTCGCGCTCGCGGTCGGCGGCGCCGCCGTCGGGAAGCTCTCCGGCGCGGTCGGGACGTACGCGAATCTCGATCCGCGGGTCGAGAAGCGCGTCATGGCGGCCCTCGGGATCCGCGCCGCGGACGTCTCATCCCAGATCGTCTCGCGCGACCGGCACGCGCGGTACCTCAACGCGCTGGCGCTCCTCGGGAGCGTCATCGCGCGCCAGGCGCTCGAGGTGAGGCTCCTCGCGCGCACCGAGACCGGCGAGATCCTCGAAGGGTTCGCGAAGAAACAGAAGGGCAGCTCGGCGATGCCGCACAAGAAGAACCCGATCAAGTGCGAGCAGCTCTGCGGCCTCGCGAGGCTCCTTCGCTCGAACGCCGCGGCCGGGCTCGAGAACATCGAGCTCTGGCACGAGCGCGACATCTCGCACTCGTCGGTCGAGCGCGTGATCCTCCCGGACAGCTCGATCCTGGCGCACTACATGACGAGGAAGTTCGAGGCCGTCGTGAGGGCGCTCGACATACGACCGCGGACGATGCTCGACAACATGATGGCCACGGAAGGGCTCTTCTTCTCGGGGACCGTCCTCACGAAGCTCGTCGAGGCGGGCATGAACCGCGACGATGCGTACGACAGCGTCCAGAAAGCTGCGATGCGCGCGCGGGAGACCGCGACCACGTTCCGGGAGGAGATGGAGAAGGACGACGGCGTCCTCGGCATCCTGGGCCGGGACGGGCTCGCCGACGCGTTTCTGCTCGAGCGGCATCTCGCGCGAACCGACGAGGTGTTCGAGAGGCTCGGCATCAGGGAGATAGCCGAAGAGAGGGAGGCGGCGCTCGAGAAGGCCGCCGCCGGAGAGACAGGCGTGAACTGAGAAGGGGAGGACTCGACGGGATGAAGAAGACGAAGCCGCTCTACGAAGGCAAGGCGAAGATCCTGTGGGAGACCGACTCGCCCGAGCACATGGTCCAGGAGTTCAAGAACGACGCGACGGCCTTCGACGGCACCAAGCACGAGGTGGTCGAGGGAAAGGGGGCGTTCAACAACAGGATCTCGTCGCACTTCTACGGGCTCCTCCGGGACGAGGGGATCAGGACGCATTTCGTGAAGACCCTGAGCGACACCGAGATGCTCGTCGAGAGGCTCGAGATGCTCTCCGTCGAGGTCGTCGTCCGGAACATCGCCGCGGGTTCGCTCGTCAAGCGCCTCGGCATCAGCGAGGGCACGAAGTTCGACCCGCCGATCGTCGAGTTCTACCTCAAGGACGACGAGCTGCACGACCCGATCCTCTCCGAGGAGCACGTTCGCGCGCTCGACCTCGCGACGCCCGACCAGGTCGACGCGATGAAGCGCGAGGCGCTCGCCGTCAACATCATCCTCGGGAACTTCCTCAAGCAGCGCGGGATCGATCTCGTCGACTTCAAGCTGGAGTTCGGAACGAAGGGCGGGGAGCTCATCCTCGGGGACGAGATCTCTCCCGACACCTGCCGCTTCCACGACTCGAAGACGGGCAGGATCATGGACAAGGACCGGTTCCGCCAGGACCTCGGCGGGTTCATGGAGGCGTACGGGGAGATCCTGGATCGGGTGAGCTCGTAGGGAGTAGGGACGGGCGAGAAGAAACGATCGGGTGAACGGGCACGAACGGGTGCGATGATTCGCAGGGAGGGAGGACGGTGCACACGCCCAGAGCAGCGCACGATCTGACGGACGCGTTCCGCGATGAGTGCGGGGTATTCGGGGTGGTCGGCAACAACGACGCAGCGAGGCTCACGTATCTCGGCCTCTACGCGCTCCAGCACCGCGGCCAGGAGAGCGCCGGTATCGTGACGTGGGACGGGGAGACCGCATTCCAGCACAAGGCCATGGGGCTCGTCAACCACGTCTTCCACGATGAGGCGATCCTCGACAGCCTCCCGGGCCACGTGGCGCTCGGTCACGTCCGCTACTCGACGACGGGGCAGAGCACGCTCAACAACGCACAGCCGATCCTCGTCCGCTTCCGCGGCGGACCGCTGGCGGCGGCACACAACGGGAACCTCGTCGACGCCGACCGACTCCGGTCGACGCTCGAGGCGGGTGGCTCGATCTTCCGGACGACGACCGACACCGAGACGATCCTGCATCTCGTCGCCCGGGCGTACTCGAAGCGGACTTCGAGAACGGTCGAGGACATCCCGGACATCCTCCGGGAGGCGCTCGCCGGCGTCGAGGGGGCGTACTCGCTCCTCTTCATGATCGACGGCCGCCTCGTGGCGGTGCGCGACCCGCGGGGCTACAGGCCACTCTGCTTCGGTAGACTCCGAAGCGGGGGATGGGCGGTGGCATCGGAGAGCTGCGCGCTCGACATCGTCGAAGCCGAGCTCGAGCGCGAGATCGCGCCGGGCGAGATCCTGATCCTGAACGGACCGCGGCCGATCTCGTCCCGACTCACACCGGAGGATTCGCCCAGGAGCTTCTGCATTTTCGAGTACGTCTACTTTTCGCGGCCCGACTCGTTCGTGGGCGGCGTCTCGGTCGACCACGTCCGCAGGAACCTCGGCAGGCATCTGGCGCTCGAGCACCCCGTGAACGCCGACTTCGTGATCTCGGTGCCGGACTCGAGCAACTCCGCGGCGATGGGTTACAGCGAAGCATCCGGACTCCCGCTCGAGATCGGTCTCATCCGGAATCACTACATCGGAAGGACGTTCATCCATCCGAGACAGTCGCTCCGGGACTTCAACGTCAGGATCAAGTACAACCCCGTGGCGGACACGCTCGCCGGGCGGCGGGTCGTCGTGGTCGACGACTCGATCGTCCGCGGCACGACGAGCCAGAAGCTCATGCACATGATCCGGGACGCCGGAGCGCGGGAGATCCACCTCCGCGTCGCGTCCCCGCCGATCAGGTTCCCGTGCTTCTACGGGATCGACACGCCGACGAGGGAGGAGCTCGTCGCCTCCGTGAAGGAGGTTCCCGAGATCGCCGAGTTCATCGGTGTCGAGTCGCTCGGGTACCTCTCGTTCGACGGCCTTCTGGACTCGGCACCTCCGCCCAGGAAGAACTACTGCGTGGCCTGCTTTGACGGAAGCTATCCGCACGAAGGCGTCCTTGAGACCGGCGTGGCAGCAGCCGAGGGGAGAAACACCAGATGAGCGTGAGAAGGGCATTGGTCAGTGTCTCGGACAAGACAGACGTGGTCGAGTTCGCGAGGACCCTCGTCGACATGGGGGTCGAGATCGTCTCCACGGGCGGGACGTGCCGCGTCCTCACCGCCGAGGGCGTGCCTTGCCGCGAGGTGTCCGATCTCACCGGGGCGCCCGAGATCCTCGACGGCCGCGTGAAGACGCTGCACCCCAGGATCCACGGCGCGATCCTCGCGCAGCCAAAGAAGGAGAGCCACGTCGCGACGCTCCAGCGGGAGAAGATCGAGCCGATCGACATGGTGGTCGTCAACCTCTACCCGTTCGAGAAGGTAGCCGCTGCGGCCGGGGCGACGCTCGACGACACGCTCGAGGAGATCGACATCGGCGGCGTGACGCTCCTCCGCGCGGCCGCGAAGAACTTCGAGAACGTCGCCGTCGTCTCGAACCCGTCGCAGTACGGGTGGATCGCGAGCACCCTGAAGGAGAACGATCTCGACCTCCCGAAGGACGTCAGGAGAAAGCTGGCGGTCCAGGCCTTCGCTCAGACGCGAGACTACGACCGAGCGATCCATCGCTTCCTCGCCGGCGTGACGGAACCGGACGACGACTTCCCGGACTTCCTGAACCTCGAGTACGAGAAGGTCCGCGACACGCGCTACGGTGAGAACCCGCACCAGAAGGCGGCGGTCTACCACACGCGCGCGCGCGACCGCGAGCCGTCGGTCGTGACGGCCGAGCAGCTCTCGGGAAAGGAGCTCTCCTACAACAACCTCATGGATCTCGACGCGGCGCTCGCCTGCGTGCGCGAGTTCCCGGAGCCGGCCGCCGCCGTGCTGAAGCACGCGACCCCCTGCGGCGTCGCGTCGGCGCCGACGATCGCCAAGGCGTACGAGAAGGCGCTCGCCTGCGACCCCATCTCCGCTTTCGGGAGCATCGTCGCCCTGAACCGCAGCGTCGACCTGGAGGTCGGGGAGCTCATACACAACACGCGCTTCGTGGAGGCCGTCGTGGCCCCCGATTTCTACCGGAACGCGCTCGAGCTCATGCGGACGAAAAAGAACCGGCGGCTGTTGAAGGCGTACTTCCCGGACCTCACGGACATCCATCTGAAGCCCGAGAGGATGATGCGGACGCTCCTCGGCGGCGGGCTCCTCGTGCAGGACGTCGACATCGAGGACGTGAGGCCGCAGGAGCTCAAGGTCGTCACCGAGCGTGAGCCGACCGACGAGGAGATGAAGTCGCTCCTCTTCGGATGGAGGGTCGTGAAACACGTCCGCTCGAACGCGATCGTGCTGTCGAAGGACACCGAGACCGTCGGGATCGGCGCGGGGCAGATGAGCCGCGTCGACGCGAGCGTGCTCGCCGTCTGGAAGGCGGGGGAGAGGGTCAGGGGATGCGTGATGGCCTCCGACGCGTTCTTCCCGATGCGGGACGCCGTCGACGCCGCGGCCGAGGCGGGGATCACGGCGATCATCCAGCCCGGCGGGTCGAAGGGAGACGAGGAAGTCATCCAGGCCGCGAACGAGAAGAGCATAGCGATGATCTTCACGGGATTGAGACACTTCAGACACTAGACACTGACGGGTACCGGGCACCCGTCACCGGACGGGGCCGAACCTGCGGGAGCGAGGCGGAAACACCATGGACAGAAACGAGAGGCCAGTGGTCGCGATCGTGATGGGGAGCGACTCCGACCTCCCGACGATGCGCGAGACGGAGAAGATGCTCAAGAAGCTCGGGATCTCGTACACCACGCGGATCACGTCGGCGCACCGGTCGCCGAAGAGGACGCACGTCCTCGCGGAGTCGCTCGAGGACGACGGGATCGAGGTCGTCGTGGTCGGCGCCGGTCTGGCGGCGCATCTGGCCGGCGTCATCGCCGGCGTGACGACGCTCCCCGTGATCGGCGTGCCCATGGAAGGCGGGAGCCTCCGCGGGATCGACGCCCTCTACTCGACCGTCCAGATGCCCGGCGGCGTGCCGGTGGCGACGATGTCGATCGGGAAGCACGGCGCGAAGAACGCCGGCATCTTCGCGGCGCAGATCCTGGCCCTGAAGGACGCGTCTCTGAGGATCCGTCTCAAGGCGTTCAAGGAAGAGCTCGAGCGCTCCGTCGACGAGAAGGACAGGGCGATCATGTCCGAGGCCGAGACCACGGCCGGCGCGGTGCGGCAACTGGCGAAGGAAGGCGACCGATGAGCAGCATCGTGATCGTGGGCGCGCAGTGGGGCGACGAAGGCAAGGGCAAGATCACGAACAGCCTCGCCTCCTGCGCGGAGATGGTCGTTCGGTTCCAGGGCGGTTCGAACGCCGGCCACACGGTGTCGGTGAGCGGCGAGCCCGTGGTTTTCCATCTCCTGCCTTCCGGCATCTCGGTCCCCGGAGTGCTCTGCGTCATCGGACCGGGCGTCGTCATCGACCCGGTGGGGCTCGTCGCGGAGATCGACGAGGTGAGAGGGAAGGGCATCGAGGTGAGCTCGAACTTCCTGATCGACGTCGGCGCGCACATGGTGATGCCGTACCACAGGGCGCTCGAGGCGGCCGAGGAGGAATCCCGCGGGAACGCGGCGATCGGGACGACGAAGAAGGGGATCGGGCCGGCGTACGCCGACCGCTACTCGCGGGAGGGGATCCCGATCGGACTCCTCGCGTCGTTCGACAGGTTTGAGGAGCGCCTCCGCGCCGTCGCGGGCAGGAAGAACGAGATGCTGACGAAGCTCTATGGCGCAGAGCCCCTCGACATCGACGGGATGCTCGAGGAGATGCGGCGCGTGGCGGAGAGGCTCGCGCCCCACCTCGCGGACACCCCCGAGCTCGTCAGAACGGCCATCCGGTCGGGCGAGAACGTCATCTTCGAAGGCGCGCAGGGGACCCTGCTCGACATCTCGTTCGGGACCTACCCGTTTGTCACGTCCTCGCACACGTCGGCGGCGGGGGTCGCGCCGGGCACGGGCGTTCCGCCCTCGATGATCGGCGACATCATCGGCGTCGCGAAGGCGTACGTGACGAGGGTGGGGGCCGGGCCGTTCCCGACGGAGTCGTTCGACAGGCACGGCGAGACCATCCGGGAGCGCGGGAAGGAGCGGGGAGCGACGACGGGGAGGCCGCGCCGGTGCGGGTGGCTCGACATCGTCGCCTTGAACTACGCGATCGCGATCAACGGGATCGACCACCTGGTCATCACGAAGCTCGACGTCCTGGACACCTTCGAGCGCATCCCGGTCTGCGTCGGGTACAGGATCGACGGCGAGGAGACCGACCGGTTCCCGCGGAACGCCGAGGTGCTCGCGCGGGTGGAGCCCATCTACGAAGAGATGCCGGGCTGGCGGGCCAGCACGCACGAGGCCCGCGAGGACGGTGATCTGCCCGCGGAGGCGCTGGCGTATATCAGGAAGATCGAGGAGCTGACCGGAGTCCCCGTGGCCGCGGCCTCGGTCGGCGCTTCGCCGCACGCCGTCGTGCAGTTCGCGGAGATCCTCTAGCCGGCCGCGGCGGACCCAGTGGACCTTGTTGCTCCGGACGCCTTCTCCCCGGGCTTCAAACAAGCTCGGCTTCGCCTCGCAAACTCGCGCGGGGAGAAGGCGCCCGGAGCCGCTAGAACCCCGAGGCAACCGCGCCATGCTGAAGAAGTCCGAAGAGCTCGAAAAGACGCTGCGCCGAATCGACGGCCGCGGCTACAAGGCCTACAAGGACATCCAGGGGAGCTACGGTTTCCCGGCGCACACCCTCCACATCGATCACGTCCAGGGCGACCCGTTCGCGGCGCCGAGCCGCGTCCGGATCGTTCTGCCTGAGAGAGTGGCCGGGTTCACGCCCGACCTCCACGACACGCCCGCCAGGAACCGCGCGCTCTGTGACTTCCTGACGCGCGCGGCAGACGCGGCCTGCGAGGAGGCGTCGAGGCGCGCCGGGAGCGGCAAGAGCGGCCTCATTTCGGTCGATCGTCCCGGACAGGAGGTGCTCGAGCGCACGTCGGTCAACGTCACCGGAGCCGAGGTCGAAGCGAGGATCTCGGTCGGACTGCCGGCGACCGGGCGGCGCGTGCTCGGGAGACAGGCCGCGTTGATCCTCCTCGACCAGATTCCGAAGATCGCCCGGGCTTCGCTCATCGCCACGAACCTCGACCCGGAACGGACGCGGCGGCACGTCGAGATCGTCGAGGATCAGTCGTTCCTGCGCGACGCGCTCGGAGACGCCGGGCTCGTGGCGTTCGTCGGCGACGGCGCGATCCTCCCGCGGAAGAGCGGCGTCGACCCGCGCCCGATGGGGGAGGGGGCGGTGGCGTTCCGATCACCCGAGTCGCTCCGGCGCGAGTTCGACGTTCCGAACGCCGGTCGGGTCACCGGGATGGGGATCCCCGCGGGCGTCACGCTCATCGTAGGCGGCGGCTACCACGGCAAGTCGACGCTCCTCTCGGCGATCGAGCTCGGCGTCTACGACCACGTTCCGGCCGACGGCCGCGAGTTCGCCGTTACCGTCCCCGACGCGGTCAAGATCCGGGCGGAAGACGGGCGGAGCGTCCAGGGCGTCGACATCTCGCCTTTCATCACAAACCTCCCGTTCGGCACGGACACCCGCGACTTCTCGACGGCCGACGCCTCGGGGAGCACCTCTCAGGCGGCCAACATCGCCGAGGCGCTCGAGTACGGCACGTCGCTGCTCCTCATCGACGAGGACACCTCCGCGACGAACTTCATGATCCGCGACCACCGCATGCAGGAACTCGTCGCGAAGGACAAGGAGCCGATCACGCCCTTCATCGACAAGGTTCGGCAGCTCTACGACGAGCGTGGCGTCTCGACGATCATCGTCGTGGGCGGCGTCGGCGACTACTTCGACGTCGCGGACACTGTCGTCATGATGGACTCCTACCTGCCCCTCGACGTCACCGACCGCGCGAAGGAGATAGCGGCGAAGTACGTCGCCGAACGCGTGCCCGAAGGAGGGGACTCGTTCGGCCACGTCTCGGCCAGGGCACCCGTCCCGTCGAGCCTCGACCCGAGCCGCGGGAAGAGGCAGGAGAAGGTCGACGCGAAGGGGCGCGGCACGATCCTCTTCGGAAGGACGCCGCTCGACCTCTCCGCGGTCGAGCAGATCGCGTCGGTCTCTCAGACGCGCGCGATCGGCGACGCCCTCGTCCTCATGATGAAGCGGTTCATGGACGGCCGGAGGACGGTCGCAGAGATCCTCGATCTCCTCGAGGGCGAGCTCGACCGCGGGGGCCTGGATGCGCTCTCGTCGAGGCATCTCGGCACCTACGCGCGGCCGCGCCGTCAGGAGATCGCCGCCGCCCTGAACCGCCTGCGGACGCTTCGGATCGAGCAGCAACGCTAGATCACCCGCCTCTTCCCGGTATTGAGATTCCCCGACTTCCATGCATGGATAGTGGTCTTCGTCCGTTGACGCGCGTTATGTTCTGTGATATCGTCAGTAGGTGCGGGTCCCGTGAGAGGCCTACACGAGACGGATCCGATCGCCTCTCACGACTTGCACCTCAAGCCTGTCCGGCCCGGTGCCGCCCGCACGTGATCTGCACGATCCAGAGCACGGCAGAACAGGAAGGGGCCACCGATGATCTGCCCGCTGGGTCTGGGATCGGGACGGGCCCCGCTGCCAGTTCTCCTGGCGGTCGTCGCCTGCGCCATCCGAGCGTCGCCTCCGAACCCCCTCGCGAACGATGCCGGATCCGACGCGGCTGCCCGCACCGACACGACGTACGGCTTCTACGTCGGCGCTCTCCACACCCACACGGCCTACTCGGACGGCGTCGGGACGCCGGCGGAGGCGTTCGCGTACGCCCGGGATTGCGCCGGGATCGACTTCCTCGCCGTCTCCGACCACCACAATCAGCTCGACGCCGGGGAGTACGCGGACGTCCTCCTTCAGGCCGACGCATACACCGAGGAAGGCGTCTTCGTCGCCATCGGGGCGCAGGAGTGGAGCGGCCACGACCCCGAAACGGGGATTCCGAACCACGTCGTGGTCCTCGACGCCGACTACGTGTTCACCGCTCCCGAGGACGACCTCGAGGCGTTCTATGCGGAGCTCGTCGCGAGCGAGTGCCTCGCGATCTTCGCGCATCCGGCGGAATGGAGCTTCGAGGACTTCACCTACTCCGCGGCGGCCGATTCCTGGATCGTGGCGGCCGAGGTGCGCGGCAACTACTACCAGGCCAGGTACGTCGAGATCCTCCAGAAGGGCTGGCGCGTCGGGGCGACGGGAGGCCCCGACACCCACGACGGCACGTGGGGAGACGGGCCGCGTTGGACCGTGGCGCTGGCACCCGCTCTGACGAAGGCGGACATCTTCGATGCCGTCGCGGACCACAGGACCTACTCGACATTCGACAGGAACCTCGAACTCACCTTCCGGATCGACGGACACTGGATGGGAGAGGAGTTCGCCCACGACGGCAACGTGGTGCCCGACATCACTGCCCTCGATCACGACCCCGGCGACTGCCTCGCGCGGGTCGAGCTCTACCAGAACGGGCGGCTTGTACAGTGGACGAGCGTTCAGGACACGTCGTGGAGCTGGTCGCCCGAGCTGACGCCACCTGCCGGCCTGAACCACTATTTCGTGAAGGCCATCGAAGCCGACGGCGACCAGGCCTGGTCCGCCCCGATCTGGGCGGACTGCACCACCGACCTCGCCTCGACGCCGTTGCTCCGCCTGCCGCTGGACGAGGCGACCGTGAGCACCTTCACACCGATCTTCGTCTGGCACCCGTCGGACAGCGCGGATGCCTACGTCCTCGGGTGCTCCGTGTCGGCCGACTTCCCAGAAGACCCAACGACCGTGACCGTCGAGGGGATCGCCGACACGACCGTCAGGCTGCCGGTATGCCTCGCCGAGGACAGCGGCTACTTCTGGCGCGTCGCCGCTGTCAACGCTCACGGGACGAGCGCCTTCTCCGGCGTGCGCACGTTCTCCATAGGCGAAGTGCCGTTCTTCTCGGGCGACGCCGCTGTGGCGCTCACGACCGACCCGGCGGACGACACGTGCCCCTCGCTCGCGCAGGCGCAGGAGACGACCTGGCTTGTCTGGGGATCGTCGAGGGACGGGAACCAGGAACTTTACTGCAAGACATCGGACGACTGCGGGGAGAGCTGGTCGGACGCCACGCGTATGACGCACGATCCCGACGCGGACCTGCGCCCCTCCGTGGTCGAGGACCCGGAGCAACGCGTGTGGGCCTTCTGGCAGTCCGCGAGGGACGGGAATGACGAGATCTACGCCGCGCGGCACGACGGCGCTTCGTGGTCCGAACCACAGAACCTGACGCAGCAGGAAGATGCCGACCACGACCCTTTCGCAGCCGTCGGGGAAGACGGACTCCTGCGGGTCGTCTGGGCGTCAAGCCGGGACGACCGAGACTACGAGATCTACGGCGCCGCGTTCGATGGCGAGGACTGGACGCCGCCGGACCGCCTCACGGATCACGGCGCCACGGACACGCAGCCAGCCGTCGTAGGCGTGGACGGCCCGGAGCTCCGGCTCGTCTGGGTCAGCGACAGGGACGGGAACCGCGAGGTCTACACCAAGAGCTTCGACGGCGGTTCGTGGTCGGAGGACGTGAGACTCTCGTTCACGGTGGAGGACGAGACGAATCCCTCGCTCGCCCGCACCCACGACGGGCGGATCTGGCTCGCATACACTCGCCGCCGGTCGATCTTCTACCGAATCTGGGAGGGCGGCGCCTGGCTCCCGGAGACGATGCTGCCGACCCAGGACTCGGTCGGCCAGGATCCCGTCGACAGGCCGGCGCTCGTCCAAGCCTGCGACGGAAGGGTACACATCGCCTATCAGGCCGCCGACTCGGGAAGCTGGGACATCTGGCTGCAGCGGTCGAACTACATAGGCACGGGGGTCGCCGGACTCGACAGCGACCCGGCGCCCTCGTTCACGCTATCGCAGAACGTCCCGAACCCCTTCAACCCGACGACGCTGATCGAGTACGGCCTCCTCGAGCCCGCGACGGTCGACCTCGCGATCTACGACGTGGCGGGACGGCTCGTGAAGAGACTCGTGGCGTCGGAGGCCCGAGGTGCCGGCAGGCACGTCGTGCCGTGGCACGGCCGCAACGAGACCGGGAGACCGGTCGCGTCCGGCGTGTACCTCTGCACGCTGGAGGTGGCGGGGGACGCGGCGACCCGGAAGATGCTGCTTCTGAAGTAATGCGGCAGGAGATCGCCGCCGCCCTGAACCGCCTGCGGACGCTTCGGATCGAGCGGCGCAGGTAAACCCCAAGCGCTTTCACCCCCTGTCAAAGCTCCCCAACATTCCCAAGGCTGGCCACCACCTGTCTCAGAGGGCGCGGCGTGGTTTGGCGTAGCCCGCGCCCGTGACCACGCGGGGTGAATGCTCGGTTCAGGGAGGCGTCCAGAGAACTGGAGAAGATCGCTGGATCTTGAGCTTGACTCATGAACGACGGGAGGCGCAAGCTTGTTGGAGGTGATGGCCGCAGGCGATCGCGGCCGAACTGAAGCAGGAGGCACCGCCATCCGTCGGATGGCGGTGGAACCGGCGACAACAACGAGGACCGTGTCGTGATTACCGACATCCGATGGCGCAAGCGACTGAACGCCCTGGCTGCGTTGCTGCTGGCAGGAACCGCCTGGATCCTGATAGCCGGCATGCGCCACTGCTACTACTCGCCCGTGCGCGTGGAGGTCGTGGCGGAGGAGGCCGATGACGCCCGCCGCGGTCAGGTCGTCGATGTGCTCTTTGTCGACATGGTCATGGTCAACGAGGGGGACTGCGCGGTCGTGATCTTCGATGTCACGCTGCGGTTCGGACGACATGCGGGGCCTCGCTACCACATGATGCCCGGGCACGTCGATGGCGGTCGGATGGCGGGTCCGGGCCTCGTTCTCGGTCCGGGGGAGGAGATGCGACGCAGGTTCTGGTTCCCCTGGAGCGGTGGCGATCTCGCGAACGACCTGGCGATCGATCCCCACGGGCATTCGGTGGTCGAGGGGAGCATCCTCGTGACCCTCGGGAGGTACGGGCACATGGAGCGCCGCCTGGAGCTTCCAGGCGTCTCGGCGTCGATCGAGGACGGCGCGTTCACCGGGCTGAGCCACAGACGCACGGTCGCCCGCTACATCGGCACCTAGCAGCCTGTCGAGGCATCTCGGCACCTGCGCGCGGCCGCGCCGTCAGGAGATCGCCCTCCCTGACCCGCCTGCGGACCCTTCAGATCGAGCAGCGCAGGTAAACCCCAAGCGCTTTCACCTCCTCGGATTTCCCCGATATCCGTGCATGAACGAGCCTTC
Source organism: bacterium (assembly GCA_025774245.1). Classification (GTDB taxonomy): domain Bacteria; phylum Joyebacterota; class Joyebacteria; order Joyebacterales; family Joyebacteraceae; genus JALGVN01. Next base: position 37,357 of record JALGWI010000014.1, read on the forward strand.
TCGTCCATTGACGGGCAACCACTTTTGTGATACTGTTGCGTCCTCAGGGTCCCGAGTCAGAGGCCTACACGAGGCGGACCCACTCACCTCCCACAGCTTGCGCCTGAAACATGCCCGGTCCGAGCCACCCGCGCGTGACCTGCACGTCGTGGAGCGCCGCACGACAGGAAGGGGACACCAGTGATTCGCCCACCGAGCCACGCAGCGAGACCGGTCTTCCTGTTCTTCCTCCTCACGGTCCTCGTTTGCGCCGCGCACGCCTCGCCCCCGAACCTCGTCGAGAGCGACGCCGATCCCGACGGGGCCGCCCGCACCGACACGACGTACGCCTTCTACACCGGCGTGTTCCACTCCCACACGTCCTACTCGGACGGCGTCGGGACGCCGGCGGAGGCGTTCGCGTACGCGCGGGACGCAGCCGGAATCGACTTCCTCGCCGTCTCGGACCACCACAACCAGCTCGATGCGGACGAGTACGCGAACGTCCTTCTCATGGCCGACGCCCACACCGAGGACGGCGTCTTCGTCGCCCTCGCGGCCCAGGAGTGGACCGGGACCGATCCTGTGACGGGGCTCGGGAACCACGCCGTCGTTCTCGACGCCGATCACGTGTTCACGGCGGCCGAGGACGACGTGGGCGCGTTCTACGCCGAGCTCGTGGCCAGCGAGCGCTTCGCGATCCTCGCGCATCCGGCGGAAGGCAGCTTCGACGACTTCGACTACATCGAGGGGGCCGACGCATGGATCGCGGCGACCGAGGTGCGCGGCGACTTCTACCAGGCCAGGTACGCCGAGATCCTCCGGAAGGGCTGGCGGGTCGGGACGGCTGGAGGTCAGGACACCCACGACGGCACGTGGGGGGACGGCGAGCGCTGGACCGTCGCGCTGGCGCCCGCCCTGACGAAGGCGGACATCCTCGACGCCGTCGCGAGCCACAGGACGTACGCGACGACCGACAGGAACCTCGAGCTCACTTTCCGGATCGACGGGCACTGGATGGGGGAGGAGTTCGACCACGACGGCAACGTCGCACCGGAGATCACCGTCCTCGATCGCGATCCCGGCGACCGCCTCGCGCGGGTCGAGCTCTACCAGAACGGGTGTCTCGCACACTGGCAGCCCGTCCACGGAACCTCGTGGAACTGGTCGCCAGAGCTGACGCCGCCCGCAGGCTTGAACCACTACTTCGTGAAGGCCATCGAGGCCGACGGCGATCAGGCCTGGTCCGCGCCGATCTGGGCGGACTGCACCACCGACCTGGCGGCGACGCCGTTCCTCCGTCAGCCGCTCAACGAAGCGACCGTGAGCACGTTCACGCCGACCTTCGTGTGGCACCCGTCCGCGGGTGCCGCGTCGTACGTCCTCGAGTGCTCGCCGTCGGGCAGCTTCCCCGACGACCCCACGACGGTGACCGTCGAGGGGATCGTCGACACGACCGTGAGACTGCCGGTCGGCCTCGCCGAGGGCTCGGGATACTCCTGGCGCGTCGCGGCCGTCAACGCCCACGGGACGAGCGCGTTCTCCTGCGTCCGGACGTTCTCCATCGGAGAGGTTCCGTTCTTCTCGAACGACACGGCGGTGGAGCTCACGACCGACCCCGCCGACGACACGTGCCCCTCGCTCGCGCAGGCGCAGGAGACCGCGTGGCTCGTCTGGAGCTCGTCGAGGGACGGAGACCCGGAGCTCTACTGCAAGACCTCGGGCGACTGCGGGGAGAGCTGGTCGGACGCCTGGCGCCTGACGCAGCACCCCGGCGCAGACGTCCGTCCCGCCGTCACCGGCGATCCCGCGGGTGGCGCGTGGGTCTTCTGGCAGTCCTCGAGGGACGGAGACGACGAGATCTACGCCACTCGCCACGACGGCTGGACGTGGACTGCGCCCGTGAACCTGAGCCAGCACGGGGACGCCGACCGCGGCCCGTCCGCGACCGTCGGGGCGGACGGCCTCCTGCGGGTCGTCTGGGCGTCGAACCGGGACGACCGAAACCCCGAGATCTACGGAACGACGTTCGACGGCGAGGACTGGACGCCGACGGAGCGCCTGACGGACCACGGCGCCATGGACATGCAGCCGGTCGTCGTGGACGTGGACGGCCAGGAGCTCTGGCTCGTCTGGGTCAGCGACAGGGACGGGAACCGCGAGATCTACACCAAGAGCTTCGCCGGCGGCTCGTGGTCGGAGGACGTGAGGCTCACGTCCACGGCCGGGGCCGAGGCGAACCCCTCGGTCGCCCGGACCGACGACGGCCGGATCTGGCTCGCGTACGCGCGCGGCGGGGCGGTCTTCTACCGGATATGGGAGGGCGGACTCTGGCTCCCGGAGACGAGGCTGCCGACCCAGATCTCGTTCGGCCAGGCCTCCGTCGACTGGCCGGCGGTCGTCCAGGCATGCGACGGAAGGGTGCACATCGCCTATCACTCCGCCGACTCGGGAAGCTGGAACATCTTCCTCCAGCGATCGAACTACCTGAGCACGGGAGTCGCGGAGCCGGTCGAGCACGCGGCGCCCTCGTTCACGCTGTCGCAGAACGTCCCGAACCCCTTCAACCCGACGACGCTGATCGAGTACGGCCTCCGCGAGCCCGCGACGGTCGACCTCGCGATCTACGACGTGGCGGGACGGCTCGTGAAGCGGCTCGTGGCGGCGGACGCGCGCGGCGCGGGGAGGCACGTCGTACCGTGGCACGGCCGCGACGAGGGCGGGAGGCGGGTCACCTCCGGCGTGTACCTCGCGAGACTCGAGGTTGCGGGGGAGGTGGCAACCAGGAAGATGCTGCTCCTGAAGTAGCTGCTCGAGCCGGGTTCTCCGCCTCGCGGGGCCGTTCGGCCGCGGAGGCGCTTTCCACTTGACCCCTCCGGACGCTCGGGCGTAGGATGGGCCATCATCGGTTGGGCCCGCTCGCTCGATTGCTCCCTGCGTACGAGCCGCGGGTCGGAGGTTCCCCCGTGCCGAACATCCAGGACAGACACGACCACAGGGAGATCGCGCTCGACCGGGTCGGGGTCGTCGATCTCGTTTATCCCGTGACCGTGCCGGAACGAGGTGGCGGAACGCAGACGACCGAGGCCTCGATCGGCCTCTTCGTGGGGCTCCCGCACTCCTCGCGGGGTGCCCACATGAGCCGGTTCGTCGAGATCCTCGAAGCGCACGAAGAGGCGCTCACGCCCGAGTCCCTCGGGCGTCTCCTCGAGGAGCTGAGGGGGGCGCTCGGAGCGGAGTCGGCCCAGGCGGAGATCGGGTTCACGTTCTTCGTGCGGAAGAACGCGCCTGTCTCCGGCAGCGGGAGCCTCCTGGCGTGCCGCGCGAGCCTCGAGGCGTCGGTCGACAGCGACGGGGACGATCTCGTGCTGACCGTCGAGGTGCCCGTCCTGACGGTCTGCCCCTGCTCGATCGAGTCGACGGGCGGCCCGGCGCACAGCCAGCGGGGCCACGTCACTGCCTCGGTCCGCGTCAACGGGCACGTCTGGATCGAGGAGCTCGTGGAGCTCATCGAGGATTCGGCAAGCGCCCCCGTGTTCGCACTCATCAAGGGTGAGGACGAGCGGGCGATCCTCGAGGAGGCCTACGAGAGGCCGGTCTTCGTCGAGGATCTCGTCAGGAACGTGGCCGAGCGGCTGGATTCGGACGTGAGATTCCCGTGGTACAGCGTGGAGGCCGAGAACCTCGAGAGCGTGCACGACCACAACGCTTACGCGAGCGTTGAAAGGAGTCGGTAGGAACGGGGGAGGACCGAGAGACGGATCCGGTGGGCGCCCCCCCGCGCCCGTGTGGATCGTCGGGCCTCCGAGGAGGAGATCATGGAGAAGAAGGAGATCGGACGGATCTCGCACTACTTCAGCAAGCCTCAGGTTGCTGCCATCGTGCTGACCGACGGTCTCAAGGCGGGGGAGAAGATCGCGATCGCAGGGCACACGACGGACTTCGAGATGGTCGTCGACTCGATGCAGATCGAGCACGATATCATCACGGAGGCCAAAGCCGGCGACAACATCGGAATCAGGGTCCCGGACAAGGTGCGCGAGCACGACGTTGTATACAAGATCATCGAGTAGCCGGGCCGGATGGGCACTTGGATGAACCGATCCACCAGGGCAGTCGCGCTCGTCGCCCGCGGGCACGCGCGAGACGGAACCCAGCTCAATGACGTGGAGACGATGGACCTCCTGAGAGCCGCCGGCGCGCGGCTCGGTGAGACGTACTCCGGAGTCCTCACCGGGCCGTCCACGGTGACGCAGGACGGTGTCCTCGTCCTCTCGCTGGCCTCGCCCGAAGCGATCCTCGACGCGGTGTTGCACGTGGCGTCGGAGCTCCGGCCGGTCACGACGACGTTCTGCGCCGCCGTCGTGCTGCCGGTGGGCGCGTCCTCCACCGAGCTGACGCAGCCGCTCGAGGCAGCGGTGCTGGCTGCCGGTGCGGCGGAGAGCAAGGCGAACTCCCGGCTCCTCGACACCGATCCGAGGGAGTGCCGGGCGATCGTCCTCGATGAGGAGGAGGACAGGCTGGCGAGCGTTCTCATCGACCTCGTGCTGGAGTGCTACGACGCGATGACCGACCGCCAGAGACAGATCGTGAGCCTCATCACGGAGAGCGACACCCAGCAGGAGGTCGCGACGCACCTCCGGATCTCCCGCCAGGCCGTCAACCAGAGCCTCGCCGCGTCGGGCTGGCTCCACCTGAAGCGGGCCGAAGACGCCCTCGAGTTCCACCTCGCCGGCCTCGCGGCCGGCTCCGAGGCGGAGTCGAGGGAGCCGGCGGTGGTCTAGACCCTCCCGCCGCGTCGCGATCATCCGAGCCCTGAGAGGCACCATGGCCCGTGTCGTTCGTGGTGTGGGCGCCGTCACTGCTACCGTCTTCGTCGTCGGCCTCGCGGCATGCGCGGGGCCGGCGACTTTTGTGTCGGCGACGCCTCCTGCCGACGCCGACGCGACGACGACCTTTCGGAGCGGACCCCCGGACGTGCGCGAGGCGATCGTCCGCGCCATGGCCGAGGAGAGGGTGGCGGTCGATCACGACGCGAGCACGAGGACGCGCGTCGTGGGCCGCAAGCATCAGATCCCGTACGTCGGCGACGACTCGACCGGACCGGCGCCAGGCGCGCTCCCCTGGCACGCCGTCGAGTTCGAGCTCGCTCAAGACGGCGGGACACTCGTGGCCGCCAGCGCCCGCGCCGTCTGCCCGTCGTGCGACGGCGCGGTTCTGTACGTCTGGGAGCGCCCGGACGACCTCCTCCGGCGGATCCTCCGGACGACGGAGCGGATGCTCGACGAGTGACCTCGCCGACGGCGAGCTGCTCCCGGAGACGTCGCCACGATAACGGATCGCTGGAGTCAAGCTGGGATAGTTTACGATGCCCTGAGAGGGCCCTGAAGCCGTCTCGGGCGGCTCTCCTGAAGGGGGAGGGGTTCGAGGCCGTAAAGGGCGCTCAGAGGCCGAATTTCGGCTCTTGAAGGCGTTTTGGGAGACTTTCTGTGATCAGAAGGGACCAGATCCGGCCCAATTCGGGCCTCCCGGCCGTCCTTCTCGTCTGGTGGATGGCCGTGGCAGCCGGGGTCGCCCTGACCGCGCCATGGGGTGCGTGGGCCGCCGAGGCCGCCGGGTCCGCCGCTGCGAACAGCGACGCGCGACCGACGGCGGAGGCGCTCCTCGTGCGCGGCGTGCGAGGGTTCGAAGGAAGCGACATGCGCGTGGGCCTTCGCTCTCTGGAGGAGGCCCTCCGGCTCCGTCCCGGGTGGCCGCTCGCGCGGACCTCCGTCGCGGCCGCCGTCCTCCGGAGCGGTCAGTTCGGTCGCGCCCGCTCGGAGTACAGCGCGCTCCTGGGTGAGGCCGAGGCGCGCGCCCTCGCCTCGGGTGACCTCGCGGCGAGCGAACTCCCGCCTGCGACCGACGCGGACGTCCTCTTCGGCCTCGCCGTCTCCTACCACTTCCTCGGGAACCACCGCGAGGCAGAGAGGCTCTACCGCGCGTACGCCGACCTCGTCGGGCCGACGTCGCGGGAGGCGGGACGGGCCTACGCGCGCCTCGCAGAGATGATCCGCGCCGAGGACATCGCCTGGGGAGACGCCGACGCCGAGGAGGCGAAGGCGCTCGCTGTCGATCCGCGGATCGCGTCGGCGCCGCTCGTGCCCGACTTCCCCGTTCTCGAAGAGCACGCGGAGCTCATCCCGTATCTCCGGCCGATCGAGCTCGCGCCCGGGCGCGCGCAGAGTCCCGACGCCTACGAGTCGCTCCCGGTCCTCGCGCGCTGGGAACCGACGGTCGAGGAGACCGTCGCCGGAGCGGGCGCCGCGGAGGACACCGCGGCCACGGAGGACTCGACGGCCGTGGCGGACTCGACGACCGCGGCGGACTCGGCGCCGGTACCCGGCTACCTCACGATCGAGATCCTCGTCGACACCGACGGTCTTCCTTCGGAGCTCGCAGCTCCCGGGGAGGACGGAACCCCCGACGACCTCGCCACCGAGTTCGAGGCCGTTCGGACGTGGCGGTTCGACCCGGCCGTGGCGTCGTCCGGCGTCGACACGCTCGCGTGGATCGCTTTCGAGATCGACGTTCTCCGGACGCCCGGCGCCGGGCCCGTCGGGGACTCCGGCGCGGCGGGGACGGGGGAGGAGCCGCCGGGCCAGGCACCGACCGGCCAGGAGCCGCCGGGGCGGGATTCGCCCGCGGCGGACGGTTTCCGTGGAGGAGGAACGAAGCCCTGAGGCCCGTCGTCCACTACTCGAATCGCTACTACGCCGACATCGGGGGGCACGTCTTCCCGATGGTGAAGTACCGGCTCATCCACGCGCGGCTCCTCGAGACCGGCGTTGCGACGGCCGGCGACTTCACGGAGCCCGAGCCGGCGACGCCCGACGACGCGCGCCTCGTCCACACGGCCGGATACGTCGAGAAGCTCCTGACGGGAACGCTGTCCCCGCTCGACATCGCAACGCTAGAGCTGCCCTACTCGGCCGAGCTCGTCGAGGCCGCCTTCCTCGGCGCCGGCGGGACGATCGGGGCGGTCCGCTCGTCGCTCGAGCGCGGGGTCGGCGTCAATCTCGCCGGCGGCTTCCACCACGCCTACGCCGACCACGGCGAGGGCTTCTGCGTCCTGAACGACGTCGCGATGGGCGTCGCCCGTGCCCTCGAGGACGGCCTCGTCCGGAGGGCGGCCGTCATCGACTGCGACGTCCACCAGGGGAACGGCACGGCGTCGATCTTCGGCGGCGACGACCGCGTCTTCACGTTCTCGATCCACCAGGAGTACAACTACCCCGCCATCAAGCCACCTTCTGATCTCGACGTCGGCCTCCCGAACGACGTCAAGGGCAGCGTCTACCTGCCTCTCCTCGAGGACGCCGTCCGGAAGGTCCTCGACGGGCACGAGCCCGAGATGGTCCTCTACGTTGCCGGGGCCGATCCGTACCGGGGCGACCTCCTGGGCGGGCTCGCGCTCACGAAGGCCGATCTGGCCGCGCGCGACCGGATCGTCATGGAGAACTGCACCGAGCGCGGCGTGCCGTTCGCGGTCACGCTCGCGGGCGGCTACGCCGCCGACACCGACGACACGGTGGAGATCCAGGCCGCGACGATCGGGGCCGCCCTCGCCGCGGGGGAGGGCAGCCAGCGTGCGTGACGGCAGCGTGCGCGACGGCGGCAGCACGGGGAAGGGGACCACGCGCGAACCGGTCTCCCGACGGGAGTGGATCGCTCTGGGAATCGCCCTCGCCCTCGCGCTCGCGATCCGGCTCGTCTACCTCTCACAGATTCGGGACCACCCGCTCTTCTCGTCGCTCCTGGGCGACCCCGCCGCCTACCACGATCGCGCCATGGCGATCCTCGACGGAAGCCTCGTCCCGGACCACGCGTTCTTCCATTCGAGCCCGCTCTATCCGTTCTTCCTCGCGCTCGTCGCGCGGGTCGCCGGACCCGGCCTCCACGCGGTCCGGGTCGTGCAGTCGCTCGTCGGTTGCGTGTCGGTCTTCCTCCTCTGGGTGCTCGGCCGGATGACGGTCGGGAAGCGCGCGGCGCTCGTCGCGGCGTTCCTGGGGGCGGTCTACGTCCCGTTCGTCTTCTTCGATGGGGAGACGCTCGAGATCACGCTCGTGATCGCGTTCGCCCTCGGGATGCTCATCCAGCTCCTCCTCGCGACGGAGCGAACGAGCGTCGGCAGGGCAGCGGCGGCGGGTGCTCTCCTCGGGCTCGCCGCGCTCGGCAAGCCGAACCTGCTCCTGTTCGCGCCGGTCGGCGCCGGCTGGCTGCTCCTGGCGACGCTCCCGAAGTCGCGGCATAAGCCAGGACGGTACCGGGATCCGGCGGCGACCCGCCGGGCGGTGGCGACGGTCGCATTCCTCGTCGCGTGCGCGGCCGTCATCTCGCCGGCGACGATCCACAACCTGAGGTCGGAGGGCGACCTCATCCCGGTCTCGTCGAACGCCGGGATCAACCTCTTCATCGGGAACAACCCGAACGCTCCGGGGATCTTCAACGTTCCGCCCGAGATGCGGTTCGACCTCCGGGTCGCGTCGAAGGCGGTCGCCGAGAGGGCCGTCGGGCGGGAGCTCTCGGCCAGGGAGGTCTCCGACTTCTGGACCGGACAGGCCCGCCGCTTCGTGCGGGAGCGCCCCGGCGCGTGGCTCAGGCTGACGGCGAGGAAGTTCGCCCTCTTCTGGAACGGTTACGAGGTCCCGAACCACTACGACATCTACTTCGTCGGGCGGTTCGCGCCCGTCCTCAAGATCCCGGTCGGGACGTTCGCGGTCGTTGCTCCGCTCGGGCTCGTCGGCATCGCCCTCGCGCTCGCCCGCCGGAGGCGAATGGGGCTCCTCGTGGCGTTCGCCGTGACGTTCATGCTCTCGGTCCTTCCGTTCTTCATCACCGGCCGCTACCGGCTCGCGATCGTGCCGGTCCTCCTGCTCGGCGCCGGTTACGCGGTCGTCGCGATCGTCGAAGCTGCCTCACGACGGGACTGGGTGTGGCTCGCACGGGCGGGCCTCGCCGTGGCGGGGCTCGCCGTCCTCGTCAACGTCAGCGTCGTCGAGATCGGCTTCTCGCAGATGCACAACCGCGTCGGTGCGATCCTCGGCGAGCGCGGCGACATCGAGGGAGCGGTCCGGGAGTTCGAGGCGGCCCTGACGGTGAACGCGCGCGACCTCTCGGCGCGCTACAACCTCGGCGTCGGGCTCTCCGAGCTCGGGCGCCACGCCGAGGCGGCGGAGCACTTCCGACTCGCAACCCGCGAGCACCCGCGGTACCATGAGGCGTGGATCGGTCTCGGCAAGGCCCTCGCTCACGAGGGCGCGATCGACGAGGCACGGCGGGCGTGGGAGCGCGTGCTCGCGCTCGACCCGCCGCGGGGGCCTGCGGCCGAGGTCGACTCGCTTCTCGGGGCGTGGCCCGCGAGCGAGGCGGGCATGTGACGCGGGAGTCAGGCGGGCATCAGGCAGACGGTCGCCCGGCTCTCCGCTCCCGAAACGGGGTACCCTTCGATGCAAGTCACGCTTCTGACGTGGATCGTCGCCGTCGCGGGTCTCGCCATCATGGGGCTGCTCTTCGCGCTGCAGCTCGTCGCCGTCGTGAGACCCCGGGGCGAGTGGACGCTCACGAACGTGTACGGCTCCGATCCGGGTGCGACCGACGCCCGAGCCTTCTTTGCGTACAACCAGGGCCTGGCCTGGGCCGACGTCCTCTTCTGGGGGCCGCTCCAGATCGCCGGCAGCGTTGGCATGCTGCTGGGCCGGCGCTGGGGATTCCTGCTCGCCCTCATGGGGGCGGTGCCGTTCCTGTACACGGCGATCTCGATCTTCGTGTGGGACCGTGACATGGGGTTCCGCCGGAACACGTTCACGTACTGGGCGATCGTCTGGGGGATGTTCCCGGCCTTCGGGGCCCTCGAGCTTGTCTACTGCTTCTCGAGACTCGTGGGCCGGTAGACGCGGGCCGGGCGGCGGCTGCCTGACGAGCGCCGGCACGAGCCGCACGGGAGGATCATGGAGCGAACGGGGACCGACGGGGCGATCGTCTTCGAGAATCTGACGAAGGCCTTCGGAGAGATCGAGGCCGTCCGGAACGTGAGCCTCGTGATCCCGCGAGGGCAGATCCTGGGCTACCTCGGGCCGAACGGCGCCGGGAAGACGACGACCGTCAAGATGGCGACCGGGATGCTCGCGCCGACGGGCGGACGGGCGATCATCGAAGGGTACGACATCGCGGCCGACCCGCTCGAGGCCAAGAGCCGGATCGGCGTCGTTCCCGAGACCGGCGCCCTCTACACGAGCCTGACGCCGAACGAGTACCTCTCGCTCGTCGCCCGGCTCTATCACCTCGACCGCGACGAGGCCGCGCGGAAGGCCGGCACCTTCCTCGAGCTCTTCGGCATCGCCGACGCCGCCGACCGCCTCATGAACACGTTCTCCCGTGGAATGAAACAGAAGGTCCTCATCTCCGGCGCGCTCATCCACAACCCGAGCGTGCTCTTCCTCGACGAGCCCCTCTCGGGGCTCGACGCCAACACGGCGCTCGTCCTGAAGGAGCTCCTCCGCGAGCTCGCCTCCCAGGGGAAGACCATCTTCTACTGCTCGCACGTCCTCGAGGTGGTCGAGAAGGTGTGCGACCGCGTCGTCATCCTGAACAAGGGCGAGATCATCGCCGACGGAGACATCGACGAGCTCAAGGACCTCACACACCAGGGCTCGCTCGAGGACGTCTTCAGCAACCTCACGTCACCCGGCGACCTCGACGAGATCGTCAGAGCCTTCACCGAGAGCGTGACAGGGACGGCGGGGGAGTAGCGCGATGCGACCGCGAAGCCCCGGACCGGGGACGGCACGAGGCGAGGGGACGTTCGACCGGGAGCAGTTCAAGGCGCTCCTCATCGCGAGCATCAAGCTCGACCTGCGCTCGTCGCGGCTCTCGCACGGTCGGAGGAGCAAGTTCCCACCGCTCGTCGCCGCGTTCATCACCTACATCGTCATGGGCACCCTCCTCGCCGTCGCCCTCGTGTCGACGGCCGACCCGTTTCTCTTCTCGCTCCTAACGCTCTCGGCCGCGATGTTCATGACGGCCCTCCTCGTCATCATGGAGTACAGCTCCGTCGTCGTGCATCCCGACGACTTCGACGTGCTGGCGCACCGCCCGGTCTCCTCGCGGACGTACTTCTGGACCAAGATCGCGAACCTCGCGTTCTACGTGACGGCGACGTCGTTCTCGCTCTCCATCCCGGCGGCGGTCGTCGGCGGAATCACGTTCGATCCGGGCGTGGGCTTCGGGGCGATCTACCTCGTCGTCGCCCTCGTCGCCTGCCAGACGACGGCCGCGCTCGTCGTGCTCATCTACTCGGTCGCCCTCAGGGTCTTCAACTACGAGAAGTTCACGAGGGCGATCACCTACGTCCACTCGCTCTCGACGCTCGTGATCGTGCTCGGTTACGTCCTCCTCCCGAGGGTGCTCGCGGAGGACGTCACGGTGCTCTCGCTCGACCGCGGACCGTGGGTCTACGGGGCGCCGCCGGCGTGGTTCGCCGGAGCGATCGAGCTCGCCACGAGCGCCGGCGGGGGAGGGCAGACGGCGATCCTCACGCTCCTCGCCGCGGGGAGCGCCGTGGCCTTGATCGGCGGAGCCATGAACACGATCTCGCTCGACTACTCCAGGAGGATCGCGGAGCTCGCGACCACGTCGGCGAAGGCCGCCGAGGTCGCGGGCGCCCCAAGGCGGAGCTTCGCGCGGCTCGGCATCGCGCTCTGCCGGACCGACGAGGAGCGCGCGGGGTTCGAGCTCATGCGTCGCTACATGACCCGGGACAGGAAGCTCCGCGCGAGAATCTACCCCGCCTACGGCCTGCCCGCCGCGGTCTACATCTACGGCCTCATCACGGGCGGGCTCGGCGACCCGTTCGTGCGACGCCAGATCGAGGGCAACGCCCTCCCGGCCCAGCAGCTCCTGGGGTTCTACAGCGTCCTCATCACGCTCTTCTTCGCGACGGCGCTCTCCCAGTCGGACCAGTGGCAGGCGAGCTGGATCTTCTACGCGGCCCCGACCAGGAGCAGGGCCGCGATCGTGACGGGCGCCCGGAAGCTCATCATCTGGCGCTACCTGGCCCCGTTCTACGCGGTGCTCTTCGTCCTCCTGGCCTTCGTGATGCCACCGGCGAAGGCCGCGCTCTACGTCCTCATGGTCTTCCTCCTGGCCATGACCGCCTTCGCGCTCCTCTCGATGGCCTCCGCGTACCTGCCGCTCTCGCAGGCCCTGGAGAAGACCCGCCAGGCCCGGCAGATCGGGCTCGTCATGCTCCTCGGGGTCGCGATGGGCCTCATGGCGGCCGTCCTCGAGATCCTGAAGGTGATCCCGGCGGCCGGTTTCGTGGTATTCCCGGTCCTGGCTGTCCTGGCGATCCTGGCCGAGATCGCCCTCAGAGCCCGTCTCAGGAGGAGACTTGCGGGAGAGGAATTCGCCGGCTAGGTTGGAAGAAGCCCTTGCGCGGTGAGGCCTGACTCAGGTAGGATTCCCGCGTCGACCCGTGGACCTGAAACGGACAGGAGATCCACATGACGGACCAGGTGATCACGAAGGACATGCCGATCAGCGACGTTGTCAAGAAGCACCCGGAGACGATCCCCGTCTTCATGAAGCACGGACTGCACTGCATCGGGTGCGCCGTCGCCGCGTTCGAGTCGATCGGCGAAGGCGCCGCCGCCCACGGTATCGAGGTCGAGGCTCTCGTCACCGACCTCAATGCCGCGGCAACCGAATCCAAAACCGCCTGAGCGAATCAGAGCAGTACACCGGGGTGACAACAAGAAAGGGGTGTCAATGAAGCTTGAGGAGCTCACCGGCTGGATGGACTCGCAGCAGGAGTGGGACTACCAGCTGGATGACAAGGGTGTTCTCATCAGGAACGACAGGCTCCAGACACTCACGCACTGCACCTTCGACGCCGTCGAAAAGAACACCGTGGAGACGCTGAGAACGGCCTGTTCCCAGGGGAAGGACGTAGACCAGATCACCCGGGTGACAGGATACTTCTCCCGCGTCAGCGGGTGGAACAAGGGCAAGACCGGAGAGCTCCGGGATCGACACCGGAGCGAGGTCTAGCCCTCGGATCGAAGAGACAGGGACGCCCGGCGGACACACCGCCGGGCGTTTCGATGTACGACCGACCAGCCGGGAGAGAGGGGACGGACCGACTTGGGCGACTTCTGCACGAACCGGGACGCGAACCTCGAAGCGTGCACCTGCACCTACGAGCCGTGCAGCCGCAAGGGTCTCTGCTGCGAGTGCATGCGGTACCACCTGAAGCTCGGGGAAGTTCCGGGCTGCTTCTTCAGCAAGGAAGACGAGAGAAGTTACGACCGCACGATCGCGCGCTTCGTCGCGTCGAACTCCTGAGCGATCGCGACGGGGGAGGAGCCATGCCCCCCAGGATCGAACACTACGCGTTCGGCACGGTGACGGTCGACGGCCAGGTCTACACGTCGGACGTGATCGTCCTGCCGGACCGTGTCATCCCGGACTGGTGGCGCAAGAGCGGCCACCGCCTCGCCGCCGACGACCTCGAGTCGATCGCCGAGGGGGCGGTGCGCATCCTCGTCGTCGGAACCGGCAGCCCGGGCATGATGAAGGTCCCCGGAAGCACGATCCGCGCCCTCGCGAAACGCGGCATCGAGACCGTCATCGAGCCGACGGACCGGGCCGTCGAGACGTACAACCGCCTGGCGCCCAAGGGCGGCGTGGCGGCCTGCCTCCACCTCACCTGCTGAACCTGCCCCGCCGGATGGGTCCGAAGAGGCCCCAGCGGCTGGGCCATCACGCGGGGCTCCGGAGGCCACGCGGGGGCCGCCTGGAGGCATCCCTGAGGCCCGAGGCACGCTTGACGATACCCCCTGCCCTATGATATAATATATGCACGTAGTCCATGAAGCGTTCGCCTTCTGAGGAGACGTGCGGAGGTTTCTGACTGCGCGCATGGATAGGTGTCTCTGGACGGAGGAGTCGGCGCGCCGGAGTCTCGCGGGCCGGGTCCGAGCAATGTGAAAGGAGGTGGTTGCGAGCCCACTTCGCTGCCGGTCGTGACCGGTCGTCTGCACGGCGGGTCCGCTCGCCGTAAGCAACA
>JALGWI010000101.1 GCA_025774245.1 bacterium
ACCACGACCGCCGCGATCGTGAGACCGACGTAGACCAGCGCGCGCCTCAACGCCTGCGCCTTCGTGTGGGTCCTCGCGCTCATCGGCTGAACCTCATCCGACTGACTCCATCCGACTTGCTCCGTCCGTCAGACCACACCGTCAGACCTCTTCCGCCCGCAGGAACCGTCTGTTCACGAGCGACACGACGAGTGTGAGCCCGAGAAGCACGTACGACATCGCCGCCGCGTACCCGAGTTTGAACTGCGTGTAGAACGTGTCGAAGACGTAGTAGCCGGTCACCCACGTCACGCCGAGAGCGCGTCCGCCCACGTCGACGTTCGGCCCGCCCCCCGTCATCGCGTAGACCTCGACGAACGCATTGAGCGCCGCGATCGTCCCGATGATCACCATGAAGAGCGTGATGGGTTTCACGAGCGGAAGCGTGATCGATCGGAACTGCTGCCAGGGCGTCGCGCCGTCGATCTCCGCCGCCTCGTAGAGCGAGCCCGGGATATTCTGGATCGCCGACAGGTAGAGGATCATCCCGAATCCCGCGCCCTTCAGCACGTTCGCGACCACGACCGACGGCATCGCCCACGCGGGCATGCCGAGGAACCCCTTCTCCGAAAACGCGGTGATCCCGACGCTCTCGAAGATCCGGACGAGGATCCCCACGTGCGGGCTGTAGATGAGCGTCCAGACGATGCCGACGACGAGCATGTCGAGCACGTAGGGCATGAAGAACGCGCTGCGATAGACCGCCACCGCCTTCAGCCGGTTGTTCAGGAGGAGGGCGAGCGCGAGCGACGCGGCGATCCCCGACGGGATGATGAGCGCCGCGTAGTAGAGGGTCATGAGGACCGACCACCAGAACTTCACGTCGCCGAAGAGCTTCGTGAAGTTCGCGAACCCGACGAAGGTGAGCCCTCCGAAGATGTCAAAGGAGTCGACCGGAACCCGGTGGAGCGCCAGGTAGAGAGAGTAGAGAACCGGGAACGCCAGGAAGACCGCGAAGATGATGATGAACGGAGCGAGAAACGTGTAGGCGGTGAGGTTGTCGCCTCCGCGTCCGACGCGAAGACCCGGCCACCGTGGCCGGGTCCTCTTGGCGCTGGACCCGGAATGCGCGTCCGTCGCGCCAGCCTGCCCGCTCTCTGAGACCCTGGACCCCGGCATGGGCGATCACTCCACCGTCAGGACGGAGTTCTTCCCGCCGTAGGGATCGTCGATCGACTCAGGATTGGCGGGATCCTCCATCCACGTCCCGTCGACGACGAGTTTGTACTCGTACTGCCCGGGAGCGAGCTCGACCGTAGTCCGGAAGATCCCGTCCTCGCCCCTCTCGAGCGCGAGCCCGTCGGGACTCCAGTCGTTGAACGTGCCAGCGAGGTAGACCTGGCCGGCTGCGTCGTTCACGTACTCGAAGACGACCTCTTTGAGCTCCGCCGGAGCTGCATCGCGCGCGGCCCGCTCGGCGGGAAGATCGCCGGTCGTCCCGATCATCGTCCCGGTAATGACTGCGGATACGTACGCGATGTTCTGCGAAACGATCACGAGCGAGTTCTCGATCCCGCTCTCGTAATCCGTGTCGGGGTTGTTCGGGTCGAGTTCCCAGCGCACGCCGCCGTCGATGACGAACTTGTACTGATACCTGCCTGGCGGCAGGGGAACGACGATCTCCCAGACGCCGTCGCCGTCGTCGTCGTACATGATCCCGATCGTGGGATCGTAGCGGCCGACGAGCGTCCCGCCCCAGTTGTTGAAGTTGCCCGCGAGCGTCACGAAGCGCGACGACGGCGCGTAGTAGCTGAACTTATAGCCGTCACCGGCCTCGTACGGCGGCGGGAGGCGGTCCTTCACGATGCCGAGGAAACTGCTCGTGCACGAAGACAGAACGAGCGCCGGGAGCAGCAGGAGCGCCACCAGCACGCGTCGCCTCAATGTCGTCAGAGTCGTCACCTTCCTCACGTCCTCCACCTCCCCCGTGGAGCGCCGGCGGGGTCGAGCCCCCAGCGGTCGGCTCCCGGAGCGCCGTTCGCGCCGTCGCTAGAACGTCAAGACGGCCATGATGCCGACCGGCCTCGCGTTCGAGAGCGCCTGCTCGGCGTCGATCTCGTCCGCTTCGCCGTGTGTCCACCGGTACTGCGAGCGCCAGCGCTCGCGACCGTTCCCCCGACCCTCGACCGGCGTGTCCACGTAGCTCGAGGGATCGACGCCGTAGTAGACCCTGGCCTGGATGTTCTCCCTGATCGCCCAGATGAGCGCGACGTATGCGGACCCGAACGTCTTGTAGTGGTAGCCGGTCCCGTCCGCGTCGGGCACGTGATCGTACGACATCACGCGGAGGTCGGCCAGCATGCTCAGGCTCGGATTGAAGCCGGCCTCGCCTCGCAGGATGAACTCGAACGAGTCGTACGGGATCACTGTGCCTTCCTCGTCGAAGCTGAAGTCGAGAACCTCCATGCGGATGTCGGTCCAGAGCTTCTTGTCGCCGCTCATGTCGGCCTTCGCCATGAACGCGAACCGGTTGCTCTCGCCCTTCCACTGGAAGGCGGTGTCCGGGTCGCCGCCGAGATACGACCCTCGATAGGTCCAGTCGAGCCACGCAGCGTCGAACTCGAGCAGGGCATCGAAGATGCCGAGTGTGAACCTGCCGTCGAACTCGGTCAGCCAGTCCTTCCGGACCGGCGCCGGTCCGTAGACGTCGAGCACGAGCGGCGAGCCGTCCCACCCGACGTCCGTGTACTGACGTCTGGGCTCGATGCCCCAGGGAGTCGGCCAGAAGGAGATGAACTCCTCGTTCTCGTTCATGCCATCGATGTTGGAGTAGGTCACGTCGAGCCGGAGCCAGGCGGGCGGAGCCGGAGTGCTCGTCATTCGGAGCTTGCCCACCCGACCGTCGGTGCTCCCGACCGGCACGTCGATCTCGCCGTTCGAGAGGTCGGTGCCCTCGATCTTCTCCTTGTTCCCCATGTCCCACTTCGCGCGGTACGAGTAGTAGGCGAACTCGCCGTGGAGCCCGAGGAGCTCGCCCAGCGCGGGCCAGAAGACGTCGACGCCCCCGAGCTGGTTCGCGGTCACCAGCTCGAACCAGTCGCTCGTGCTCCCGGTCTGGTCGATGTAGTCGTCGAGCTCGGGGATCGCGTTCTCGCCGCCGTACTTGACCCACCACGCGTCCCGCTCCGATGTCCACGTCGCGCCGAGCGTCACGGGTCCCGTCGGCCACTTGAACCTGGCGCCGATGACGTCGGTTCCCGTGTTGTCGTAAACCAGCGGGTCATTGTAGATGCTGTAGTCGTGGACGTTCGAGTAGACGAGCTGGAGGCTCGAACCGCCGATGTCCGTGTCGAGCTTGATGCCCTGCGTCCCGCGCCCGAACGGGATGTGCTCCGTCGTAATCGTACCTCGGAGGTCGATGTGGCCCAGCTGCTCGATCGGGTTGTCGAACTGGACCTCCTCCTCGTTGTAATAGCCGAGGACGGAGAAGGGGCCGCCGATCAGGTTGATGTTCCCGCTGTAGAACTCCGCGGCGAGCTCCTTGATGTCACCCATCCCGGTGTTCAGGCGGAGCGTGGCGTTGCCCTTGACCTGCTGGTTGACCGTCGGGTTGATGCCCAGGAAGACCTCGTGCTCCGGCCTCTCGAGCCGCCACCTGGGGTCGCTCGGCACCTGGGAGACCGTCTGGTAGGTCGCTCGGTACCACCCGTCCAGCTTCACGCGCGAGCTTACGCCCGTGTTCGAGACGACCTCGACGCCCCCGGCGGACACCACCGGTTCCCCGTCGTCGCCGACCACGAGCTCCGAGTTCCCGTAGTCACCCACGAGCTTCGGGTTGTCGGGGTCGGCGATCCACTGGGATCCGTTCACGACGAACTTGTACCCGTACTGCCCCGGCTCGATGTCGACCACGACCCTCCACATCCCCTCCTCGTCCATCTCGAGCTGAGTCGCCTCCATGCTCCAGCCGTTGAAGTCGCCCGCGACCGCGACGCTCCCGGCGTACGGATCGTCGTACGAGAACTCGACGTCGCCCTCCACTCCCGCGAGACCGGCGGGCGAAGGGCACGAGCCGAGGAAGACGATCGCCATCGCGATCAGTGCTGCCCCGACGTGACTCCGGTGTTTCATGTTCGTTTCTCCGTGTCGGGCGCTCGAGGCGCCGCTCTCCTGCATCGCGATCCGGCCATGCGCCGGACCGCGCCCCTAATAGTAGATCCTCAGGAACGTCTTGAAAGCCATCTCCGTTATCGAACCGGAACCGTGGGTCACGAAGTCGCCGTCTCTCACGAGCTCGTCCGAGTGACCCCCGTTTCCGAACTCCATGAAGAACTCGGCTCCCGTCCAGCCGAGATACCTGAGCTGCATGAACGCCGTCTGTCTCGATTCCGTCTTCTCGTCGACGTTCATGACTCGCGAGTAGAACTTCCAGTTGTCCGAGAGGTTCACGTTCGCCTCGAACGCGAACGCCTGGATCTCGTACACCGAGTCGATGTCCTTGATCCCGAACTGCGCCCTCAGCTTGACGAGCCGGTTCTCTCCCGTCACCTCGAAGAAGAGGCCCGGCCAGATTCCGTTGTTGTCTTCGTAGACCTTGTACTCGACGGTCCCGGTGAACCCGTTGACGAACTCGACGTACGACCAGATCCCCCACTCGTCGATCGTCCCGACCGACTTGGCGTAGCCCGTGAGGCCTGGATGGTCGGGCGCCGCGTGCAGAACCCACCCGGTGATGTTGACCGCCTCGACGGGCACGCGGTAACGGCCCTCGAGGTACCACTTCGAGTAGTCGTTCAGATCGCGCCGGTCGCCGGCGGCGAGGCCGTCGGTGTAGAAGTCGGACCCGTAGCGCTCGTACGACCCCACGAACCGGAAGGCGTGGCCGATTCCGAAGTCGCGGATCTCTGTCTTGATGCCGTTCGGCCGCGGGTTCTCGAGCAGCGAGAGCGAGCCGGAGAGGTTCCGCCCGTATTCCGTCGTCCACGTGATGCGACCGAACCGCGAGAGCGGCGACCATATCTCGCCCATCGCCAGCTCGAGGTCGGCGGCGATCACCTGGTCGTAGTCGAGGTCAGGCCGCGCGTGGTAGAGCCCGTCGCTGTAGCGGATGTAGTCCTTCCGGCCGTAGGTCACGCCGTAGAACCCGCGCCGGCCGGGAAACGCTCCCGTGACCCGGAAGGCGCTGTAGTCGTCCGTTCTGCTCGCGAGGGTGTCCCCGACTGTCATCCCGGGGTAGTACGCCTGCTCGGACTCCGGGATCGCGTCGTAGGCCCGCGTGAAGTAGTCGCTCCGCTCGCTCGTGAACGCCACGCCGGAGTGCCCGTAGACGTCCCAGAAGTCGAGCCGGACGCCCTGCGCTCTCGGCCCGTAGTCGTCGTGCTTCACGGCGTCCGCGTTGACGACATCGAGGAGCGGTGAGTTCAGCCAGAACCTGTTCTGCCCGAAGAAGAGGTGCGTCTCCGCCTTCTCCCAGCGGTATCGCATGTGCCCTTCACGGAGGAAGAGCCACGTCTCCGGCACGTCGTCGACCCAGCGATTCGACTCCGTCCAGAGCTTGAGGTAGGTCTCGAGGTCCGCGACGGGCGTTGAACGGAGCATCAGCTCCGCGTAGAGATGCGGGTTGTCCATCGCCCACGAAGGGTCGCCACCGCCCGAGTTCCTGATGTCGGCCGTGAGCGACGTGTAACCCTCGAGGGTCGTGAGCGCGGACACGGTGGCGGGTCCGGCGAGGACGACCACGGCCGCGGCGATCAGCGTGATGATGTAGGGCGCTGCCCGTCTTCTCATCGTCCTACCACGTGAAGATGGCGGAGAGCCTGTAGAGGCTCCCGATCCTGCGCTCCGAGAGGAGCGCGACGTCGACCCTGAAGTACTTCGCCTTGACTCCGACGCCCGCCGCGATCCTGTCGCGGTTGATGCCGGTCCTGATCGCGAACGCGTCGTAGAACCAGAGCTCGATGCCGGCGTTCAGACTCGTGGAGCCCTGGTAGTACGCGGGAACCTTGCGCGGAACGCGCCACTCGACGCTCAGGAGCATCACCTCTCTGAAGAGGTACGTCCCGCCGAGCCTGAACTCGGTGTAGACCGGGTCGGTCTCCTCGGTCGTGCTGAGGAGCTTGAGCTTCGGCTCGCCCAGGTTCCTCACGACCGCCCCCGCCGTCCAGACGCTCCTGCGGCGGGTCGTTGTAGTAGTCGTAGCCCGGCGCGTCGATCGAGAAGCGCTTGACGGAGAGGCCGGCCTCGAGCCCGTCGACCGGCATCGCCCTGCCGTAGCCGGCGACGAGCGTGTTCTCGCCGTAGAGGTCCCGCGCCGCCGTCCTCATCCATCCCACTCCCACTCCCTGTCCCTCGAACCCGTAGGCGGCGAGCACCGAGTCCTCGTCGAGCCCCTCGACGCTGTAGACGCTCGTCCGCTCGCCGAGGACCTGAAGTCCGCGGAAGCTCGCAAGACCGGCGGGA
>JALGWI010000102.1 GCA_025774245.1 bacterium
TTGCGGCTTCTCCCAGCGCCTCTCTCCCTCTGGCTTCGAGTGCGACCAGCTCACCCCAGGCGTCTGCCAGCGCCCCCGGGTCGCGAGGCGGCACGATCCGGCCTGTCTCCCCGACGATGACGGACGAGTCGCCGACGTCGGTCGCGACGCACGGGACGGCGCAGGCCATCGCCTCCCCGACGACCCGCGGGAACGCCTCCTCGTACGAGGGCGACGTCGCGACGTCCAGCGCCGCGAGAACCCGCGGCATGTCGTCGCGCCTCCCGAGCAGAGACACACGACCCCGGAGGACCGCCGAGTCGTAGAGGCTGGCGAGCTCGACGTTGCTCTCGTCGACTCCGTCTCCGCAAAGGAGAAATCGCACGGCGGCGTCGCGCTCCGCCAGGAGCCCCGCCGCCTCCGCGAACGTGGCGTGTCCCTTCACCGGATGGAAACGGCCCGCCGCGCCGATGAGAACCGCGTCGTCCGGGACCCCTAGCTCGTTCCGGACCGCGCGGCGCGCCTCCGGATCGGGCCGGAAGATATCGAGATCGAACCCGTTCGGGATCACGACGATTCTGGACGCGTCGTAGCCCATCGACGCGTGGACCTCCTTCGCGGCCCGGGAGTTCGACACGATGCGCCGCGGAAGCCGGCGGGAGAGCCGCGCGCAAGTTCTGACGACGTGTCGCGTTCGGGCGCTCGTGACGCTCCAGTCGAAGTCGCAGTGTCTGATCCCCCAGGCGACTGGAACCCCGCCGGCGAGCTTCGCGGCGAGTCCCCCCAGAAGATCCGCGTGGTACATCCAGGTCTGGATCACGTCCGGTCGGAACCGGCGGATCATCCGGGAGAGCCTCACGATCCCGAGGGGATTCGGCATCGAGCGGGAGAGGCCGAGCGCGTGCACGGGCACACCGAGGGCACGGATCCGTTCCCCGATGGGGCCCTCACGCGTGAGGCAGACGACCTCAACGACGGACTGGTCCCTGTCGGTCGCGCGCAGGAGTTCGTGGAGCGACCGCTCCGCTCCGCCGATCTCGAGTCCAGTGATGATGTGCATGAGTCGGATCGGTTGCTTCACTTCTGCGCCTCCTCCAGCACACGCCGGTAGACCGCGAGCGTCTCCTCGACCACCTTCTCGGAGGAGAACTCAGCACGCACGCGATCACGCGCGGCCGTTCCCAGTCTTCTTCGGAGGTCCGGATCGCGCGCGAGGCTCTCCATTGCAGCCGCGAGCGCGGCCACGTCCCGACACGGCACGAGGAGACCGGTCTCGCCATCCTCGACGACGTCACTGCATCCCGGCGTGTCGGTCGTGATGAGCGCGCGTCCCGCGGCGCCTCCCTCGAGGAGGGACCTGGGCACGCCCTCTCCGTAGTAAGAAGGAAGGACGACGACGTCGGCCTCTGCGAGGTCCGGCGTGACATCCTCGCGGAATCTCCTCCACTCGACGTCGTCGCCCTGCGCGAGTTCCTCGAGCCACTCGCGGGGAACGGTGGCGGGGTTCCCTTCGTCGGGATCGCCGAGGACGACGAAGCGCGCGTGGATGCCGTCTCCGCGCACGAGCGACGCGGCCTCTACGAACTCGCGCACGCCCTTCGCCCACAGCATCCGGCAGGTCATGAGGAACGTGACGGGTCGGGTCGCGCCCGAGGGCGCTGCTGCGTCGGGGGGTGCGGACGCGCCGGGAACCGAGGCACCCGGCAGCGGTATCGCGCCCAGGCGGTCGACGTCGACGCCCGAACCCCTGATGACCACGCTCCGGTCGGCCGACGCGACGCCGCTCCCGATGAGACGCTCCATGTCTTCTGCGTTCTGGAAGATCGTCCGCGCGCGCCCCGCGAGACCGAACCGGTACCCCGCGAGGGCCTGGAGGCGGAGGCCGTTCGATTCCGAGAACGCGTGGCCGAGGCCCGGCACCGACTGCACGATGCCCGGGACGCGCGAGAACCTGGCCGCGATGCCGCCCAGGATGACCGGCTTGATCGTGAAGTGGTGGACGACATCCGGCGAGAGCCTGCCATAGAGAGAGCGGAGACGGACGAGGGCGCCGAGGTTCGCGAGGGGCGCGGTGCTCCTCCGGTCGAACCGCCAGACAACGTGCCGGGCGCCGACCTCCTCGAGGCGGGACCGGAACTCGTCCTCGGGCGCGATCGTGATCACGTCGGTTCCGAGGCTCGCGAGCGCACGGATCGTGTCCCCCCGGAAGTTCCACAGGTACCAGGAGGTATTCGAGACGAGCGCGATGCGGCGGCCTCGCAGTGAGCGACGGTCTCCCAATGAGTGGTCTCCGGTCATCGGACGGGGCCTTCCTCGGTTCGGGAACGAACAGGCACGCGACGTGCAACGTGTCGAGGGTAGAGGCACGTCACGAGCGTGTCAACCGCCGCGACGTCCCTGGAATACCGTTGAAACAGGCAGTGGAAGCTGATAGATATGGCGGACGTATTCGTGGCGGCCGGCGGTCGGGCCGTCGGCGCCTTGGGCGCCACCGGATCATCCTGAGAACCGAGAGGAAGGCACCGATGAACGTACCTCTACTGGATCTGGTCAGGCTGTACCGCACCATCAAGCACGAGATCGATCCTGCGATCGCCGAGACGGTCGAGACGCAGCGCTTCAAGCTGGGACCGGCGGTAGCGTCGTTCGAGAAGAGCGTGGCGGCGTACTGCGGGACGAAGCGGGCCGTGGGGTGCGCATCGGGCACCGACGCGCTCCTCCTCGCGCTCATGGCGTGGGGCGTGGGCAAGGGTGACGAGGTCATCACCACGCCGTACACGTTCTTCGCGACGGCCGGGTCGATCTCGCGCGCAGGCGCCGTGCCGGTCTACGTCGACGTCGACCCGAAGACGTACAACCTCGATCCGGCGAAGATCGAGGCGGCCATCACCGAGAAGACGAAGGCGATCATGCCGGTCCACCTCTTCGGGCAGTGCGCCGACATGGATCCGATCGTCGAGATTGCCGGTCGGCACAACCTCGTCGTGCTCGAGGACGCCGCGCAGGCAATCGGTTCCGAGTACAAGGGGAGGCGAGCCGGTTCTCTTGCGCACGCCGGGTGCTTCAGCTTTTTCCCGAGCAAGAACCTCGGCGGGTACGGCGACGGCGGGATGATCACGACGGACGACGACGAGATGGCCGACCTCCTGATCAGCCTCCGCGAGCACGGCCAGTCCGAGCTCTACCACCACTGGACGATCGGGATGAACAGCCGGCTCGACGCGCTCCAGGCGGCGGTGCTCGCCGTCAAGCTCAACCACCTCGACGAGTGGAGCGACGGGCGGTCGCGGAACGCCGATTACTACAACGGCCGCTTCGCGGGCACGGACATCGTGACCCCGTACAAGATGGACGGCGCGCGTCACATCTACAACCAGTACGTCATCCGCGTGGCCGACCGCGACGGCCTCCTCGCACATCTCAAGTCGAAGGGCGTCGGCTGCGCGGTCTACTACCCGCTCTCATTGCACCTTCAGAAGTGCTTCGCGACGCTCGGCTACAGCGAGGGCGACATGCCGGAGTCCGAGCGGGCTTCGAAGGAGACGCTCTCGATTCCCATCTTCTCGCTCCTGACCGACGAGGAGAAGGACTACGTAGCGTCGACCGTCCTGGAGTTCGTCGCCGCGCCGGTCGGGTAGCGCCGCGAGACCGGGCGCGCGATGGCACCGCGACTCTCGGGGACGCGCGGCGGGAGGGATCTCCGTGAAGCGTGGAGCGAAGCGGGGGAGGCACATCGACCTCCGATCCCCCCGCGGTTACTACCTCGATTACGCATCGTGGGCCGACCCGCGAGGCCCCCTCGACGACGAGGGGCTCCCGCTGACGCGGTCGGTCGATGGCGTTCCGCTTGAGTCGCCGGGGCACGTTGCCCGGTACGCGCTCGGGAACCTCGAGCTCTATCTCGAGTCGGGCACGTCGGAGCGGCGGGACCGCTTCGACTCCGCGTGCCGCTGGCTCGTCAGGAACCTCGAGACGATCCCGGGGAGCTTTGCGGGCTGGGCCATACCGGATCCTCCCGAGGCTTTCAAGGGCGAGCTCGGGCACGGGTGGCTCGGGGGCGCGGTCCAGGCCGAGTGTGTCTGCGCGCTCGCGCGGGCCGTAGCGCTCGTGAGGCTCGAGGGCGCCGAGGAGGCGATCCGAAGCGCCATTCCCGGCTTCGGCGTCCCGGTCGGCGACGCCGGGTTCCTGCGGGAGGTCGGCGAACCCGGAGACGAGGGAGGGCTCGCGTCGCTCGCGTTCGTCGAGGAGTATCCGATGACGTATCGGATCTCGATGACGCTCGGCGGCCATATCCGGGCGCTCTGGGCGATCTACGATGCCACGAGGACGACCTCGGAGGTGATCGTCCCGGGCCTCTTCGACCGGTGTCTGCGCGGACTCCTCTTCGTGCTCGACCGGTACGACACGGGGTTCTGGACGCGCGCCGATCTCGACTGTGGGTGGCGCGGAGTGAGGCTCGCAGGGCCAACGACCCACTCCGAGCACGTGCTCGGGCTCGAGATCCTGCACGAGATGACCCAGGCTCTGCCCCTGCGCGAGACGGCAGATCGCTGGCTCGCCTACGAAACGAGCCCCCTGAGCCGCTTCGCGGCCGCCGCCCGCGCCGCCGCCTTCGACCTCGTGAACCCCGACGTAGCCACGGCTTCGGACCCGTCGAGGCTGTGAGGGACTGACCGGGGCTACCCTCACTTACCCAATTCTTCCATGTTGTCATGGCTCCAGCCTTCCCAACGCCGTCCGCGTGTGGTACGTTGGGCGTACGTTCACAGGTTCCCGACCGGGTTCTCGATGAGGTGACGGTTTGAACCCCGTTCTGTTGTCGCTTGTCGTGTTCGGGTCCGCCCTGGCGGCTTCGTGGCTTCTAATTCCCGCGGCCGCCCGTCTCGGGACACGCGTCGGCCTCGTCGACCACCCGAGCTCGAGGCGGACGCGCGCGCGGCCCGTTCCCACGACCGGCGGCCTCGTCATCTTCGCGACCGTGGCGGTCTCGATGTTCCTCACGGTCCGTCTCTATGCCGACGCCTCGCCGCGGATCGCGAGGGAGTTCATCGTCCTTCTCTCCGGCGGCTCCGCCATCCTCATTCTCGGGATGCTCGACGATCGCGTGAACCTGCGTCCGTGGGCGAAGCTCCTCGTGCAGGTCGTCGTCGCCATCGGCGTGACCGCGGGCGGCGTGGCGATCGAGCGGTTCCGGTTCCTCGATAGCCCGTCGATCTGGCTCGGCTGGATCAGGTATCCGCTCACGGTCTTCTGGCTCGTGGCGTTCATGAACGCCGTCAATCTGATCGACGGCCTCGACGGCCTCGCCGGCGGCATCTCCGCGATCGCGGCGATCGGCCTCTTCGCGGCGGGCGTTCTCTCCGGCAATCCGCTTCTCTACATCGTGGCCGCCGGACTCCTGGGAAGCTCGCTCGGGTTCCTCCTGCACAACTACCGGAAGGGGAACATCTACCTCGGGGACGGCGGGAGCATGATCCTCGGGTTCTTCCTGGGTGGCGGCGCGATCATCGGCGGCCGCCACGACGCGGCGAGCACGGCGATGCTCGTGGTCGCGGCCTGCATGATCGTTCCCGCCTTCGACGTCTTCACGACGATGATCAGAAGGGCACGCGCGCGCCGCGGGATGATGACGGCCGACCGGGCCCACGTCCACCACCGGCTCATCCGCTTCGGGCTCCACCCGAAGACGGCCGTGCTGGTTCTCTGGGGCGTGACCGTCTTCTTCGGCGGTCAGATGCTCGGGCTCGTCGCTCCTCACGGGATCGTCTACATGCTCGGGAGCTACGCGATCGCGGTGCTCGTCGCCCGTGTCGTTCTGGAGCAGCAGAGGAAGAACGCGCTCACGACGGAGCGCCGGCCCAGGGAGGACCTCTTCTACCTCCTCGGCGCGAAGGACCCGGCCGACGGCGACAGCGACGAGGACGGGATGACGCTTCGCCAGATGATCGTCGCGCAGCTCCGCCGCGAGGTCGAGTACCGGCGCCTCGCGCGCGGGTCGGGGCGCGCGCCGCGACCCCCGGCCTCCGGGGAGCCCCGCGTGAGGAGCGCTCAGGAGGAAGACGAGGAGGGGACTCCGGCGGGAAGAAGAAGGAGAAGGAGACGGTCCCGAGCCGCTAGGCCCACTCCTTCGGAGCCGGTACCCGCCGGTGCCCGCCCGCTCCGCGCCGGAACCCCACCCGCACCCCGCCGACACGATTCCCACAGAGCTCTCGGGCCAAATCGGTTTGCCTCGCCGTTCCCGGGGTGCTATCCTCTTTAGTTCTGGATGGAAACGTCATCGAGCCGGGCCCTCCGGGCCCGGCG